>NZ_UCNW01000011.1 GCF_900474185.1 Synechococcus sp. UW69 | reverse complement strand
ACGTCGAACCATCCCCGCTGTGGCGCGCGTCCTACAGCGATCGTCATGAGAGGTGAACGGTGCGGAAAGCCGCAGGCTGTGGGATACGCCGCGACCTTAACAATCTTCATGCGTCCTGCGGGGCTGAATTTACTGAGCTGAAACCCCTCGTATCGCTTTGTTTCTTAGGGATTTTTTCCTATTTCGACGCATGGGCCTTTCTGCGGTCACAATGGCCCTTCGTTCTGGCTGGGTCATGTCCGCAGCAGTGCTCGAGCAAACCGTGCTCGGCTCCCGTCGTCTCTCGAATTATCTGGTGGCATCTGCCGTCACCATTGGCGGAGTGGGCTTCCTTCTGGCTTCGCTGTCGAGTTATCTCGGTCGTGATCTCCTGCCTCTGGGCCATCCAGCTGCTTTGGTGTTCGTGCCGCAGGGGCTGGTCATGGGGTTGTACAGCCTCGCTGCGGCGTTGCTGGCCACCTATCTCTGGTACGTCATCGGTGTGAATGTCGGCGGCGGCAGTAACCGGTTCGACAAGGACGCCGGTGTGGTGACGATTAGCCGTCGCGGTTTCCGCAAGCCCGTTCTGGTGGAGATCCCTCTTAAGGACGTGAAGGCCGTGAAAGTCGAGGTGCGTGATGGCTTTAATGCTCGACGTCGTGTTGCCCTGAGAATTCAGGGAAGACGTGACATGCCACTGACCCGCGTCGGCGAACCGCTGCCTCTGGCGCAGTTGGAGCAGGACGGTGCTGAGCTGGCCCGCTTCCTTGGCGTCAATCTCGAGGGGCTCTGATCCGATGCGTCGTTTTCGTTTGTGGACGCTGCTGTTTCTCATCCCCCTGCTGGTGAGTTGCAGCCCCTCTCCGCGTGCCTCCGTCGTGACGGGCTGCGCTGATGCTCAGGCGGCCTGCCTGCAGGGGCTGGCCACCATCACCATGCAGACGAGCCAGGGCGAGTTCACGATTGAAGTGAACGGAGATGCTGCACCGCTCACCTCCGGAAATTTTGTTGATCTGGTGAGGCGCGGCACCTACGACGGAACGATGTTTCATCGTGTTGTGCGCGAGCCTGTTCCCTTTGTTGTCCAAGGGGGGGATCCGCAATCCAGCGATCGATCCGTTCCCTTGGGGCAGCTCGGAACGGGCAGCTTTGTTGACCCCGCCAATGGTCAAGCTCGGATGATCCCCCTCGAAATCAAGTTTCGATCGGAGACGCAGCCCCGATACAGCAGGGTCAGCACCAATCCCGCTGACCTGGATGGTCTGGAGCTGAACCATGAACGGGGGGCCGTGGCCATGGCCCGTTCCCAGGCGCCGGATTCCGCTAGTGCACAGTTTTATGTGGCTTTGCGCCCCTTGCCGGAACTGGATGGTCGTTACGCCGTCTTCGGCCGTGTCGTGGACGGCATGGATGTGGTGGATGCGATTCAGCAGGGAGATCGCATCACCAAGGCAGCGCTAAAGGAGTGAACTCAGGCCGGGACCCGGCTCTGGCTCGGGGACACCTTCAGCATTTCTGTGTTCACCCCTGAAGCCCGCTCGAGCGCCACCTTGCCGGTGCGGGCAATTTCGAGAATTCCGAAAGGAGCCATTAACCGTTCCAGGGCTACCAGTTTCCCGGGATCTCCCACCACTTCCAGGGTCATGGCTTCATCGGCCACATCCACGACCTTGGCCCTAAAGACCTGAACGAGTTCGAAAACAGCGCTCCGGGATGCAGCCGGTGCTGAGACTTTCAGCAGCATCAACTCCCGTTCCACAGCGGGTCGCTGGGTGAGGTCCAACACCTGAAGCACATTCACCAGTTTGTCCAGCTGTTTGGTCATCTGCTGGAGCGTCTGGTCATCGCCTTCCACAACCATGGTCAGTCGAGACTGCCCTTCAGCCTCCGCCGGACCGACTGCCAGGCTGTCGATATTGAAACCGCGTCGGGCGAAGAGTCCTGCGATCCGGCTGAGTGCTCCGGATTCGTCCTCAACCACCACCGAGAGGGTGTGTTTCATCGCCGCTGGTCGTCCCCTGCCGGTCTGGTCCTCCCAAGTTACGGTCCAGCCAGGGCAACAACACAGAAAGGAAGCGATCGGGCGCTTCGTCATGGGGGCAGTGACCGCAGCGATCCAGCACGCGCAGTACGAGTTGTGGATGCGTGGCTGCCAGGGATTCCCCGATAGCCAGGGGCACAAATCGATCCTGACGTCCCCAGATCAGAAGCATGGGGGATTGGAGCTGCTCGAGCAGTGCGGGGGCAGTGGCTCCTCTGGGGCGCTTCGACATGCCCAGGCTCATGCCCCGGAGGGCCTGAGCGGCCGTGGGCCTTCGGGCAGGACGGGCAACCAGCTGAAGCAGTTCTTGATCGGATTGGATCGAACTCCAGTAGGCCCCCTGTAGCCCGGCTTTGAGCAAACCTGTGCGCGCGATCAAGGGCACCACAAGCTCAAGAGGCAGAAGGTGCAGAACCAGCCAAAGCAGGCGCCGCTGCCAGCGCCGTCGCCAGGGCGAGCGACGTTTCGGTAGCGGTTGGATCAGGGCGGGGTCCGGTAGCGGAGCTGCAACTACCGCCTGCACCCTGTCGGGCCGCAGCACCGCTGCGGTGAGCGCAGTCAGGCCCCCCAAGGAGTTGCCGATCACCACCGCTGGTCCTTGAACCACTTGATCGAGGAACGCGCAGACCTGCTGCGCCCAGAGCCGGTTGTCCATTGGCCGCGCTGGCTGGGCGGACTGGCCGAAACCCAGCAGATCCAGGCTGTAGACCCGCCAGCCATGATCAGCCAAGCGCGGCGCAAAGTGGCGCCAGTGTCCGCTGGCGGCGCCGAAGCCGTGCAACAGCAGCAGAGCTGGTCCCGCTTCAGGGCCGCTGACGCGCCAGTGGCAGGGCCAGCCTCTCCAGCACCAGGTGCTTGGAACGCCCCACTCGGCAGTCTGGATGGCAGCAGACGGCACCCTTCTGACCTCAACCGATCATCACTATCGCGAAGGTCTGGCTGAGTTCAGCCTTGGCCCAGGGTTTTTCAGGCCTGAGTCACGCCCGGCACGCGATCTGTCGGTGTTGCTGGCCCGCCACCAGAAGGCAAGCGCAACGCAACCACTCCGTTGGCTTGATCTGATGGCCGGTTGCGGGATCAGGGCGCTGCGCTGGGGCCTGGAGGCGTTGGGCAGCGATGCCGCTGAGACAGAGCTCTGGATCAACGATGGTGATCCGGATCGGCTGCCGCTGATCCAGTCCAATGTGCAGGCATTGGGGTGTTCAACGCGGCTCAGCGCGGAGGCGGCAGATTTGTTGCTTTATCGGTCGATCCTTCAGCGTCAGCGGTTCGATTTCATCGACCTCGATGCCTTTGGGGCTTCGGGGAGCTTGATTCAGCCGGTCCTTCAGGCTTTGCGCTTCGACGGCCTGTTGTTTCTGGCATCGACGGATGGCCGTTCCCCCACCGGTCATGACCGTGTTGGTGCGATTCGAAGCCTTGGTGCCGCAGCCCGCGTGCATCCCGCTAGTTGGGAAATGGCCCTGCGGCAGCAGATTGGCCTGGTGGCCCGGCAGGCCTGGCTTCTGGGCCGTGGTGTGCAGCCCCTGTTCAGCTTCAGTGAAGGGCGCACCTTTCGCCTCGCCCTGCGCTTGCTGCGTCAGATCCCAGCGGGCGATGAGAAGAAGCTTGGGCTGGTGGCGCGTTGTGAACGATGCGGTGCTCAACGGGTGCAGCCTCTGCTGAAGCTCAGCGGCTGGCCTGCTTGTCATTGCGTGGACGGTCAGGGGAGGTGGAGCATCAGTGGCCCTTTGTGGATTGGTCCTCTGCAGGAAGAGCCTCTTTTGCAGCAGCTCATTGCCGATGCCCAAGACCTTGGTCTTCAGCAGATCAGCCCTGTCACCCTGCGCTTGTTACGGCGCCTGCAGGCGGATCCGGGGGATTGCCCCACGGTCTGGCCTACAGATGAGCTGGCCTCGCGATTGGGAGGCGGTGGGCCGCCAGCCCTCGCTCGACTGGTGCAGGCGCTCCATGCCGAGGGCTACCGCGCAAGTGCCAGTGGAGTCATGCCAGCACAGGTCCGAACCGATGCGGAATTGCCGCAGCTGTTACAGATCTGCACCAGCCTGCGGGGGGAAGGGATTTAAATGGGCGTGCGATCGCTTTGCCCAGACCATGGCTGCTGAGATTTTTGGAACTGCTGCGATCTTCTGGGTGTTGATTCCCATCGGCCTCGCTGGTGGTGCTCTGCTGCTGAAACTGCAGGGCGACGACTGAAGCAGTCGCTTTGAAGCGGGGGCCATTAGGCTCCCCTCTTCGCGAGGAAGGCGCCGATGCAAGTGCTTGTGGTGGGTGGCACGGGCACCCTGGGACGACAGATCGCCCGTCGTGCCATCGATGCCGGCCACCAGGTGCGTTGCATGGTGCGGGCGCCCCGCAAGGCTGCTTTTCTTCAGGAATGGGGTTGTGAGTTGACCCGCGGCGACCTGCTCGAACCAGACAGCCTGGATTACGCCCTTGAAGGCGTCGATGCCGTTATCGATGCGTCCACAAGTCGGCCCAACGATCCACGCAGCATCTACGAGACGGATTGGGACGGAAAGCTCAATCTGCTTCGTGCCTGCGAAAGGGCTGATGTCAAGCGTTTTGTCTTTCTCTCCTTGCTGGGAGCTCATCAGCATCGCGATGTTCCATTGATGGACATCAAGGCCTGCACGGAGAAGCTGCTGGAGTCATCGGATCTGGATTACACGATCCTGCAGGGTGCTGCGTTCATGCAGGGGGTGATCAGCCAGTTCGCCATCCCTGTTCTGGAGAGCCAAACCGTTTGGGTCAGTGGCAGCCCTACGGCCATTGCCTACATGAACACCCAGGACATGGCTCGATTCGCTGTTGCGGCTCTCGAGCGGCCGGAGACCGTTCGCAGTGCGTACCCGGTCGTCGGGCCTAAGCCCTGGAACACCGGTGAACTGGTGCAGCTGTGCGAACGCTGCAGTGGCAAGACGGCCAGGGTGTTTCGGGTTCAGCCCTTCTTGATCAATCTGATGCAGGGTGTGGCCTCCTTCTTTGAGCCTGCCGTCAACGTGGCGGAGCGGCTTGCATTTGCAGAGGTCACCGGTAGTGGTCAGACCCTCGACGCTCCGATGCAAACCAGCTACGCAGCGTTTGGTCTCGACGAATCCGAAACCACCGATATGGAGAGTTACATCAGTGAGTACTACGACACGATCCTGAAGCGTTTGCGTGAGATGGAAGCGGATCTCGATAAGGACGCGAAGAAAAAGCTCCCCTTCTGAACCTTGATACTCTTTGGTTCTTTTGTACTATCGCCTTAATTGATTTTTTTCTGATGGCTGTCGCTCAGCTCAAAAATCTGCAGCGGCGTCTGCAGTTGTTGTCGGATGAAGCAGAACAGGGTCTCAACCGTGTTTGCGGTCATGAGTTGTGGAAGTCGGTGGGGCCCGATGCGGTTGATGGTGTGGCGGATCCGGACCGTCGCGCCGAGGCCAACTACTGGTACGGCCAGTGGAACGTGGTGCGTGAGCTGCAGGAGTCCATCGGCTGATGGCTGAGTCGTGTTGCCCTCCCTCTCAGCCCCAGTCTCTGGATCAAACACAGGCTGTTGAAGCCCGTTACGGAGCCGCTGCACACGAGCAGGAAGCCTGCTTGTGCACCCCGGTTGGCTTTGACCCTGCCCTGCTGCGAGTGATTCCCGATGCTGTTGTCGAGCGTGATTACGGCTGCGGTGATCCCACCCGATGGGTGAAGCAGGGTGATCGTGTGCTCGACCTTGGCAGCGGCAGCGGTAAAAACGCCTTCATCTGCAGCCAAATTGTCGGAAAGTCCGGCAGCGTCACCGGTGTGGATCGCAATGACGACATGCTTGTCCTGTCGCGGTCGGCGATCCCGGTCGTGGCGTCAGCAGTGGGGTTCGACAACGTCCGTTTTGTTGATGGAGCCATCGAAGCCCTTGATGCGCCTGCTGCTGCGGGAGAGCCCCTGATTGCCGATGCCTCGATGGATGTTGTGTTGAGCAACTGTGTGCTCAATCTGGTGAATCCATCCTCCCGCGACAGGCTGCTGGCCAACATTCGCCGGGTTCTTGCTCCCGGCGGACGGGTTGCCATTAGCGACATCGTCTGCGATCAGGTTGTGCCCCTGCGTTTGCAGCAGGACCCTGATCTTTGGAGTGGATGCATCAGTGGCGCCTGGCAGGAGCAGGATTTCTTGGAAGCCTTTGAGGCTCTTGGCTTTGAGCAGGTTCGCTATGCAGAGCGCAGCGAAAAGCCCTGGCGCGAGGTGGAGGACATTGCATTTCGCGCGGTCACCCTCGTCGGTTCCCTCCCCGACGAGGGCCAGAAGAGATCGGCTTGCTGCTGATGAGCTTGTTGAGCCGCTCCTGTTCAGCACCTGTCACTGCACGCCAGTCTCCGGCTTGAAGTTCTTTCAGGTCCAGCGGTGGGCCATTGTCCATCAAGTCAATGCAGCAGCGCACCAAACGCAATGTCGGTAGTCCGACGGCCGCAGTCATGCGTCGCACTTGCCGGTTGCGTCCTTCGGTAAGTGACAGCTGTAGCCAGCTGGTGGGGATTGCGGCGCGGTAACGAATGGGAGGCCTTCTATCGGGGAGTTGCGGTTGGTCGTGCCCTTGAAGCCACTGTGCTTTTGCCGGCAGGGTGCGACGGCCTTGAATGACAACACCATCGCGAAGTTGTTGCAGCTGTTCGATGGTGGGGGTGCCTTCGACTTGCGCCCAGTAGCTGCGCCAATGGCCAAAGCGTGGGTCGGTGAGGCGCTGTTGCAGGCGACCGTTGCTGGTAAGGATCAGCAGCCCCTCGCTGTCGGCGTCAAGACGCCCAGCGGCGTAGACCTGGGGCACGTCAACAAAGTCGCTCAAGCACCCCCAACGGCTCCCTTCCTCCGGCGTGAATTGACTCAAGACCCCAAAGGGTTTGTTCAGCAGCAGCGTCGTCAAGTCAGCTCGCGTTCTCTCGCATCCTCCACAGGTTGACCACGCCGACGGAGATCAGCAGCAGACCCAGATCCATGCTCAACGGGGGAAGAATCACGGCAGGGGGAGTGGGGTGGGCGTTGGAGCCTAAGGGCTCTGTTGTCTCGGCGGGGCGCAAGTGGCCTTCTAAACTGATACCAGCAAGACAGAATTGGCTACCGACGCATGATCGAAACCTCGGGCGTGATCGAGAAGGAACAGGGCAACGGGTTCTATCTGGTCACCCTCGAGCAGCCTGCAGGCCACCAATGCCTTTGCAGAGCGGCTGGAAAGCTCACCAAGTTTCGAATCAAATTGCTCGCCGGTGACAAGGTTCTGGTGGAAATCAGCCCCTATGACCTCACCCGTGGCCGCATCACTTATCGGGAGCGCAATGCCGGTGCTCCTGGTGGTCGTCCCGGTGGAAACCGCCCCGGTGGACCTCGCCGTCGTTGATGTCCGCTGCCCTCAGGCGGCAGCCTGAAGGCAGGATTCAATCGCAGCCTTGAATTCGCTGCGCTGCTTGACGCCGCGCCATTGCTTCACCATCGCTTTCTGGTGGAACAGCTGAACTGTGGGTGTGCCATTGACCCCTGCCTGTTCAGCGATCTGCTGATCAGCTTCGATGTCGATGACAACAGCCTGGGCAGATCCATTCAGCTCTTCAATCACCCGTCGCAGCTGAGGCTTCAGCACGTGGCAAGGGCCGCAGCTTGGTGAGGTATAGATCACAAGCAGAGGCTTCGTGCTGTCGTGATAAAGCTTGCGCAGGGCAAAGCTTCCCTTCTGCCACAGCCCTTGAGGGTCGTAGGTCGCTTCTGTGGTGACCTCCACGTTGACCGGACGTTCCGCCACCGCTGGCTCCACGTCTTGGCGTTGCACACGGGTTGCCAGGTTGTGATGGCTTAGCCAGCGCTCTGCTGCCAAGGCTGCTTTGCAGCCACTTCCGGCTGCGGTGATGCCCTGACGCCATTCAGCATCAGCCACATCGCCGGCAGCGAAGACGCCCTCCAAGGACGTTTCCGGACGCCCCACTTCCGTTTTCAGATAACCCTTCTCATCGAGATCAAGTTGCCCCTGAAGCAGATCAGTGTTGGGGGTGTGGCCAATCGCATAGAAGAGCCCTTTGACAGCAAGGCTCTGAGAACTGCCTTCATTGCGATCCCGCAGGGTCATCGACTGCATCCATTCATCTCCGCTGACGTCAACGATCTCGCTGTTCCAGTGCACGGTGATGGCGTCATTGGCCAAGACCCGATCAGCCATGGCTGCGCTGGCACGGAGTTTGTCCGAGCGCACCACCAAATGGACGTGGCTTCCATATTTGGTGAGGTACACCGCTTCCTCGCAGGCGGAATCTCCGCCGCCGACCACGGCAAGCTCTTCGTTGCGGAACTGCGGCGTGGCCCCGTCACAGATCGCGCAGGCGCTGATGCCCTTGCTCCAAAAGGCACTCTCTGACGGAAGTTTGAGACGGTTTGCACTGGCGCCGGTGGCGATCACCAGGGCATGGGTGTGGATGGTCTGACCGTCGACCTCAATGCGATAGGGCTTCGACGTCAGATCAATCCTGTCGGCATCGGCTTCCAGCAGGTGGGTGCCCCAACGAACAGCCTGGGACTTCATCAGATCCATCAGGTCAGGACCGAGAACACCATCTGGAAAACCGGGAAAATTCTCGACATGAGTCGTGGTCATCAACTGTCCGCCGGGGATACCCCCGCGTTGAAAGCCGGTGATCAGCAGCGGTTGCAGGTTGGCGCGTGCTGCATAGATGGCCGCCGTGTAACCGGCTGGGCCTGAACCGACGACAACCAGATTTTCGATGTGATCCGAACCGCCTTGAACCACTGCTAAAGCGAACTGACTATGAGTTAAATCTAAAGCCGTGCTTGAGCCAGTGGTGGACTGCAACCCAAAAAAAGATGTATCAAGCTTGGAAGAATTTAAGGTTGTTTTTAGATTTCAACCTGGGAATCGTTGGACGTTGGGTCGTGAATCGGCCGACGCTTGCTTGGATTGCGCGGAACGGCCAAAACATTGGCCTCAAGCATCTCCATGTTTTCTCCTATGCAAGTGATCCATTCGCAGAATTCTTGGGTGATGGCATAACTGTCTTCATAGCGCTCTTCCTTGTCCAGGACTGCGATGCGCGTGGATGCCCAGCCGCTTGCAACGATGACCCGGCGTTCCATTGCGGCATCCATAACTGACTCCTCGATGTTGATCAGGTTGACGGATCGGGGGTCCCATTCGAGCCTCCCATTCGCACAAGTTCGCATTTTCCTCTGACCAAAGCTGTGTTCAGCGCTGCAAAAAAGTGGGCAATTCGGGTGTTTTCAGGCGGATCACCGCACCGGCTCCATCTTCAACCGCTTCGAGGGGAAGGCTGGGGCCGCGCCATGGCCCAACACCCTGCAAGTCATCCTGGGAGTCCTGGCCCTGAGGGCGCAGCACGTAAGGCTCTGCCACCGACCATGACCGTGCGTAGTCCATGAGCAGTGGGTCTGCCGGAGCGAAGACGAAGGAGGCTTCTCGGGGAATGGCTTCGCAGGCGGCCAGTTCTGGTGTCATCCGCACGGCCCGGGTGATGCCCTGCACAAAACGGCTGCGGGTCACAACGGTGGTCAGATAGGCAACCACCCTTAGGCGTGGTGCATCAAAGCCCTCCGCGCACATGTCAATGCTCACAAGCCAATCGGCACTACCGCTTTGGAAGGCGTTCAAGCGTTCCGTCGCTTGGGGGCTCTGGGAATGAATCAGCTCCACCCGGTTGCCGTCTTCAATCAACACCCGGCTGATGGCCTCGGCGTGATTGATGTCGCGGGCGATGACAAGGCCAGCCGACTGTGGCTGACGCTCCTGGAGTTGATTCAATTTCTGCTGCGCTCTCAGCAGCACCTGCTGGCCAATGCTGCTGCTGTCGGCTAGGCGTATGGCGCGACGCAGGTTTCGAGCACGCCAGCTTTCCCGCTGTTCGGAAGAAAGGGGGGAAACGTCGCGATCGGGTAGTCCCTCGCGGCTGTGTTCCACCCAGCCGTCTTGAAAGCGGAACTCCAGGGGGCGCACATCCCCTGCTGCGATCAGGTCCCTTGGTTCCACGCAGAGATCCGGACGGATCTGCTCGACCCAGCCACCGTCGTCCAGTTGAACCCGGATTCGACGGGCGGCGCAGAACCCCAGGTTGTCGGCACGAAAGGGGGTTCCTGTGAGTCCCAGACGCAGGCGGACGGTGGTGGTCAGCTCCAGAAAGGTCTGACCCCAGGCTGTTGCGTCCGGTTCGTCGGGATTGACGCCGAGATGGTGTGCCTCATCGGCGATCGCCATGCAGGCGCTTGTGCCCCATTCCTCAAGACGTGCTCGCAGCCCGTCGCGTTGACGACCAGCACCCTGATACGTCACCAAAAGACCGTCTGCTCCAAGGCTCTGTTCCGGCGTGCAGGGCCACTCCTCCAGCCGCAAGCCAAGACGAGCAGCGGCTGATTTCCATTGATTCAGGATTGAGGTGCGGTGGCAGAAGACCACGAAATGGTTCAGCCGGCCTAGATCCCGCATCGCGCGGAATCCCAGCAGAGCACCCAGTGTTTTCCCCGCTCCTGGGCCTGCAAACACAAGAAGGTCGCGGCTGCTGCCCTGAAGCTCAAGCCTGCGTCGCAGGAGTTGGATCAGCTGTTGCTGCCACTGTCTTGGTTGGACAGGTACTGGGTCCTGATCGGTGTTGACCTTGGACGGGAGGTTGAAGCTGACGGCTGAGATATCGCCCCCCCGGGAAGATGAGTCTTTTTAACCATTCTTTTGCGCCGTGGCATCTCTACCGTCCGGCCATCAGCTCCATCGGGATCGGGTCCCGCCCATCGCCATGGCCCAACGCTCCTTCTTCAGCAGCCCTCTCGATCAGCTTCGCGATCAACTGGATGGCTGTTGGGAACTCGATTGCGACATCGACCCATTGATTCTTCGAGCGCGCGTTCTGCATCGCCGCGGAGAGCTGAGCTGGGCCCTTGGACTTGAACAGGAAGTGCTGCCGATCGTTTGATTCGGCAGCACGTTTTGGCGCTAGAGCCTTCCTTCAGAGCGCTTCAGCGTGGTTAACCACCAAGTGTTCCACTTCCATTAAGGCCTCTTCTGAGGCGGAGCGAGCGGCCTTGAAATCCCCCTTCGCTGAGTTCAGCATCTGCTCAGCGAGCCGATCCAGCAGCTCTTCCCGGCGTTCCTCAAGCATCGCCACGATTTCGGTTTCCACAAGCGTGCGGACCGCCTGGATGCGCAGGTCATCATTCTCCGCTTCTGCAAATGTGCCCTGCACGAGTTCCTGGATGAACAGGCGGTGCACTTCGCTGCTGCGCAGAAAGCTTTCCGTGGCGTTGATCATCCCGTCAACCAGGGTTCGATCGGGCTCGCATTCGCCGTCATTCAATTTGAATTCCCAGTCGAGGTGTCGCCGCTGCCAGCCGGCCGTGTGCAGGCTGGGCATCACGCTTTGGGAGAAGGTGTCGACGGAGATTTCATAAATCCGCTCCGCTAGCCGTTCACACCAGTCCTTGCCGTGCAACTGGAGGGTGGACTGCATGGTTTCCCGTTCAACGGCGTGGCCGCCGTGGTGGCTGTGACAGAGGCCGTCGGGACACTCGATTGCGCTGAGACCCATGAGGAGCACAGAGGATGCACTTCACGTAGCAAGAGCAACAGAAGAGGGGGGCTTTCTTCAGGAAGCTTCCTGATGGCGAGAGGGTGACCCCGTAACCTCACTTGGGTCGGTGGTTGTGTTCCCCTTGCCCAGACTTCTGATACCGGTGGAGTCGACACCGGAAGAAACCCGGGTTGCGGCAACGCCCGACACGGTCAAAAAATTCATTTCGTTGGGCTGCAATGTGGCAGTCGAACGCGGAGCCGGTACAGCCTCCGGCTACCTCGATGAGGCTTATGCCGAGCAGGGTGCGGATTTGATCCATGCAGGAGATGCATCGGCCTGGAGTCAGGCGGATGTTCTGCTCTGTGTTCAATCGCCGAGCGCAGCCGGCCTAGCCCGCCTTCGCCAGGGAGCGTTGGTGGTTGGTCTGCTCTCCCCCTACGCCAACGAAGACCTAACGGCAGGCCTTCAGCGCGGCGGTCTCTCTGCAATGGCGCTCGAACTGCTGCCGCGGATCAGCCGGGCTCAGTCTGCGGATGCTTTGTCCTCCCAGGCCAACATCGCTGGCTACAAGTCGGTGTTGCTGGCTTCCGCTGCTCTGGATCGTTACTTCCCGATGCTGATGACGGCAGCGGGCACCGTTCAACCTGCAAAGGTTGTGATTCTTGGAGCTGGTGTGGCGGGCCTTCAAGCGGTCGCCACAGCCCGCCGCCTCGGTGCAGTCGTCTATGTCAGTGACATCAGGCCGGCGGTCAAAGAGCAGGTTGAATCGCTCGGCGCCCGTTTCATTGAGCCACCTGAGTTGGAAGACAAGCCGGCTGAATCCGGCGGTTATGCCAAACAGGCCTCCGATGCATTCCTGGCTGCTCAGCGACAGCAGCTGTCTGATCAACTGGCTGAGGCCGATGTGGCCATCTGTACCGCCCAGGTGCCCGGTCGCCGTGCTCCGCGCCTGATCAGTGAAGACATGCTCGATCGGATGCGTCCAGGCGCTGTGGTGGTTGACCTGGCGGTGGCCCAGGGCGGTAACTGCGCCGACACCGTGCCTGGTCAGACCGTGGACCGTAAGGGTGTGAAGCTCATCGGCGGCAATGATCTGCCCTGCAGCGTTCCCAATCACGCCAGTGCGCTCTACGCCCGCAATCTCGTGGCTCTTTTGGAGCCCACCATGAAGGACGGTGTCCTCAACCTCGATCCCGAGGATGAACTGATCGCCGGCTGTTTGATCGCCCAGGACGGCACCATCCGTCGTGGCGACGTCCTTACCCCAGGTGCCAACTGATGTTTGTTGAATTCCTTTGGGTTCTCCTGCTTGGCAGCCTGCTTGGGCTGGAGCTGATCGGCAAGGTCCCCCCCACCCTTCACACTCCGTTGATGAGTGGTGCCAATGCCATCTCGGGCATCACCGTCCTGGCAGCGCTCACCGCGATCATCAAGGCGGGCGATAACACCGTGGTGTTGCTGCTCGGCTCCGTCTCGCTGGGCTTTGCCCTGTTCAACGTGATCGGGGGCTTCCTCGTGACCGACCGCATGCTGGCCATGTTCAGCCGCAAGCCTGCTCGCAAGGAGAACCGCTGATGTCTGACCTTCTGAAATACGCGATTGAGCTGGTTGCGGTTCTTTTGCTGGCCCTCGGCATCAAGGGGCTCTCCAAGGTGCGTTCAGCCCGGGGTGCCAATCAGCTGGCGGCTGTGGCCATGGGCCTAGCGGTGCTTGGTCTGCTGATCAACTATCTCGGCACCACCGGCATCAGCAGCGTGGCCTGGGTCTGGATCATTGCCGGCACGCTGGTGGGTGGTGTGCTCGGAGCCATCACCGCCCAGCGGGTGCCGATGACCTCGATGCCAGAGACGGTCGCCCTCTTCAACGGCTGCGGAGGCATGTCCTCGTTGCTGGTGGCATTGGCTGCTGCGCTTTATCCGGTGGCCCTTGATGCGGCTGGCCCTGTGGCCGTGGTGTCCATCGTTGTGTCTGTCTTCGTGGGTGCGATCACCTTCACAGGCTCCATCGTGGCCATGGCCAAGTTGCAGGGCTGGCTTTCCACGCCTGCTTGGATGCAAAGCAAGGGCCGGCATGTCGTCAACATCGCGCTGGCGGTGGCATCCCTCGTGGGTGCCATTGAGATGCTGCGTAACGCTGATTCAGGCACGGGCCTCTGGCTTCTGATGGCGGCCTCCGGCCTGCTGGGCATCGGAGTGACGCTGCCAATCGGCGGGGCTGATATGCCCGTGGTGATTTCGCTGCTGAACAGCTATTCGGGTGTGGCTGCGGCCGCCGCCGGTTTCGTGGTGGGAAGCCAGTTGCTGATCGTGGCGGGGGCCATGGTCGGCGCCGCCGGCCTGATCCTCACCCAGGTCATGTGTAACGGCATGAACCGTTCTCTGGTGTCTGTTCTCTTTGGTGGAGCTCTTGGTGCGACCACTGCCACAGGTGGTGGTGGCGAATACACCAACATCACCAGCTGCAGCGTCGAGGAATGCGCCCTCACCCTGGAGGCTGCTGAACGGGTGGTGATAGTTCCTGGTTATGGCTTGGCTGTGGCCCAGGCGCAGCACACGCTGCGGGAAGTGACCCGTGTGCTGGAAAGCGCCGGCATTGATGTGGCCTATGCCATCCACCCTGTGGCTGGTCGCATGCCCGGCCACATGAATGTGCTCCTGGCTGAGGCGGATGTGCCTTACGAGCAGCTCCAGGAGATGGATCAGATCAATCCCGAGTTCCCTGCTACTGATGTGGTGCTGGTGCTGGGCGCGAATGACGTGGTCAACCCCCAGGCCAAGAGTGATCCCAATTCGCCGCTATATGGCATGCCCGTGCTGGATGTGCAGGATGCACGCACGGTTTTCGTGGTGAAACGGGGCATGAGTGCCGGCTACTCCGGCATCAAGAACGATCTGTTCGAGCTCGCTAACACCTCGATGTTGTTTGGGGATGCGAAAAAGGTTCTTGGCGACCTCTTGGTGGAACTCAAAGATCTGGGTCTGGGCAAGAAGTGATGGGCCGCGGCGTGGATAACCCCCAGCTGCGTGAGCGGCTGGGGGTTGCTTCGTTTCAACAGCGCTGGCCGTGGATTGGTGGCGATCTGCAAACCCTGCGAGACACCCTGCGCGAGGTTGATCTTCCCCACGATCAAGGGGTTCCGATTCCAATTCCTGTGCCTGCCTTGCCCAGTGGGGCTGCCGCTGCTGGGGCCTTGTTGGCGCTGCTTGATCAGCCTGAAGGGGAAGCCAGAGGGCTGGTGTTGCTTCTGCACGGGCTGGGGGGATCCAGCTCTCGTGAAGGCCTAAGGCGGATGGGTGTGGCTTTGCAGGCTGCAGGTTTTGCAGTGCTGCGGTTGAATCTGCGCGGTGCTGATCCCGGCCGGCATCTGGCGGGTGGTACCTATGCAGCGCGCTGCAACAGTGACCTGCTGCCGGTAATTGCGCGGGCACGAGCGTTGGCGGCGGGACGCCCGCTGCTGGGGGCAGGCATCTCCTTGGGCGGCACGATGCTTCTCAATGCCTGTCTGGCATCGCCCGGTGTGCTCGATGGCCTTTTTTGTGCAAGCAGTCCGCTTGATCTGGCGGCCTGCAGTGCCTCGATCGAACGGCCGCGCAATCGGATCTATCAACGCTGGCTGCTCAAGCGGTTGGTGCGGCAGACCCTGGCAGATCCCTTTGGGGTGAGCAGCCAGGAGGAGTCCACGCTGCTGACGTCGCCACCACGTTCCATCCGTGCCTTCGACAGCGCCGTGACAGCTCCACGTTGGGGATTCTCGGATGTGGAGGCGTACTACCGCGAGGCCTCACCCCTTCAGCATCTGTTGTCGCATGGTGATGTGATGCCCCCCACGCTGCTGCTGCAGGCACTCGACGACCCCTGGGTTCCCGCTTCAGCTGCCATGGATCTGGCTGAGGGTTTGCATCCCGAGGCTGGTATTCGCACATTGTTCACCCGAAAGGGGGGGCACAACGGATTTCACGGGCATGGCGGCTGCTGGGGTGATCAGTTGGCGGCAGCCTGGCTTGGCATGGTTGCTCGAGGTATTTGACCATCTGTTTTGTGGCTTGGTCCTGCGTCGAAATCGCTAAGGAGATGTCGGCTTAGATGCTATTAATCCTGAGCGACATATCGGTTATATCTGCAAAACCTAGTTGCTTTTGAGTGCTTTGATGTATAAGGATAAGGGTGGAAATTAAAAATATATGTTTTCTTGCTTCCGCTTCAGAACCCAGCCTCGAATTGAATGAATTGGATCTAGATTTGCTGGGTTTCTGTGGGTTTGCGAGAGTATTTATAAATTCAGGTAAACCCACCTAGAAGTAAAACGCTTTGTCAGAGGGGTTTTGATAGACAGCTCCGCCGCATCTTGTCGCAATCCTCCAAAGAGCTTTATGGATTGGGGTGGGGTCGTATCGCACTAGCTCGGGAAATCTTTGCCTCAACAGATTTGTTCCGTGCCAAGCGTTGTAGTGGGGAATCGATGAATTGACGTGATGACAAACGTGAGTGGATCCGATCCCGTGGTGCAGAAGATTCAGGATGGGTCCGTAAGGGCGGTCAACCGTCTGAAGAGCTCCCTTCGGCCAAGACCATGTTTCATTTGAAAAATGAGGAATATCGCTATTCGTGTGTTGCAGCCAGGTGTATGTTGTCAGCCACATGTTGATTACCATGTATGGCAATCCATACAGACAGAGCACTCGAAGTGGGGAATATTGTATCGACGCTGCAATCAAGAAAGAAACCATGGCCAGCAAGCCAAGATTGGAACGGACCATCCATTTTTTGAATGTTTCAGGAAACAAGCGGCGCTTTCCGTTGGTGATTCGCTTGCCATTCCAAAAATGAGATGTAGGAGAGTCGTAGTCTTCCCCGCCAGTTGCTCCAAAAAATAGATAGAGCTGCCAGCCGATGACGAGATGGTTGAAGAGAGAGATAATCCCGAAGACGACGGGATGCAGTTTTGCTTCAGCTGTTCTGTGGTTTTTCCTAATGGTGACGTTGCCCTTGGTGGTACGTGGGTTTCTCCTTTCTCAAGGTGATTGCAGTGGGCGTGATGTACGGCATGGCTATGGGCCCAGCTGTAGTAAGGCACAAGGAGAATGCTATGGAGAGCAAACCCCACGATCCCTTCGATCCGACGATTGGGGTGAAAGGCGTGATGGCCGCACTCATGGGCAATGACCCAGCAGCCCATCGCAATGGTGCCGGTAACAGCTCCATAGAGCAGCCACAAAGGTGTGGCTGCGGCAGAAAGTGGGATGAGCGTTCCAACGCCAACTGCCAAGGACGAAAGTCCGACTGACATCACCAAACTCATCCACGCCTTTATCGGGCTCAACTTGGAGAGCTCTGGTGGCAAGGTTTTCAGCAACTCCGCTTTTGTCGGATAGGCGGCTGATTTATGAGTGCGTTCAGAGGTCGTTTTTGTTGGTCTGATCGTTGCTGCAAATGCCAATCGAGAGCCTCAGGACAAGCGAGAAGTGATCAACGCTTAAGGTTTTCATCATAGTTGTTCGTCTCGCCAGCTGTGGGTGCTGTTGAGTGATAGATGCTGGTTACTGCTCTGGAGGTCCCCTCATTCATTCGCCAGGCAAAAACTGGAGTATTTGATCAATTCTTCTTGCGCTTTTTTGTTTTTTGTAGGAGTTATGGTGACGCTTGTTGGTGTATAGAAATATATGCTCTAAGTTGTTATTTCCTCTGCGGAGGAAATGTGTGTAGGTCCTAATGGTGTTTTTTTTAGGATCCATTCTTCGACGGGTTGTTGGTCAACAATGTGTTTCTGAATAATTTTTTTTATCCTGCTTGGCGACACTTCTGCGTACCAAATTCCGTCTGGCCAAACAACAAGAATGGGTCCACGCTCACACACCCTGAGGCAATCAACTTTGCTCCTTAGGACAATCCCTTCAGGGCGTTGCGTGTTTTCTAAGTCCAGCTCACGAACAACGCTTTTCAGTTCATTCCAGGTTTGTGAACCCAGGGCAGGATCGCAGCATTTGGCTTTGTTGGCGGTAGCGCAGAGCAGAAGGTGGTGACTGACCCGTTGCATGCTTAAGCGGCGAGAGCTCCCACGGGCAAACGGGTCACACCCCGATCCACCTGTTCACGCACCGCGGTTCGGGCCCACTGATCGACCCGCAGCACATCGTCCAGTTGCGGCTGGGCCATCAAGTCGGCTTTATGCCGCTCACAGGCTGCCTCGATCACCGTTGGGATATCCAAGAAGTGAATTCTCTCCTCAAGGAACTGCGCCACGGCTTCTTCGTTGGCGGCATTCATCACCGCAGGCATCGTGCCACCAGCGCGACCGGCGGCATAGGCCAGTTCCATGCAGGGGTACTTGGCGGGGTCAGGTGCGCGGAAGGTGAGCTGGCCGATTTCGGTGAGATCCAGCCGGCGCCATGGCGTCTCCAGGCGAGACGGCCAGCTCAGGCAATAGAGGATCGGCAGCTTCATGTCGGGCCAACCCAGCTGGGCCAAGACTGACGAATCCGCCAGCTCGATCATGGAATGGATGATGCTCTGGGGATGGATCACGATCTCAATGTGGTCGTAATCCAGGCCGAACAAATAGTGGGCTTCGATCACCTCCAGGCCTTTGTTCATCAAGGAGGCTGAATCCACCGTGATCTTGCGGCCCATGCTCCAGTTGGGATGACTGGTGGCATCGGCCACGGTTGCCTTTTCCAGGTCAGCGGCCTTCCAGTCGCGGAAGGCGCCGCCGGATGCCGTTAGCTGAATTCGACGCAGTCCCGGTGTGGGCACTCCTGTAGACAGCCGCGCGTTTTCAGCCCAGGGGGTTCCCTGCAGGCACTGGAAAATGGCCGAGTGTTCTGAATCAGCCGGCAGCAGCCTGCTGCCGCTCTTCTTCAACTCCGGCAACACCACGGGTCCGGCAGCAATCAGCGTCTCCTTGTTGGCCAGGGCCAGGTCTTTGCCTGCTCGGACCGCCGCCAGGGTCGGTAACAATCCGGCGCAACCAACAATGCCCGTCACCACGAGGTCAGCGCTGTCCCATGCGGCAGCGACATTGAGGCCGTCAGCGCCCCCAACCAGCTTCGGCGTATGGCTGGCTGCAACGCCCGAATCCTTAAGACGCTCCTGCAGATCCGGCAGCAGATCGGCATCGGCCAGGGCCACCACTTCAGGGCGATGCCTCTGGATTTGTTGAACCAGAAGATTCAGGTTGCGACCGGCCGTTAGTGCCACAACCCGGAACTGATCGGGGAATTCCTCCGCGATCTGAAGGGTCTGGGTGCCGATGGAGCCCGTGGATCCCAGCACGCTGATGGCTTTCATGCTGATCCGGCAGTTGCGACAAGTCTCCCACCAGGACTGTTAATCGCTGGCAAGCTGGCGGACAGCTTGTTGAGAGCGCATGGCGAAGGAACAGTGGCGATCGGGACTGGGCTTTGTCTTGGCGGCTGCGGGTAGTGCCGTTGGGCTGGGCAACCTCTGGGGCTTTGCTTACCGCGCATCTCAGGGGGGTGGCGGGGCCTTCCTGTTCCTGTATGTGGTGATTGTGCTCTTGGTCTGCCTGCCGGTGCTGGTGGCCGAAATGGTGCTGGGTCGCAGCACCGGCCAGAGCCCTCTTCTGGCGCCGGTGACGGCGGCTGGTCGTCGCTGGCAGCCCATGGGCTGGCTGTTCGTGCTGGCTGCCTGTGGAATTCTGGCCTTCTATGCCGTGTTGATGGGCTGGACCGGGGCGACTCTTGTACAGACCCTGACGCAGGGGCTTCCTGCGGATATCCCCTCAGCTGAAGCATTTTTCGCGGGTCTCAGTGGCGGACGTTCCGCCTTGATCGGCCAGCTTCTGAGTCTTGTGGCGACTGCCGGCGTGGTTGCTGCCGGCGTGCGCGGAGGAATCGAGCGTTTGTCCCGCTGGGGCCTGCCACTGCTGTTCGTTCTGCTGATCGGCCTTGCGGTTTGGGCCGCTGGCCTTGAGGGCGCCTCGGAGGGCTACCGGACCTTCCTGCTGCGCTGGGATAACAGCCAGTTGCGTGACCCCACCACGATTCGTAATGCCTTCACGCAGGCCTTCTTCTCGATTGGGACGGGAATCGGTTGCATCCTTGCCTACTCGGCCTATCTGAGCAGGCGTGCCCACCTGCCGCGGGAAGCCGTGGCGGTGGTTGGGATGGACACCGCTGTGGGATTGCTGGCCGGAATGGTCACCTTCCCCGTGGTGATGAGTTTTGGCCTTCAGGATGTGATCAGCGGCTCGACCCTGGGCACGATCTTTATCGCTTTGCCCACTGGCCTGGGGTCGCTTGGCTCCACAGGCCAGGTGGTGGCTGTGCTCTTTTTCGCCTTGGCCCTCATTGCTGCGATCACCTCAGCTGTGTCGCTACTGGAGGTGCCGGTGGCATGTCTGATCGATCGACTGGGTTGGAGTCGAGCTCGGGCCGTCTGGGTGTCCACGGCCTTGATCTTTGTGGCCGGGCTTCCGGCGGCCACCTCGATGGAGGTTCTGGGCTGGATGGACTCCGTGTTTGGCGGTTTATTGCTGATTCTTGGTGGGTTGCTGCTGGCGTTGTTGCTGGGCTGGGTGCTTCCGGAGCGCTTTCAGGAGGAGCTCACCCATTCAGGCAGCCCTCTTTGGTTGAAGCGCTTTCTGCTGGTCATGCTGCGATGGATTTCGCCGCCTGTGATTGCCGTCGGTCTGGTGATCAGCGTGATCGATCTGATGTCTAGTTGAAGAATGCCGTGGGCCCGAAGGTGGCCTCCAACTGCTTTGAGGCGAGCGTGATTTCGCGTAAGAAGCAGAGCGCTGCTGAGGTAAGCGTCAGCATGGCGGCCACGAACAGCGGTGCCACAACCATCGAAAGGTTGATCTGCAGGGCCACCGTGAGAAAGATCACGGCAACAACCGTTGAAATTAATAGGGTCGACAGCGTGAGTAGGCCAATGGCACGAACCACCAACCGGATGCGCTGACGAATCAACCTGAATTCAGCCTGCTCGTCGCAGTCCAGCTCCTGGCAGCGACGTTTCAGCTCTCTGGCGCGATCCACACTGCGGCTCAACCGTCCCGACAGCACATTCATCATCGCTCCGATGCCAGCCAGGAGAAACACCGGTGAAACGGAGAGCTGAATGGCTTTCAGCAGTGTCTCCGCTGGTGCCGCACTCATGGCTCACCAGGAGGATTCAACATGGATTCCATTTTGCGGATTCTGAGCAGCATCTTGTTCCAGACCTCCGCTTTCCAGGCTTGCTCCGCATCGCCACTGCATTCAGCTAACTGCCTCTGCGTTGCGAGCTTGGCGTCGAGGTCTTCGCCGGCATCCAGAGCTTTCATCAGCTCCATTTCCAGCTTGGCGGTTTCCATGAAATTCAGCTTTTTCAGCCAGAGCATGGGGAGCGAGGGTGTTGACCTTCAGTCTGCCGGGATCAGGAGCGGATCCACTCCGTCACACCGCCGGGTTTGTCGATCAGCTCCACACCTTGGGCGGCGAGCTCATCTCGGATTCGGTCGGCATCCGCGTAATTCTTCGCGGCTTTGGCGGCTTTGCGGGCTGAGATGGCCGCATCAATCGCGCCGTCGTCGAGGCTGGAGGCCGCCTCCGCTTCTGAGCGCAGTCCCAGCACCGCTGCCAGGTGGCGCAGCAGCCGCCAGCGACCCTCCAGGTCGTTTAACTCCGGCTCAGGCAGTGCAGCGTCCTCACCCCGTTCCAGCCGGTTGGCGAGGGCCCGCAGGGGCTTGGCCAGATCGAACAGAACAGCTAACCCTCCCGAGCTGTTGAGGTCATCGTCCATGGCGCTGATGAAGCGTTGAGCGAGCTCAACCAGAGCGGTGTTGGTTGGGCCTTCATCGGCACTCACGGCTCCCTCCTGCAAGGGTGCGGCGGAGCTCCAGCCGAGGCTTTCGCCATGGCGATCCCCAAGGCCCAGGGCCGCGTTGAGCCCCTTCCAGCCGGTGGCCGCGGCGTCGAGGGCATCCGCGGTGAAATCCAGGGGTTTGCGGTAGTGGGCCTGCAGCACAAACAGGCGCAGGGTCATCGCCGAGACCCCGCTCTCCAGCAGCGCGCGGATGGTGGTGAAGTTGCCGAGCGATTTGCTCATCTTCTGCCCGCCGACATTGACCATGCCGTTGTGCATCCAGATCCGGGCCAGGTCTTGGCCTGTAGCTGCTTCGGATTGGGCTATCTCGTTCTCGTGGTGCGGGAACACCAGGTCGGCGCCACCGAGGTGGATGTCGATTGTGTCTCCGAGCTCCGCCCGCACCATGGCTGAGCATTCGATGTGCCAGCCAGGGCGTCCCTCACCCCAGGGGGAGGGGAAGCTGGGTTCTCCGGGTTTGGCCCCTTTCCATAGCGCGAAATCGAAGGGGTGTTTCTTGCGGGCCTCTTCGGCATCGGCTACGCGACCAGCTGCATTGTCCTGTTGTTCGCCCAAATCGCGGCCGCTGAGCTTGCCGTAACCGGCATGCTTCATGACTGCGAAGTACACATCCCCTTCAGCGCTGTAGGCCGCACCTTTGGCTTCCAGTTCGCCGATGAGATTGCGGATCCCATCCAGGCACTGAGTGGCGCGGGGCATGCGGTCGGGCCGCAGGATTCCAAGAGCATCCATGTCCTGATGGAAGGACTCGATGTTCCGCTCGCTGACGGCCGTCATCGTGGAGTTCTCCTCATCGGCGCGTTTGAGGATCTTGTCGTCGATGTCGGTGAAGTTCTGAACGAAGGTCACCTCGATGCCCCGCCAGATCAGATACCGCCGCAGCACATCCCAGTTGATGTAGCTGCGGGCATGGCCCAGGTGGCAGAGGTCATAGACCGTCACGCCGCAGCAGTAGATGCTCGCTTTGCCCGGTGTCAGCGGTGTGAACGGCTCGGTGCGGCGGGTGAGGGTGTTGGTGAGCCGCAAGGACACAGCCGTTCAGAAGCTGCGGCTGAGGCTACGGCCTGTTCGGTTGCGTTTATTTCGCTTCCATCCAGTTCGCGCCGACGCCGGTCTCCACCACCAAGGGCACAGTCAGCTCGACGGCCTGTTCCATGGTCTTAACCACCAGCTCCCGCGTGGTCTCCAGGGCATCCGGTGCTACTTCCAGCACCAGTTCGTCGTGCACCTGCAGCAGCAATTGGGCAGGCAGCCCCTGGTTCTGTAGGGCTGCTTGCAGCTGCACCATCGCCACTTTGATGATGTCGGCACTCGACCCCTGAATCGGGGCATTGGCGGCGGCCCTGAGTTGCTGGGCCTCCATGCCGCCGCGGCGGGCCACATCCAGGTCGATCTCCAGAGGGTCCTTGCCCAGCAGCCGGCCCAGGCCGTTGCGGTCGAAGTGGAACGGGCGCCGGCGCCCAAGGATCGTCTCCACGTAACCGCGGCTGAGGGCGAGCCGTTCCTGCAGCTCCAAGAAGGCGAACACCTTGGGGTAGCGCTGCTTGTATTTCGCAAGGAACTCCTTGGCTTCGCTCTGGTTGACGCCGGTTTCCCGCGCGAACCGCTGTGCTCCCATGCCGTAGATCACGCCGAAGTTGATGGTCTTGCCGAGGCGGCGTTCATCCGGGCTGACCTCGTCTTTGTCCAACAGCAGCCGGGCGGTCAGCGCGTGCACGTCATCACCGCTGCGGTAAGCCTCCTGCAGCACCTCTTCGCCCGAGAGGTGGGTGAGGATCCGCAGCTCGATCTGGGAGTAGTCGGCGCTGAGCAGGGTCCAGCCCTCCTGCGGCAGGAAGGCCTTGCGGATGCGCCGGCTGTACTCGGTGCGCACGGGGATGTTCTGAAGGTTGGGGTTGCTGCTGCTCAGCCGTCCCGTTGCCGTCACGGCTTGGTTGAAATCGGTGTGGACCCGCCCGGTTTCGGCTTCCACCAGCTGTGGCAAGGCGTCGATGTAGGTGCTCTTGAGCTTGCTGAGCACCCGGTGCTCCAGCACCAGGGGCACCACCGGGTGATCGTTGCTGAGTTTCTCCAAGACTGTGGCATCGGTGCTGAAGCCCGTTTTGGTGCGGCGCGATTTCTTGCGATCCAGCCCCAGGGTGTCGAACAACAATTCCCCAAGCTGCTTGGGCGAGGCCAGGTTGAAATCCACACCGGCGGCCTCTTTGGCTTCTGATTCCAGCCGCTGAAGGGTGGTTCCCATTTCTTCCGAGAGGCCTTTGAGATAGGGCACATCGACACGGATTCCGGTCGATTCCATGAGAGCCAGCACCGGTTCCAGCGGCTGTTCCACCTGCTGGAGCAGCGGCAGTAGCTGGGGCCCCATCGCCTCCAGCTGACTGTGCAGCAGGAGTGCCAGACGGCGGGTGATGTGCACGTCCATGCCGCAGTACAGGCTGGCGGGCTCCAGCGGGACATCGGCGAAGGTTTGTTTTTTGCCCACCAGATCCGTGAAGGAGGTGGGCTGGAAGCCAAATTCCCGCTCCGCCATCAGTTCCAGACCATGTTTGGCTGCTGCATCCCGTAAGTAATCCGCCAGCAGCGTGTCGATCACAACGCCCTCCAGGGCAACGCCATGCCGCAGCAGGATTAAACGGTCGTATTTGGCGTTCTGAAGGGTTTTGGGGTGGGTGTTGCTGGCCAGCCAAGGAGCGAGGGCGGTGAGCACGGTTTGCAACGCCAGCTGTTCAGGGCTGCTGTCTTCGGTGCCTTTGTGCCCCAGCGGGATATAGGCCAGAGCGTCCAGTGCCTCTCCCCAGCAAATGCCGATGCCCACCAGCTCGGCCCGAAAGGGGTTGAGGTCGGTGGTCTCCGTGTCGAGGGCGACAGGCTGTGCTCTGTCGGTGCAGGCCATCAGCCTCTGCACCAGTGCATCCAGGGCTGTTTCGGTCTGGATTAACTGGGGTGTCAGGGCGGGCAGCCCCACCTCCTCATCTGTCGCTTGCTCTGCCGCGGCATCGTTTGAGGAGGTTGCCGTAGTCACTGAGTGGGTTGCCTTGGCTGGGGCTGCGTCCGCATTGGCCCTAAAGCCCCCTTCTGAAAAGGCCGCCACAAAGCCCCCCACCTGGCGCAACAGGCTGTTGAGTTCGAGGTCTTCCAGGCAACTCCTCAGGCCGTCGGCATCCACCGAAGACAACGGCAGGCTGGGTTCCTTGGGGAGGGGAACATCCACAAGAATCTCGGCCAGCTTGCGCGAGAGATAGGCGTTGTCACGATCTGAGCGCAGTTTTCCCTTGAGTGCTCCCTTGATGGCTCCCCGACTGGCTTTCGGCCCTTCCGCTTCCACCTGCTCGAGGGTGGCGTAAACCGCGTCGAGATCGCTGTTCTCCTTGAGCAGGTTGATGGCTGTTTTGGGGCCGACACCGCGCACGCCGGGGATGTTGTCGGAGCTGTCACCGGTCAGGGCCTTGAGATCCACCACCTTGTCGGGCATCACGCCGAGCTTGCCGAGCACTCCCTCTTCCCTAATCAGTGTCGGGCCACTGCTTTTGGCGTAGGGGCCTCCGCCCATGTACAGCACCGCGATGTCGCGGCTGTCATCCACCAGCTGAAACAAGTCTCGGTCGCCAGACAGAATCCGAACGCCCCAGCCCGTGTCGGCTGCTCGGTTTGCCAGGGTTCCCAGAACATCGTCAGCCTCGAAGCCCGGTGCGATGCAGAGGGGGAGCTGCAGATGTGTCTCGAGGATCTTCTGGAGCTGCTCAAGGTCCTGAAAGAACACCTCAGGGGCCACATCCCGATGGGCCTTGTAATTGGCGTCCGCCTTGTGGCGAAAGGTGGGCTCGGCTGTGTCGAAGGCGATCGCGACACCTTCGGGCTTCAGAGATTTGCTGTTGTCTAAAAGGGCTTTAAGAAAGCCATAGGTCACGCTGGTGGGTCGGCCATCTTTGGTCGCGAGGCCACCTTCACCTCCCTTGCTGAAGGCGTAAAA
This sequence comes from Synechococcus sp. UW69, assembly GCF_900474185.1. Taxonomy (NCBI): domain Bacteria; kingdom Bacillati; phylum Cyanobacteriota; class Cyanophyceae; order Synechococcales; family Synechococcaceae; genus Synechococcus; species Synechococcus sp. UW69. The sequence continues at coordinate 289,647 of NZ_UCNW01000011.1, read as the reverse complement.
GCTGCGGAATGCCAGGGAATGGCCATCCACAAGCAACAGGAGGGGCTTGGCGGTGGCCTCAGGCATGACGATGTTGAAAAGTGGGTGGATTAATCGCGGCGATCAGCCCAGGGAGGCAGATCGATGAACACGCGAGTTCCTGACTCGAGACCGTCCAGGATCGCAGTCTGGTCGCCGCTGCTGTTGCCCAGTTCCACCGGCTGGAAACGTGGTTTCTGGTTGTCATCCACCAGCAACACGCCCGGTTTGCCCTCCTCCGTCACGATTGCCACGGTGGGCACCAGGAGTTTCGGTGCACTACGCCCGGTTTGAAAATTGATGTCGGCGGTCATGCCGATCAGCAGTTTTTTGGGCGGATTGACGAAGTTCAGCTTCACTTCGAAGGAGGTGACGTTGTCTTCTTTTTCAGCGCGGGGGGCAATTTCACTCACCCGTGCGGAGAAGCGTTCATCGGGGAAGGCGTCAACGCGGATCTCGGCGTTCTGGCCAGTCACGATGCGTCCGATATCGCTTTCCGGAACGCGGGCGCTGACTTCCAATCCCTGCGACAGCTCAACAATCGAAGCGCTCGTGGCACCTGCGGTTGCCGAGGCGGCGGTGGTGGGGGTGACAAACGATCCAGGTTCGGTGTAGCGCGCGGTGATGGTGCCGGCGAAGGGCGCGCGGATTCTCTGCTCACGGCTCTCCTGTTCCAATTGCTCTAAACGTTCTCGAGCTGCAGTCAGGCCCGCCTGTCGGGCCAGCATCTCGAAGCGCACGTCGCTGAAGTCGTCAGCGCTGATCACGCCACTGGCATACAGCTGGCTGCGACGGTCGAAATCCTCTTTTTTGGTCAGGAAGTTGGCCTCTGCCTGGCGCAGCAGCGCCTGCCTCTCTTGCAACCGATCCTCGAGATCCGCTTGATCCATCACCGCCAGCACCTGGCCTTCCTCCACAAGATCTCCTTCATCCACCAGCAGTTCACCGAGCACCCCCTGCTTGCGCGGACTCACGTTCACCCTCTGCTGGGCCTGCAGTTCGCCACTGGCAGTAATGACCCCGGAGAGAATTCCCCGCTCAGCGGTGGTGGTGAACGGCGTTAAGTCCCTCTGACGGTTGCTCCAGGGACCGAACCGCAGCAGCAGGACTCCTCCACCGCAGAGGGCCAGCACCAGCAGCCCAACCATCACTGCTTTGGGCCGCTTGGATCTTCCTTTCGCCATTGATGCAAGCTCGGCCTCAGGAGATTGGGACGCAGGGGAGCGCAAGGACTGCAGCATGGGCCCACAAAACTTCACAACAGTCTCGCCGTTGGCCGGTAGATTCCGCCGATGCTCAAAGCCGGAATTGTCGGATTGCCCAATGTGGGCAAGTCCACCTTGTTCAACGCATTGGTGGCCAATGCCCAGGCGCAGGCTGCCAATTTTCCGTTCTGCACGATCGAACCCAATGTGGGCAGCGTGGCAGTCCCTGATGAGCGGCTGGATCGGCTAACCGAACTCAGCAAGAGTCAGAACACCATCCCGACCCGAATGGAGTTCGTGGATATCGCTGGATTGGTGAAAGGTGCCAGCCAGGGCGAAGGTCTGGGCAACAAGTTTTTGGCCAACATTCGTGAGGTGGACGCGATCGTTCACGTGATCCGTTGTTTCGAGGACGATGACGTCATTCACGTCTCGGGGTCTGTGGGTCCGTCCCGAGATGCGGAGGTGATCAACCTGGAGCTGGGTCTGTCTGACCTGGCCCAGATCGAAAAGCGACGGGAGCGTCTGAAGAAGCAGATGCGTACCAGCAAGGAAGCACAGCTGGAGGATGCTGCGTTGGAGCGGATTCAGGCTGTGCTTGAGAACGGTGGCGCGGCCCGCAGTGTCGAGCTGGCAGATGAGGAGGCTGCCTTGATCAAGCCCTTGGGGCTGTTAACGGCCAAGCCAATTATCTACGCCACCAATGTGAGCGAGGAGGATCTTGCCGATGGCAATGCCTTCTGCACCGAGGTGAATGAGCTAGCGGCCAAAGAAGGGGCCGAAACGGTGCGGATTTCAGCCCAGGTGGAAGCTGAGCTGGTCGAACTGGGTGACGACGAGCGCGCCGACTACCTCGAAGGTTTGGGGGTGACTGAAGGGGGTCTGCAAAGTCTGATCCGCGCCACCTATCGCTTGCTGGGTCTGCGCACCTACTTCACCACCGGTGAAAAGGAAACCCGGGCCTGGACGTTCAAGGCTGGGATGACCGCACCGCAAACCGCTGGGGTCATCCACACCGACTTTGAGCGAGGCTTCATCCGAGCTCAGACGATCGGTTGGGAGAAGCTCTTGGAAGCTGGATCACTGGCAGAAGCACGCAATAAGGGTTGGCTGCGCAGTGAAGGAAAGGAGTATGTGGTGGACGAAGGTGATGTAATGGAATTTTTGTTCAACGTCTAATCAAGATCTGGTTCGAGTTTATGAATATCAGAATAGAAAATATGTGCGTGGAATTGGATTAACTTCTAGGTTTTAATGGCAATATGTTTTGCGGTTTTAATGTGCTGGCAATTTTTTGATGGATAAGTATAGCTTCCTGATGGTAAAAATATCTTCAGTATTGTTTAGCGGTTCGGAAGGATTAGATCGATCAATCGTTTCGGGGGTGAAGATTTTTCAGCGGATTGTTGTCGCATGATGCGGCCAAGCAATCGTTGCGCAGAAGCATGCATGCGCATTTCAGTTTCTATGGATCCTGGGGTATAAACAGATCGTCTGCGATGTTCGGCTTTCTTGGATTTGGAGAAGGCTTCGTCCCAGCTGCAGTTCCATGCTGCTTGGGCGAATTTCGCGTTATTTTTCTCGAAATGTCGCGTCACTTTTTTGGTCAGTTTGCGTGAGTATCCCCAGAAAGATGGATCGCGCCAAAGCTTTCGTTGCTCCTCTTTGAGAATGATCTGAGAGGAATTTTCAATCACTTTTGGGGAGATATTACGCTCCTTGAGGAGTTGGCTTAGTAACCTGGCCAGCCAAACGCCTCTGGTTCCTGGGCTGCGGTTGTAGTGGCGCTGGGGACAGGGTTTCCATGACAGTTCTGTCGAGAGGTTGATCGCGAAAATGAACTGCTCAAAAGGATCCAGGTCCCCTTGGCGGAACGGAAGAAAACTCACCTTTAGGCCCTTGTCTCTCGCTTTGAGTAAGGGCTGGAAATAGCTCCAGAAATCAAACACATCCTGGCGGCGTTCGATTTTGCCTCGCTTGGTTTTCTCGTTCTGGAGCCTTCCCTTTAAGGCATCGTCAACAAACTGCTCAAAGGTTTGGTGGTGGTAAAACCGCCGCAGTGAATAGATGTATCTCGAGTTGATGTAGTCGAGCTGGCTGCGGATGAAAATCACAATGTGAAGCTCATAGCCTGCTTCATCCGCCATCGCCTCAAGTTGCCGGATGCAGTCGGAATCGGTGAGGGGGACGGCGAATTGCTCCGCACTGAGAAGGCGATGCGATCCCTTCAGTTGTTGCTTGAAGAAAGCCTTCCAGCGTCTGCTCCTCTGTTTGCACAGCTCAGCCGCGAGTTTTTTCGGTTTGGGCTTGCAGTCCACTGGGTCCTGCAGGCTCACGCCTTGGCTCTTTAGGAGATCACGATTGCGGTGCAGCCGTTCTTGGATGTACGTCGAGGCTGTTTTGTGTGTGCCGGCATGCACGATCAGCTGAGGCCTTTGGATCCCTCGGGGCTGACTGCCCGCGCCTGATTTTTTTTCCGTCATGGCTGATCTCAATCCTTCGATTGCCCGATGGGTGGCCTGCGACCTTCGCTTGCCTTCATTCTCGCCTCGCTAATGCACGATCAGAGGCGGTGGCCTTTGCTACCGAAGATTGCCTGGACTGCCTGCCACGGCATCAATGCGCTGTTGCTTTTTCCCAGGGAGGTGCCCATCGGCATTGATTGCTGTCGCTCGATACCGCGGTTTCAGGCTGCGAAGGGTCGGTACCACGACAATGCAGGCTCCTCCCATCAACAACCAGAGCACGACGCCGTTGCCCTGAAGATCCAATAAGGCTCCTCCAGCGAGGGGCGCCACGATGGCGCTGATGGCGAAGCACTGGGAAAACAGTGCCATGGCCAAACCCCGGTGTTCCGGTGGAGTCTCTTCAATGACCGCTTCTGTGGCGGTGGGAAGGAACGCTGCCTGGGCGAACGCCATCGGCAGCAGAGCTGCCAGCACGAGTGCTGTTCCGCTTTCAAAAAGGGACGAAAGAGCGATCAAACCGCAGCCAACACTGAATCCTGCAAGGCTCAGGCCTAGGCCGAAGGCAACGCTGCGCTCCGACAGCCAACGACCCACCGGCCACTGCAGGCTCACCAGCAGGGTCAACTGCAGAGCGATGAGGGCACTGCTATGACTTTCGCTCAGGGCCGGTCTCAAGAGCCCCCCGCGCACTAAATCCAGGGGAAGTGCACTCTGCTGAAGGGCAAGGATTCCTGTGGCCACCACACTGATCACCAGCACTGGCAACAGGGGAAGCAACCAGGGCAGACGGGAGGTTGGCAGTTGATCTCCAGGTTCTGGGCTGTTACGGCTGAGGTCGCGATACGGCGGACCGTCTTGGAGCGGATGAAGGCTGATCAGCACTAGGACGGCTCCCATGCACACCGCCTCAACGCTGTACACCGTTCGCAGGGTGCCCAGGGTTGCGGCAGCGGTTCCGATCAACGTTCCGATGCCGATGCCGAGAGCATCGGCGCTGCGCACCAGGGCGTACCCCCTGCCTGAAGGCAAGCTTCCGCAACTCAAGGGAACGGCCAATTCGATCGCAGGCCAATACAACCCAGCTGCACAACCGAGAAGAAGTTGTCCAACGAGGTAGCTGTTGTAGTTGTCGGCCTGCAGCAAGATCAGATCAGCAGCAATCGCCAACAGCGTTGTGCCCCGGACTGGCCACGAGCAACGGATGCCTCGATCGAGCAGTGCACCGCTCAGAAGACGCACCACTGTGCCAATCAGGGCTGAGACGGCCAGCCCACTGCCAACCTCACGCGCAGAGAAATCGATCGCATGAAAGATCAGTGGTGTCATAAACATCACTCCGCCTGCACCGATGGAGGCCAGGAACCTCAGTCGGGTGACATTTCTCAGAGGTGATGGAAACTGGTTCCACCACCGCAGAGGGTCAGGCGTTGCTGCGCGGACGCTTAACAGGACGATGCATCGCGATGGGCTTGGTGGGCAGTCTGCTGCTCAGCACGGGCGGATCGTGGCCTGTTCGCTCCACAGAACACGTGGAGGTCAAGATCGATGGCGTGGTTTTACCTGTTTCCGTTGAGGAACTCGGTGCCTTTGTGCGGTCACCAGAGGGTGATCCATCGCAGTTCTCCCGATCGGAGCTGTCCACCTGGATGCGTCTTCTCGCTCCCGAAAGCAAAGAAGGGCTGATTCGTCTGCTGAAGGCTCCGGTTCTCTCCCGGCGCAGCCTCGGGCGTCAGATGCTCAGCAGCTGGGGAGCCGGTCCCCTTCTGGATGCGCTGGGGGAATTGATTCGGGTGGAAGACGGAGGGCGTATTAACAGTGCGTTGGTTCTTTCCACGCTCGAACTGCTGCTTGAACAGCAGGAGACCGTTTCGACATTGGATGTGCTGGAGGCTTTGCCAACCCGGCAGCTGCGTCTGGATCTCGATGCGCTCGTGGGTGCCGCCAATCGCTGGAAGCTGGAACTAAAGCGACATCACAGGCTGATGAACTCGCTTGGCCTGGAAGAAGCGCGTTTGCAGCCTCTCCCCCCAGGTGAGCGTTCGCCCTCGCCAGACGGGTCCCGTCCGTCAACGCTGTCCGTCGGCCATCGTCAGCGTCCATTGCAACTGGAAAGCTGGATCCCCCAGTCGCCCCGTGACGATCGGAACTGGGTCTTAATCATGCCCGGCCTTGGCGGGGATCCCAATCACTTCCACTGGCTCGCTCGCTCGCTGATGAAGGCGGGCTGGCCTGTGGTGTTACTTGAACATCCCGGCAGTGATGCCACTGCCGTTCAGGCATTGCTCGAGGGCCGTCAGTCGTTTAATGGCGCTGAGGTGCTCCAGCAGCGGCTGGCTGATCTTGAGGCGGTGCTGGATGCGCAACGACAGGGCGATTTGAACATCCCCGGAGAGGAGGTCGTACTGATAGGGCACTCCCTGGGAGCCCTAACAGGGCTGCTGGCCAGTGGGGCGGCAGTGGTGCCCGGGATGGATCAGCGCTGTGAAGGGGCGTTGGCTGGCTTGCCCCTCACCAACCTCTCGGAATTGCTCCAGTGTGAACTCGCTGCAGGGCGCGTGCTCGAAGGCAATGCGATGCTTCCGCTCCCTCGGGCGGTGGTGGGGCTCAACAGCTTTGGTGGTTTGATCTGGCCCCACCGCTCCAGCCAGGCGTTGTCACTTCCCATGCTCCTGGTCGGCGGCACGCTCGATCTAATTACCCCTGCTTTGGATGAGCAGGTGGCTCTTATGGTCGGACTGTCGCAGCATCCCGCCAGCAGGGTGGTTGTTGTTGAGGGGGCCAGTCACTTCTCGCCGATTCGTGTGGATGGCCAGGAGTCGGCCTCGCAAGGTGACGATCTCTTTCGACTAGGTGAGGAGCTGGTGGGGGTGAATCCCCTCAGCGTGCAACGGGTGATTGCCTTTGAAGTCATCGGCTTCCTCAATTCCCTCAGCGCCGGACCTCCCCGCCAGGATTCCCTCCACCTCAAGGATTCGACGTCAATGACGCGGTGGCATCGCTTGGAGCGTCGGCGGGCTTTGGAACTGATGGGTCAGTAACGCACGCGCGGATCGAGGGCTGCCACCAGCAGGTCAACGGCAACACTCACCAGCACCACCAAGGCGGCGATCACCACCACGATCCCTTGAACGACGGGGTAGTCCCTTTGGTTAATGGCTTCCTGCAGGCGTAGGGCGATGCCAGGCCAGGAAAAGGTGACTTCAATCAGCAGGGCTCCACCGATCAATGAAGCCACGGTGATGCCGGCGATGGTGAGCACGGGTAGCAAGGCATTTGGGAGCCCGTGGCGCAGGATGACCTGACGCTCACTCAGGCCACGGCTGCGCGCCGCTTCCACGTAGTCGCCGCGCAGGGTGCGTCGCAGGTTCAGACGCAATGCTGTTGTGAAGGTTCCGCTGAGAAGCAGTGCCAGGGTTCCTGCGGGCAGGATCAAGTGACGCACGGTGCCCCGGAAGGCTGCCCAGTTGCTCTGCAGCGCGCTGTCAAGAAGGAAAAAGCCGCTTCCATCAGGGGGAAGAAGACTGGGTGGGAATCGCCCGCCCACCGGCAGCCACCCCAAGCTCACGGCGAACACCAATTGCACCAGCATGGCGACCCAAAAGGGCGGCAGTGCATAGGTGCCCAGTCCGTAAAGGCGGCCGCCAAGATCAAGGGTCCCTTCCGGTCTGGCGATGCCGCTGAAGCCAACGCTCAGCCCGACCACAGCGGCCATCACCAGTGCGATGACGCTCAGCTCCAGGCTGGCGGGCAAAGTTTTGCCGATGATCGTCCGCACTGGCTCCTGGTTGATCAGGGCCTGTCCCAGGTCTCCATGGAGTAAACCGTTGAGATAGGTGAGGTACTGATCCAGCAACGACTGATCCAGTCCCAGCCGAGCCCGCATGGCAGCTTTGGCGGCAGCTGGTGCCCGGCTGCCGAGGACCGCATCCACCGGATCCCCAGGGGCGACGCGCAGCAGCAGGAACACCAGGCTGGCGATAAGCCACAACATCAGAGGCGCCAGAGCGAGGCGGGTGGCGCTGTAGCGGGCTAGGTCTCGGGCACGTCCCATTAGTTGTTTGTCGTTCCTTCGAATCGGCGCTCCAGTTCAGCGAGCATCAACTGACCACTGCCATCAAATTTTGGAGGGCTGAGGTTCAGTTGGGCCCAGGCTCGAGGTGAATCCAGCCAGACGGGGATGTAGGCGGCACCGTTGGCTGAGAGATGTTCCACGCGATCCAGGGCGTTCCGACGTGCGTCACCAACAAGCGTGTCGGTTTCTAGAAGAGTGGTCTGCAGACCCGGTGCACTCCAGAAGCTGCCGCTGATCGCCGCTTCACCATCGACACAATGGTCGCCCTTCACCGATGTGCAGCTCAATAGCGGCGTCAGATACGCCTCAGGGTCGGGGTAGCTGCCACGCCAATCCAGCATCACCGCTTTGAAAGCACCCTCCCCCAGTTGGCGGTAGATGGTTGTGGACTCAACGCCATCAAGCTCCAACGCCAGGCAGTCGGGGAGGTCACGTTGCACCTGGGCCTGCCAGGTGAGGGCTAGCAGTTTGTCGGCGGGCACATTGGAGCGGAAGGTGAGCGGAAAGCGCAGGGGGCGGCCGTTGCAGTAGCCAGCAGCCCGGAGCAGTTCGCGGGCCTGGTTGGGGTTGTGTTTCGGCCATGAGGCCAGGGCTCCGCCGGGAAGACTGGGGGGCACGAGCGCCCGAAGCGGACGGCGGAGGCCGTAGCTCACCCGCTCACTGATCTCAGTTCGGTTGAGACTGACGGCCAGGGCACGTCTCAGGTTGGGGTCCCGGAATGGATCCTGATTGCTCAGCAAGGTGATGTAGCCGATCTCCATCGCCGGGCCAACAGACTCGTGCAGGTCTCCTGCGATGGCCTGTTGATGCAGGGTATGGCGTTGGTCTTCGTCGATGGAGGCGGAGAGCAGCAGATCCACCTCACCACTGCGCAGAGCCCCATACAGCGCCGTGGAGTTGCTCAGCGTGATCAGATCCAGCCCGTTGTTGCGTGGTGCCTCCCCCCAGTACTGGGCAAAGGGTTCCAGCCTTTGCTGATGTTCGCTGAAGCGGGTCAGTTTGTAGGGGCCTGTTCCAACAAAGCGATCGTGCAGAAACCGGTCCTGGTGACTGCTGTAGGCCTTCGGTGAAATGGGGGTGAGGTTGATGGACGTCAGTAACCCACGCAGTGAAGTGGATGGGCGACTGAGGCGTAGACGCAAGGTATGAGCGTCCGCTTCCTCCACCGATGCGATGCGATCGCCCACCACGTAGCTGAGGGTTCCAATGTTGAGGAAGCGCCGCAGGCTGAAGGCCATGGCTGCGGCGTTAAACGGCGTTCCATCGTGGAAGCGCACATCGGTGCGCAGTGGAATCGTGACGGTGCGTCCGCCATCACTCAGAACTGGAGCCGATGCCGCCAGGCGTGGCTCCAGGGATCCATCACGCTTGAGGCGGTAAAGCGGATCCCCCAGGGCGCTGATCAGTTGCGTGGCACTGAGGGTGCTGGCCTGAGCTGGATCGAGAGAACTGATTCGTCCTGCTGATGCCACCGTGATGCGGGTGGTCAGGGGTGGTGCTTGACACCCCATCTGAGCGAGGGCCAGAACGAGCCCTATGAGCACCCCACCGCACGTCCGTGTCGTGGGGCGATGGGTGCGCTTCAAAAGGCCTCGGGCATCAACTGGTCGGCCTATTCAACAGCGAGTTAGCCGACCTGGCGAATCCGCTCCATGGAGATTTCGAACACCGGTGAACCCTCGCTTCTTTGAAGAGGCCAGCGGCGGACCCAGCACCGATCGTGATCGCCATCGACGCCGATGACCTGATACGTGTTGTCATCACTGTCCAGGTTGACGCAATCCCCTTGATGCACAGTCATCGGGTTGATCCCCTCCTGCAGAGAGCAGCCTTGACCCGGGACCGAACAGATGAGGTTCTGCATGAACCGTTTTGTGCACAAATCCGCGGATCCGGACCTGGGCTGTGAGAGTTCTTGACATTCTGACGTATGCCCGGACCCATCCGCCAGTTCTGTTGGTCTCCCTAGAGGCAGCCGAGGTGAGCGGCCAGGCCTAAAACCTCAGGGAGGGCCTGGATCGCTTCGAGGGCCTCATCCATTTGGCGTTGACTCACTTCATGGGTGATCACAACGATCTCGGCTCCGGCGTCACTCGCATTGAATTGCACGATCGACTGGATGGAGACTTTGCGTTGGCCGAAGCAGCCGCCGACATTGCCGATGACTCCCGGGGCATCTTTTGTCTTAAAACGCACGTAATGGCGTTGGCGAATCTCGCCTGACTCGACCAGGGCGCAGGGCCGCCAGCTCCCCGCAGCCAGTAGGGGGTCCACCTTGCCGGGGCCGTCGCTGGCCTGGCGAATTCCGGCGATGTTGAGAATGTCCGCAACCACCGCCGAAGCCGTCGGGCCGGCCCCCGCTCCAGGGCCGTAGAACATCACCCGGCCGATCGGATCACCTTCCACAAGGATGGCGTTGTTCACACCGTTGACGCCCGCTAGGGGGTGGTCCTTAGGAACGAGTGTCGGCTGCACGCGCAGAGAGAGCGGCAGCGGATCGCCACTTGCCGCCATGCGCTCAGCCACAGCCAGCAGCTTCACGCCATAGCCGAGCTGGTTGGCGTAATCCACATCCACACCCTGAAGGCCACTGATTCCTTCGGTGGGAACCGCGGCGCGCTCCACACTGCCGCCGAACGCAAGGGTGGCCAGGATCGCGATCTTGTCGGCTGCATCGAGGCCATCCACATCCGCTGCCGGGTCGGCTTCGGCATACCCGAGGTCTTGGGCATCCTTGAGCACCGCGTCGTAGGCGGCTCCCTCCTCAGCCATCCGGGTGAGGATGTAGTTGGTGGTGCCATTGATGATGCCGCTGACGCGGTTGATGCGGTTGCCACCAAGGGACTGCTTCAGCGGCTCAATGATGGGAATCCCCCCACCGACGGCGGCTTCGATCAGCACATACACCCCGGCGGCTGCAGCGGCTTCAGCGATTTCCTGGCCGTGGCGTGCGATCACGGCCTTGTTGGCGGTTACCACGGATTTGCCTGCTGCGATTGCTTGAAGAATCAGGCTGCGGGCTGGTTCCAGGCCACCGATCACCTCCACCACAACGTCCACCGCCGGGTCCTGAATCACCGCCGATGGATCGGTGGTGAGCAGGCTCTCGTCCAGGACCACGGGGCGGGGCCGGCTCAGATCGCGGACGGCAACCCGGATCAGCTCCAGTTCATTGACCAGCGGGTGGCGTTCGCCGGGACTCTGGAGGATTGAAGCCACTCCACCGCCAACCGTGCCCAGCCCCAGCAGACCCACGCCGACCTTTGCTGCCATTCCCTCTGATCCGTGTTGGAACGATTTTGAGCGACTCTATGTATTGGCGTGATTTCGCTTCAGTTCTCCAACTGCCTGGCCTGTTCCTGCATGGCCAGAAGGATGTTGAGGAAGCCATTGGCGCGCGAAGGCGTCAGGCTGGCCTGAAGACCAGTCGCAGCAATAAAGGCCGGGTCCACCGCCTGCACCTTGGCCGGGGTTAGCCCATCCAGACCCTGGATCAACAAGGCCAGAAGCCCCTTGGTGATCAGAGCATCGGAGTCTCCCCGCCAGCGCATCACCCCGTCATCCAGGGCGCCCCGCACAAAAACCTGAGACACACACCCCTTCACTTTGATGTCTTCGGTTTGCTCTTCTGCAGGCATAGGAGCGAGCTTTTTTGCCAGCCAGAGCACGTATTCGTAACGGCGTTTTGGATCAGCAGTGCCGCCCAATCGCTCCACCATCCGGTCGAGGGCATCACTGCCAGTGCTAGTGGCCATGGCGGGCTCAGTCGTTTCGACGTCGCACGTTAACCAGCAGCCCCACCAACACCAGGCTGAAGGGGAACACGACCACCTCGTTCAGATTCACGGCGCCATCTTGAACCGGGAGCTCCAGGTAGTCGCGGTGGCCCGGACCACCGTCCACCTGAAGATCGACGGTGCCGTTGACCACCGTGCTGAGATCGAGGCTGAGGCGTCCGTCTGCATCGGTGCGGCCCAGTTCTTGCCCAGGGGTGCCATCGGCATTGAGCAATCGCACAACGGCACCTTGGGTGGGTTCCCCGTTGGAAAAGTTGCTGCTCAGTTGCAGATCACCATCGAGATAGTGCAGAGCGCTTTCGATCTGATGGGCTTTGGCGGGAGCCAGAACCGTGCCTTGAAGAACCGCGCTGAGTAGGACCAGTGGAGCCAGCAGACGCAGCATGGAAGGACGATCAATGGAGCCCATGATGCGGTGAGTCAGGTCGGCCGACCAGCACCCTGCTCCGTGATCCATCCTGTGAAAGGAAGATCCCAGGGATCGCGGGGCAGCAGTTCGGTCGCCATGCAGGCTGAGGGCAGCACCACCCAGGCTGGTGTGGTGGCCCAGGCGGGATCAGCCCTGAGACGGTCGTAGTAACCACCGCCATAGCCCAGGCGGATTCCATCGCGGTCAATCGCTAGCGCCGGCACCAACAACAGCGCCAATTGATCGGGCCGAAGAGCCTCTCCCTCGGCGGGCGCAGGAATGCCGCAGCCATCCGGCTGAAGAGCTTCTTTGGTCCAGCTCCGATAGATGAGTCCTCCTTCGCCATCGGCGACCGGCAAGGCCAGCGGCGGATGGAGAACATCACGCAACGGACGTAAATCCGCCTCACCCGGTAGGGGCCAGTAGATCCCCACATATCCGTTGCCGCAGATTGAACTGCCGACCAGGTTCACCACCGCTTCCTGGATGGCGCGGGTGGCAACCTCTCCCAATTGGCGCTGCTCTCTGAAGTGATGGCGCAGCATCTGCTTTGCGCTCATCGCTGCAGCCACGCTGTCAGAGCGACCGCCAAGGCATCGGCCGCATCATCCGGCCTTGGTGGTTCATTCAGATTCAACTCCCGCATCACCGCCTCCAGGACTTCGTCTTTCTCGGCATGCCCAAACCCCGCCACGGCGAGTTTGATCTGCATGGGAGGGAATTCCACCATCGGGATCTTGAAGCGAGCCAGCGTCATGACCACGACTCCGCGTGCCTGAACCACGTTGATGGTGTTGCTCGATCGGTAGAAGAAAAACTTCTCCACGGCGGCCAGATCCGGTCGCCAGATCCGGATGAGTTGGCGCAGGTCACCAGCGATTTCAACCATTCGGTCACCATCCGAGCGACCCGGGTCGGTCTGGATGATGCCGCAGTCGAGCATGCGCTGGCATCCGTCGTCGATGTCGATCACCCCATAGCCCACCCGGGCCAGGCCCGGGTCGATGCCGAGGATGCGCATGGGCTGATTGTGGTGGGATCAGGCGGCGAGGGCCAGTTCGAAATCAGCGCGATCGCTGCTCTCACTTCGTTCAAACACCTTGCAGAACACCTTGACCACACGGTCGCCGGAATCCACCTGTTCGAGGGGGTCTTTACGCAGACGGTGCCGCAGGCAGCAGGAGGCGACGCGGGCGACATCTTCTTCACTGACTTCGGTGCGCCCCTCGAAGGCGGCCAGGGCCCGGGCGGCTCGGTTGGTGACGATGTCACCCCGCAGGCCATCCACATCCAGCTCACCGCAGACGGCGGAAATGCGCAGGCGCAGATCGTCGTCGATGGTCACCTGGTCCAGGCGCTGCTGGGCTTCCACCACGCGTTGCTGAAGGGCATTCTGATTTCCCTCCACAGCTGTGCTGAAGCCATCGGGATCACTGTCAAAGGCTGTGCGTTGGTCCACCACCTGAACCCGCAGCTCTGGATCGCGCACGGTGCGCACCTCAACGCTCATCCCGAAGCGATCGAGCAGTTGGGGACGTAGCTCGCCTTCCTCCGGGTTGCCGGAGCCGATCAAGACAAAACGAGCGGGGTGGCGCACGGACACCCCTTCCCGTTCCACGGTGTTCCAGCCGGAGGCGGCTGAATCGAGCAGCACGTCGACAAGGTGATCGTCGAGCAGGTTCACCTCATCCACGTAGAGGAGGCCACGGTTGGCCTTGGCCAGCAAACCAGGCTCAAAGGCGCGAACACCTTCGCTCAGGGCTTTTTCGATATCGATGGTGCCGCAAAGACGGTCTTCCGTCGCACCCAGGGGGAGGTCCACCATTGGCACCTGCCGCGGCTCGGTGCTGAGGGTTTCCCCCTGTTGCATTCGCTCGCGCACCTCACTGCTCTGGAGGTCGGGATCGGTGGACGAACTGTTGTAGGGGTCACCAGCCACCACCTCGATGTCGGGCAGTAGATCCGCTAGAGCTCGGATCGTGGTGGATTTACCGGTCCCGCGGTCCCCCATGATCATGACGCCACCGATGCGTGGGTCGATCACGTTGAGAAGCAGGGCCAGCTTCATCTCCTCCTGACCGATCACTGCAGTGAAGGGGAAGACCCTGCGCTTCCGGGGTGCAGTCACGAGCAAATCTGTTGGCGTGCTCAGGATTGTTTCACAGGCTGCACGGTGAGGACCTGCGGCGGTGTGGCATCAGCGGGATAGATCAAGCGAACGCGCACTTGCTTGCCTTCCCCTGGTTTGAGCATCACCTGTCCCAGGGACGATCCCTGCTGACCCTGGCGCAACACAAGATGCTGCGTCTGGCGTCCCTGGGGAACACCCTTTGGATCCTCTAGACCCGTGGTCTGGATTGGCCCCCGGAACATGACCGGTCCGTTGAGGTCATCGCGGAAGCGCAGGAAGGAGGTTTGGCTGTTGCCTTTGAGGGGTGAATCCAGAGACAGTTGCAGCTTCACAGGGGCTGAACCTGTGTTCTTCAGGGGCAGGGTGAGGTCGTATTCCACCCCGTAGTTCCCATGGGCGGCCCAGGCTGTTCCGGGATAAAACCTCTCGAGCTCAGCGGTTTGAACCTGGTTAGTGGCGAGGGTTCCGCGTTCCAAACTGCTGATCGGCCATGAAATGGGTGCCTTAGGTGCGGCCAGAACAGTGCTCCCTGGGTCGGTTAGGCGAGCCCGCCAGCTGCTGCCGATCTGAACACCGCTCACCCGTGAATAGATGATCTTGCCTTTGCTGCCCCGTGGGGTTGGTTGATGCTCCTTGCTGCTCAAGCGTCGGCTTTTCAGCAGCTGAAGCCAGTGCTGATCGTTTGGAGCCTGTCCATCGTTCCCATGGGCAGCCAGGGTGGCTATCGCCACGGGGGCGGAGCTGTGGAACCGCAGTTGCAGGTTGCGACCATTCAGCAGTGGGTCGAGACCTGCCACTGGAATGGGCAACAGCATCAGCCGAGTGGGTGAGCCTGGAGGAAGGGTCCAGCGACGGCTGGAGAGTTCCGGTGCGCTTCGACTTGCCAACAGATCTCCGGCGACGCGGCTGCCAGGTCCAGCGGCCACAACCTCGGTGGTCTCCTGCATCAGGCTCGGCAAAGGCAGGAAGGGAGCTTGGGTTTGGCCCGGTTCCGTCGCTTGAGATAGTGAGGTGCTTCCCGAGAGCAGCTGCAGGGTCACCGGAGCGTCTCCCAGGGGAGCCGCTAGAACCGCCAGCCACAGAGTCGACGTTGGACTGCCTTCCGCATCACCGGCATAGACGTGGTGGCTGAACAGGTCAAAGCGGCCGTTCAGCACAACGGGAACGGACGCTGCATCCCTATCTGGAAATGTTGAAATCAGGATGCCGTCGTTCTGAATGAGTTCGGGGTTGTTGTCGTTCACCATCAACACGTTGTCGAGGGCTCCCGGTAAGGGGCGAACGCTCTGCTGACGCTCAATCACCTCTGCAGAGACGGGCATCGCCGCAACACTCACCCAAGCTGCGGACAACAGAGCGGCGAGCTTCATGGTTTTGGAGGGGCAGGGTTGGGTTTCAGATGCGGTGCCATGGCGGCGGAGAGCTGACGAATCAGTTCCGTGGATCTGGGGTCGTTGAAGGGGCCTTTCACCAGAAATCCCGCCACAGCGCGTCTGCCGTCCGGCAGTTCGATCAGACCGGCATCGGCGTAGGCAAGTCCGATGTCACCGGTTTTGTTGTAGACGCGGTAACCCTTGCGGGCCAGGCTGTCGTCGGGTGCACCCTGAGCACCACCCAGGCCGCGCATCAAGCCCGTGGGTAGAAGGGTGTTGGTGACTGACGTCCCCATCACCTCGCGAAATAGATCCCGGCTTCGGGGACCCAGAACCTCGCCGCTATCCACCAAAGCGATGGCACGGCTTAGATCCCGTGCACTTGTGGTGTTGGTTCCATCGAGATCCGGCAGCCAGTTGTTCACAACGGTTGCTGGGAGGTCCAGCTCCTGAAAGCGGGCATTGATCTGCTCCATTCCCCCTGCCCTGGCAATCATCAGATTGGTGGCGGAGTTGTCGCTGACCCGGATCATTTCTGTGGCGACCTCATAGGTGGGGAAGCGACTGCCCAGCGGCCGGGAGGCCATCCATCCGGCGCCTCCACCCACCAGCTCTTGGGTCAGCGTGAGGGGCTCGTTCCACTGAAGCGTTCCTTGGTCCAGCAGTTCCAGCACTGCCAGAAGGATCGGTGTCTTGATCGAACTGGCGGCTGGCATGGGTCGCTCCGCCTGCATGGCTGCAAAGCGACCGTCGTCCAGGATGAGCATATAGGCGCTGGCCTGCAGATCGGTCTGTTGGCTGGCCAGTTCCACCCAGCGCTGGGATAAGGCCTTGATTTCCTGCTTTGGGGCAAATCGTGCCTGCTTAAGGACGTTCGCTGCTGCCGGCGCAAGCTTCTCGTCTTTCGAGGCCTCCCCAATGGTTTGGGGCTCAACGGCTTCACCGAGCAGCGTTGTGATCACCGGTTGATCGGCCAGCCAGCTGGGCAGTGAAATCTCCTGCTGCTGCACGCGCGGTGCCAGGAGCCGGAGGCCCGTGCCTGTGAGCAGTCCCAGGCCGACTCCCATCAACACAAGACGCAGGATGAGCCGAGCCGGCCCTCCCCAGCCTGCGGAGCGACGTGAAGAACGACTGTTGGTCAACCTTTCAGCCGTGACTATGCGGCAGAGATTAGGGGCGCTTGGTGCGGATGGCCCAGCGCAGTTGGCGCACCATGCCCCGCAGGAGAGCCACTTCCTCGGCGCGCACCGTCGCGCGTTGCAGCAGATCCTGCACTTTGGCCATGCGCGCTGAGGCGGTGTGCTCCAACAGAAAACCCGCCTCCAGCAGGAGGTCTGTTGCATCGTCCAGCAACGCTGACAGCGCTTTTGCGGCTGCCGGGTCAGGAGATGGAGGGGCGATGCTGCGAGCTTCTGTCTCCGCACTATTGAGACGGGTTAACTCATGCAGAACCACAGCCACGGCATGGGACAGATTCAGGGAGGGATAGGCCTCACCGCTCTGTAAACACAGAACTTTCTGGCAGAGCCTCAGCTCACTGTTGCTAAGGCCGCGGTCCTCTCTCCCGAACACGAGGGCCACGGGCGCCTTTGCGCTGGATGCGCTGCCATCGCTGGCCAACAGCCATCCAAGGGCTTGTTCGGGATCTTGTAGAGGAATCTCGCCATGGTCCAGACGTCCGCAACTGCCCACGGTGCGTCGGCAGTCGTTGATGGCTGTGAGTAGGTCAGGAAACACCGCTGCGGCGTCAAGCAGCGATTGCCCGTGAACCGCCATTTGCACGGCCTGCTCGCAGAGATGGTCACAGCGGGGGGCCACGAGCCGCAGTTCGCTCACACCGAAATTGGCGCAGAGCCTGGCCACGCTTCCAATGTTCAGAGGGCCGGCAGGCTCGACCAGCACAACGACGGCATTCAAGGCACCGGCTCAGCTGAGTGTGTGCAGGTAGGCCAGTAGGTCGGCCATTGATTGCGGCTCCATCTCAAAACTCGGCATGGGTGGTGTTTCGCCGCTGATGATCTGGTGAACCAAGGCTGGGTCCTTCACGTTGTTGCTGACGCCCTGCAGAGAAGGTCCGACCAGTCCTTGGCCGGCCAGACCGTGACAGCCCGCGCAGTTGATGCGGAACAGCTGGCCGCCGTGGTCAACGGCACCTTGCAGTTCAAGGCTGGCCTTGATGTAGGGATCTCGCTGGGCACTCCCAAGAACCCAGAGCAGTAGTACGACGCAAGCGGTCGCGGCCGAGACCACAAGAGCGGCGATCAGGCCGCGCCCTCGATCGGCCGAATCAGCTGATGCTGATTCGGCCGCAATTCGTGACGGCTGGACCACAGACCTTGAGTTCCAATGAGAGAATTCTGCTCAATTCTGATTGCTGACGCGACACCATGATCGAACCTCTGCTGTGCGGCATCGTTCTTGGTTTGATTCCCGTCACCCTGATGGGTCTGTTTGTGGCGGCTTGGAACCAGTACCGCCGCGGTGGCAGTGCTCTGGGGGGCTGAGCAGCAGCACTCCGCTGATGCCGTAGCGGCGCTGATCAAGAACCGACCAGCCTGAGCCCGGTACGGGATTCAGGTTGGATCTGTGTTCGCAAACTACGAGAGAGTCCTGGTGAAGCCAATTCCCTTGGGCGAGCGCATCAAGGCCCGGTTCATAGAGGCCTTGGTCGTAGGGAGGGTCGAAGTAGACGATATCGAAGGGGTCTTTGCTCCATCCTCTGCGCAGCCATCCGATCAGTTCTCGACGTTCTGTGCGCACTTCGGGCGTCGGTGAACAACCAGCTGCAACCGTGCTGAGGTTGGCGCGAGTGATACGGATGCACTGCGGGTCTTGGTCGACGGCCACCACGCAGCGTGCACCCCGTTGCAGCGCCTCGCAGCCCATCACCCCACTGCCGCTGCATAGATCCAGCCAGCGGCAATCTTGCAAGCGCGGCGCGAGGATGTTCATCACCGCCTCACGGACACGGGAGGTGGTGGGTCTTGTGGCGCGTCCTCCAGGGCTTTGCAGACGTCGACCGCCGCTGAGCCGAAGTTGCCCGCCACCGCTCATCGGATGGGCTCGGCCCCGCGCTGCAGCCAGGTCAACCAGCGTCGCAGCATTTGTTCTCCGGCATCAGACGACTTCTCCGGATGGAACTGACAGGCTCCCAACCGGCCTTTCCAGACAACAGCAGTGACCTCCTGATCGCCGAAGGCGGCCGTGGCTTTCAAGTCATTCCGATCGGTGGGAACTGCGGCGTAGCTATGGACGAAATACACCCATTCAGAGGGGATTTCGCTGTTGAGCAGTGGGCAATTGCCGTGATGCCTTAACGGGGCCCAGCCCATGTGGGGGATCCGTTCGCCGCTGCCACGGGGGAGACGTTTCACCTTTCCGGCCAGGAGACCGAGGCCGGGATCGCTTCCTTCGTCGCTGTGTTCGAACAGCAGCTGCAGGCCGAGACAGATCCCAAGCAAGGGGCGATTGTCATGACCCCAGCGCAGCAAGTGGGGCACTAGCCCTGTGGCCCTGAGGTTGGCCATGGCGGGATCAAAAGCCCCTACCCCAGGAAGGATCAGAGCATCAATGCCATCGAGCTGGTCAGCGTCTTTGATCAGCCTGCAGCTTTCACCAAGACGCTCTAGGCACTTCTCCACTGAGTGGAGGTTGCCCATGCCGTAATCGATCAACCCGAGGTTCAGACTCAACCGATCTCTCCGATCTGGAGACAGATTCAGAGGTATTTGGAGATGGTGCCCGACAGGGTTGCCTTGGGAACAGCGCCCACAACCGTGTCGACCTTCTGACCGCCCTTAAACACCATCAAGGTTGGAATGCTGCGGATTCCGTACTGGCTGGCAACGTTGGGATTTTCGTCAGTGTTGAGCTTGAAGACTTTGATCTGTCCGTCAAATTCTTTGGCGATCTCCTCGACGATCGGAGCCACCATCCGGCAGGGTCCGCACCAGGGCGCCCAGAAGTCCACAAGAACCGGCACGTCGCTCTGGAGTACGTCTTGCTCGAAGGAAGCATCGGTAACGGCAGCGGCGCTAGACATATGAGCAGGAAGAATTAGGGAGAATTTAGCAACCGTTTCGAGCGAAAACACAGCCCTTCCCTGTCAAGAAGGGAACTTGTGACAGTCGCTCTCCATCAAGAGTGAAAGCCCGATCGCGCCGGGCTGGGGGGTGTGAGGAGTGTGTGGGCCTAAGCCCGCACACGCTTCAGCCTAGCTCTGCTCTATTTGCCCATCCCGAGGTGCTGGGCCTTTTGGTAAACCTTCCCTTCCGTCAGCAATGAAGGCGCAACGACCACCTCGACCTGCTGCATCTCTTTGATGGTCCGGGCACCAAGGGTTCCCATGGATGTTTTGAGACACCCCAACAAGTTGTGGGTTCCGTCGTCCAACTTGGCAGGGCCGCGGAGAATGCGTTCGATGCTTCCTGTGCTCCCAACATTGATGCGGGTGCCGCGAGGCAGCACCGGGCTTGGCGTTGCCATGCCCCAGTGGAAGCCCCGGCCGGGGGCTTCGTCCGCGCGGGCAATGGGCGATCCAATCATCACCGCGTCAGCCCCGCAGGCGATGCATTTGCAGATGTCACCACCGGTCACGATGCCACCGTCAGCAACGATCGGTACATAGCGACCACTCTCCTTTTCGTAGTCGGCCCTGGCGGCCGCGCAGTCTGAAACCGCTGTTGCCTGTGGAATTCCGACACCGAGAACGCCGCGGGAGGTGCAGGCGGCACCCGGTCCGATTCCCACCATCACGCCCGCCGCACCAGCACGCATCAGTTGCAGGGCTACGTCATAGGTGACGCAGTTGCCGATCACCACGGGGACGCCCATGTCGCGACAGAGGGCTTTGAGATCAAGGGTCTCCTGGCCTTCAGGACCGATGTGATCCGTCGAAACCACGGTGGCCTGCACAAAGAACAGATCGGCTCCTGCTTCGGCGATGGCCTTGCCGAAACGCAGAGCAGCTACCGGGGTTCCGCTCACGGCGGCAATGCCTCCTTGGGCCTTGATGTCTTGGATGCGTTTGCGGATCAGGACTTCTTGAACCGGTTGGCTGTAGATCTCCTGCATCAGTGGGACGAATTCGTCCTTCCCGACGGCTGCGATGCGATCCAGAACCTGGTTGGGGTCTTCATATCGGGTTTGCACCCCCTCCAGATTGAGAACGCCAAGGGAGCCGAGCTGGGACAGACGGACGGCCATGTCCACATCCACCACGCCGTCCATGGCGCTGGCGATGATGGGGATCTCCCGCTCGATGCCCCCGAGTTTCCAACGGGTGTTTGTGACCTCGGGGTCAACCGTGCGACCCCCAGGCACCAGAGCGATTTCATCGATTCCGTAGGCCCGGCGAACGGTCTTTGAGCGTCCGAGCTGAATGTCCACCGCGCGACTTAATGAAGTCTGATCAAGCTACCAATCGGGATGATCGCTTCAGCTCGAGCGGCCCGTGATACGGCTCCAGGTTGACCGGGTGGCCGTGATGAATTTGTCCCGGTCGCTGTTCCTGATCAAGTTGCGAAGAGCAAAATTCATCAACCAGATCAGGCCGGCGAGCTCAAGAAGGCCTGGAGCCAGAGGAAGGCTGTCAATGGTGTTGAGCACACCGGAGTACACCTTCGCCACCAGGGCGAAGGCAATCAACCCTCCAATCACCCGCAGCGGCAACTGGGCTTTGGTCCAGAGCTGAGCAAGATCGTTCTGCTCCACCCAGGCTTTGGCCTTGCCCACCAGCAGCTCCCATTCACCTCCGTCTTGATCTGAGCCGTCCTGATCTGAAGCGTCCTGCGCAGGGATGGAGACGGTGGACGCGATCACAGGGTCCGGCGTAGGCGCGGGGGTTGGTGCCGGTGCTGGCGTGGGCTTAGGTGTTGGTGCTGGCGTAGGCGCGGGGGTTGGTGCCGGTGTTGGTGCTGGCTCCGGACTACTAACGGGGGTAGCAGCAGGAGTTGGCGTGGGGTCGCTGCCTGGGGTTTCGGCTTCAGGGCGAGGCTCGTCGACAGGACCCATCACGTCAGTGCAAAGCGGTTGGGATTTTATCCGGAGTTTTCCTGTTGCTTCCACTGTCCGAGATAGACTGTTAAAGGACGTCTGATGCACGTATGACGGATTCTGTGGGGCCTGTCGGCGGCGGTCCTGGCGGTTCCGACGATCGGATTATTCAGACGGACCTACGCAACGAGATGTCGCGCTCCTATTTGGAGTACGCGATGAGTGTGATCGTTGGCCGGGCTCTGCCCGATGCCCGCGATGGTCTCAAGCCCGTGCATCGACGGATTCTTTACGCGATGTATGAGCTGGGCCTCACCAGCGACAGGCCCTACCGCAAATGCGCCCGTGTGGTGGGCGAAGTGCTCGGCAAATATCACCCCCATGGCGACACCGCCGTGTACGACGCCCTGGTGCGCATGGCCCAGGACTTCTCCATGTCGATGCCCCTGATTGATGGGCACGGCAATTTCGGCTCGGTGGACAACGATCCACCGGCGGCCATGCGATACACCGAATCGCGGTTGCGGGCGCTGACCACCGACAGCCTCCTGGAGGACATCGAGGCGGAGACGGTTGATTTCGCCGATAACTTCGACGGCTCCCAGCAGGAGCCGACCGTGCTTCCTGCTCGCATCCCGCAGCTGCTGCTGAATGGTTCAGCGGGCATCGCCGTGGGCATGGCGACCAATATTCCGCCTCACAACCTCAATGAGCTGATTGATGGCTTACTCGCGTTGATCGCGAACCCGGAGATCACCGATCAGGAGTTAATCCAACTGATCCCTGGCCCGGATTTCCCTACCGGTGGTCAAATCCTGGGGCGTGAAGGCATCCGCGAGACATACCTGGGCGGCCGCGGCTCGGTGACCATGCGCGGAGTGGCCAATATTGAAACGCTCGAGGTGCCGGGACGCCCCGATCGCGATGCCGTGATCATCACGGAGTTGCCGTATCAGACCAACAAAGCGGCGCTGATCGAGCGCATCGCAGAGCTGGTCAACGACAAAAAGCTCGAGGGCATCTCCGACATCCGCGACGAAAGCGACCGCGATGGCATGCGGATCGTTGTGGAGCTGCGCCGTGACGCCTACCCGCAGGTGGTGCTGAACAACCTGTTCAAGCTCACCCCGCTGCAGAGCAACTTCAGCGCTTACATGTTGGCGCTGGTGAATGGCGAGCCAATCCTGCTCACCCTGCGCAAGATGCTCGAGGTGTTCCTCGACTTCCGGGTCGAGACGATCGAGCGCCGCACCCGCTACTTGCTGCGCAAGGCCGAAGAGCGCGACCACATCCTGCTGGGCCTGCTGCTGGCGCTCGATCAGCTGGACCCGATCATTGCCTTGATCCGGGCCGCTCCCGATACGGCAACTGCACGCCAACAGCTGCAGGAACGCCATGGCCTCTCCGACATCCAGGCCGACGCCATCCTGCAGATGCAGCTGCGTCGTCTGACGGCTCTGGAGGCCGACAAGATCCGTCTTGAACACGAGGATCTGGTCACCAAGATCGCCGACTACAAGGACATCCTTGGCCGGCGTGAGCGGGTGTTCGGCATCATCCAGGACGAGCTCGGTCAGCTGCAGGAGCGCTACCCCATCCCTCGTCGCACGGAGATCCTTGACCTCGGCGGTGGGCTCTCCGACATCGATCTGATCGCCAATGAGCGTTCGGTGGTGCTGCTCACTGAGACCGGTTACCTCAAGCGGATGCCGGTGAGCGAATTTGAGGCCACCAGCCGCGGCACCCGCGGCAAGGCCGGAACCCGCAGCCAGGGTGAGGATGCGGTGAAGCTGTTCATCAGCTGCAACGACCACGACACCTTGGTGCTGTTCAGCGACCGCGGTGTGTCGTACGCGCTTCCCGCCTACCGCGTGCCCCAGTGCAGCCGCACGGCAAAGGGCACCCCGGTGGTGCAGCTGTTGCCGATTCCCCGGGAAGAGGCGATCACCACGTTGATTCCGGTTTCGGAGTTCAGCGACGACACCGATCTGCTGATGCTTACGCGAGGTGGCTTCATCAAACGCACCCGCCTTTCGGCCTTCAGCAGCATCCGCTCCAATGGTCTGATCGCCATCAACCTGGAGGAAGGCGATGCCCTCACCTGGGTGCGCCTGGCGGTGCCCGGCGACAGCGTCTTGATCGGCTCCAAAGCCGGGATGACCATCCACTTCCGCCTCAGTGATGAGGAGTTGCGGCCCCTGGGCCGTACGGCCCGCGGCGTGCGGTCGATGAACCTTCGCGATGGCGATGCCCTGGTGAGCATGGATGTGCTTCCGGTGGAACTCGCCGATCAGGTGGCCGCCAGCGCAGAGGAAGAAGAGGATGCCGCCACCGAGGGGCCCTGGGTGCTCGTGGCATCGGCTTCGGGTCTGGGCAAGCGGGTGCCGGTGACGCAATTCCGCTTGCAGAAGCGGGCCGGCATGGGCCTGCGGGCGATGAAGTTCCGCACCGAGGCCGATCAGCTAGTGGGCCTGAGCGTGCTCGGTGCCGGTGAGGAATTGCTCCTCGTCAGCGAGAAGGGGGTGATCGTGCGCACCAGCGCCGATGCCATTCCCCAGCAGTCGCGGGCTGCCACGGGTGTTCGTCTGCAGAAGCTGGACAAAGGTGACCGGCTGCTCAAGGTGGTGCTGGTGCCGCCAGAAGCGGAAGACGAATCTGCTGACGACGACACCACTGCATCGGAAGACACCGGATCAGACGCGCAGGACAGCTGACCTTGGCTGAGCCGGTGGATGTGCTGGTGCTGGGGGGCGGTCCTGCCGCCCTTTGCATCGCTTCTGAACTGAATCAACGGGGAGTGGCTGTTGCCGGCATCGCTCCCGAACCGGTCGACGCTCCTTGGCCAAACACCTACGGCATCTGGGCCGATGAACTCAAAGCGGTGGGGCTCGAGCAGCTGCTGGAGCACCGCTGGAACGACACCGTCAGTTATTTCGGCGCAGGCGGCACAACGGCTCAGGATCAGAGCTATGGCCATGGAATTGACTACGGCTTGTTCGATCGGGCTGCCTTACAGCACTACTGGCTGGCGCGGGCTGATGGGGTGGTCTGGCATCAAGACACCGTTGAGCGGGTGGACGTGAATGGCTCCACCACCAACGTGTGCTGCGCATCGGGAACCACGTTGCAGGCGCGCTTGGTGATCGATGCCTCTGGTTCGCGCACGCCCCACATTCGCCGGCCGGATCAGGGGCCGGTGGCGGGCCAGGCGGCCTATGGCGTGGTGGGGCGTTTTTCCAAACCGCCGATTGAGCCGGGACGGTTTGTGTTGATGGACTACCGCTGCGATCACCTCAGCGAAGCGCAGCGCCGTGAACCGCCCACCTTTCTCTATGCGATGGATTTTGGTGATGGGGTGTTCTTCGTGGAAGAAACCTCACTCGCTTTGGCACCGGGTGTTCCCTACGACGTGCTCAAGCAACGGCTGCAGCAGCGCTTGGATCAGCGGGGCGTGGAGATCACCGAGGTGATCCATGAGGAGTTTTGCCTCTTCCCGATGAACCTGCCGCTGCCCGATCGCCGTCAGCCGGTGCTGGCTTTTGGTGGGGCGGCGAGCATGGTGCATCCCGCGTCGGGATACATGGTGGGCTCGCTGTTGCGTCGGGGCCCAGATCTGGCCCAGGCCATTGCCGAAGCCCTTGTCAATCCAGCCCTCGGATCAGCGGGCTTGGCGCAACGGGGCTGGCAGGCGCTTTGGCCGATCGAACTGGTGCTGCGCCACCAGCTCTATCAATTCGGCTTGGGTCGCTTGATGGGCTTCAACGAAGCGTTGTTGCGCACCCACTTCGCCACCTTCTTTTCGCTGCCTAGAGAGGAGTGGTTTGGCTTCCTCACCAACACCCTGCCGCTGCCGCGCTTGATGGGGGTGATGCTGCGTTTGTTTGCCCTTTCGCCTTGGGAATTGCGGCGGGGGTTGGTGCTAGGGGCGGCTCAGGATCAGGTGCCGGGGTTTTGAGATCAGTGCAGTTGGCATAGCCAAAACGCTCTGAAACTTGAATGTTGGCCATCCCCCTTGTGTTGCATGCCTCACCAACAATCGCTGCGTTCAAACTCCAGCGCTCAGAGTTTCGAGTTTAGCCTCTTTAATGTTACTTCAATTCGGGCGTCTGGAGGGAAAAGGGGTGAAATATCTCGCGAACTTCGAGATCTGCTCACTCATCCAATGCATCAAAGGGTTCACTTTTTGAAGCTCCTAGAGCAAGACCTTGAACTCATAACAAGACCAATGAGACTCGCTTTTTGTGTATCACGAGTTTGTTGTCGTGCCACTGGTTTTTGTCTAGAAGAAGAAAATCTACTGTTTTCGGCTGATGAAATTTGAGAAAGCTCTTGTGTTTTCATTGGCCTCAATGTCTGCGCTTCTTTCTGCGTCTCTTATAGGAGCGCCATCTGCATTGGCGAATATTGAAGTGTTCGACGAGGAGAGGAGGCGATTAGAGCTTGAAATTGATGGAAAAACCGCAACGTTGGATCTCGCTCAGGAGGATTACCGAGTGGGGGAATACGATTTCAATCCATTTACGGTTGAATACAAGGCTGGAGATGTTAATCATCTCGTCATTCAGGGCGGAAAGCGTAGTGGAGATATAGAATATATGGGCCAAATTTCTGACTTGTATAAACACTACGCAGACGGCGATCCTCTCAATCTTACTTATAAGGGTAAATTTCACGCATTAACTGATTTCTTGTATTCGAGTTATGGTGATTCAGAAGATAAGTCTGGCAATAACTTTGGTCGCATAATTTTCGACTCAAGTCTGGATCTCGGTCGTGTTGGGTCGGGCTCAGACGCAGGAGTATGGGAAGGGGTTAGGTTTTATGATGCCAATGCTGAAAGTTTCGAAAACTATACGAAATTTGTTTCTGCTCATAGTGCTTTCGATATTTATGGCTACGAAGGATCTAAAGTCGATAAGTTTTTGAATTATGGAACTATTCAAGTACTTAATGATGATGAACTTATGTATATAGACCAAGACGTTTCGCTGTCTTCCTTCCAGGTCTCTCCGTCTGCAGAATTTATATCATTGAACGAAAGGGATGAGTCTGTTGTAAATCGCAGCTATTCTATTAAGTGGGGGGTTGGTGATCCTGATGAAGATTCGCGATTTGGTCTTGAACGAATTATTCTAGCTGGAAAAAGAAGTGATCGTATACGAGTAGGCGATGCTGATGAAATGTCGGTTGCAATTCTAGGTTGGAATGATGATAATTATAGCTTTAATGAAGCAAATGATTTCCCCAATTTAAAAACTTGGCAGGTAGGTGCAGATCAAGAGGGGCCGTACGATGACAGCAAAGTGGTATGGGAGTTTGGCGGCGAGGGTGGCTATGCCGATGTCGATGCAATCACGATTGATGTTGTTCGTGGTACGGCAAGGCTGACTTCGGATAATGGCTTCGGAGATTACTTCGCTGAAGAAAATCTGAAGGGAGGCGAGATCCTTAGCAAGGTGATTGTTAAGAAGGATGGTGCCTTGGATCTTTACGGAAATTCAGTATCGATTGATGATCTTGTGTTCAAAGGTGGAACTCTTAAGAATGGCAAGGATGATGATGAAGCTTTTCTCGACTCAGGATTTGTCATCGATGATGAAGTATCGATTCAAGCGGATGGCCCCTTGAAGGTCTCCGGGGGGATCAAAGGTAAAGGCGGTTTGTCCAAGTCTGGATCTGAGGAATTAATATTGTCGGGGGCAAGTACTTATGAAGGCTCAACGACCATTGAAGATGGTCAGCTGTCTGTTACAGGCAATCTTCCTAATACAACAGAAGTCATTGTCAAGAAAAATGCTTACTACAATGTCTATTCATCAGACACTGTTGGCTCAATTTCTGGAGATGGAAATATAGAGATTGCCGAGTTAGAGACTTTGAGAGCAGGTGAGCTGGATTCCGAGTTTTCGGGAGAAATTTATGGTGCTGGTAAGTTCAGGAAGGTGGGTGAAGGCAAGACAATCTTCTCTGGTAAAAATACCTATAAAGGCAATACTGAGATTGTTAATGGTGATCTAACCGCTGGAAGCCTCACTGCAATCCCGAAAGAATCGGCCGTGAAAATAGGTGGATCAGGCCACCTTGATCTAGCATTGCTGCCAAAAAATATTACGGGTGACTTTGAAATCAATGATATCCAGCTTGTGAGCGCTAATGCAGAGCTGAGTGTCAGTACTCGTAACCCTTTAAAAGTCAAAGATCTCGATTTAGATAATGGAAAGATCAATGCCTATGTGTTTGACAAAGATGATGAAGCACCGATCCAAATTGAAAATGGTGGAGAATTTGATTACGATGAAGGCACGCTGAATGTGATTACTGACATTTCAGGTAATGAGCCTGAAGGGACCTGGAGCATTATCGATGGCGAGATTTCTAATGAAGAGAAGCTGGCCAAGAATACTGTTTTGATTGTGAATGATGTCGAGTATCCATTTAAAGGTCTTGGTGAAGCCAATGCTGTTACAGGTGCCTCTGCCATGTACCAGGGATATCTCAAAGAGGGATCGCTTAATCTTGTTGTTGAAGCCAAGAGTGAAGAACAGATCGATTGCCAGCTTCACCCAGCTAGCCCGGGTTGCCCGGACCCGGACCCGGACCCGAAACCAGAGCCTGACCCTGAATGTATGGGCGATGACTGCAAAGTGAGCAATGAGCTGCCAGATACTGATGATGACGGCTTGCCAGATGTTATTGATCCCGAACCTGAGAAGCCATGCGAGGGCGATGATTGCTTGGTGAGTAATGAGCTGCCGGATACCGATGGCGATGGTGAGCCTGATGTGATCGATAAGGACGACGACAACGACGGCATCCCGGATGAAAAGGACCCCGATGATGATGGCGATGGTGAATTAGATCAGCTACCGGGCTGTGAAGTGGGTGATGATTTGTGTGATGTGATCAGTGATATCCCCGGTGATGAAGATGAAGCCTGGGAGGAAGAAGAAGAGGTGGCAGGGGAGATCATCGACGCTCTGCTTGATGGCGTTGAGGATGAGGAAATTGATCTGGCCTTTAGCTTTGATTACGGCGAATTGGCTCGGCTGGTGGGAAGCGGCTTAGCGCCGCGGAATGTGGATGCAGCGGGCCGCGGTTTGGCGCTGCATAACAACCTGCTGGTGGATGCGGTGTTTGAACGGCAGCCGTTGCGTCAGTTCGAGGAGCTGTTGATCGCAGAAGAGGTTGTTGAGGAGAGCGTTGCGGTTGAGGAGGCCGTGATTGAGGAGGCGGCCCCTGTACAACCGCTGTGGCTGAAGGCTGATGAGCTCAGTGATGGAGAAGCGGCTGAGTATGTGGAAGGAGCAGTTGCAGGAGGCGAGGACGCTGAGGTTGAGGTTGCTGATGCTGCGGTGAACGGCGAGGCTGCTGTTGCGATTGAGGTTGAGGAAGACGCTGTTGTTGTTGAGTTCGACGGCGTCAGCCTTGTCGATGAGGAGGACGATGAGCTGGATTTGGCCAAGCGTGATGGCGTGAGCGCCTGGGTGAAGGGATTCGGCGGCAACAGCCGGGCTGATGAGTCGTCAATTCTTTACAACGACTACAGCTTGGATGCCTACGGCACCAGCTTTGGTGTGGATGTGGCGCTGAGTGAGTCATTCCAGATCGGTGCTTATGCGAATTACGGCGATCTGAATGTGCATCAGCACAGTGGTGAGACTGGTGGCGGCAGCTGGAACCCCGAGGGCTGGGGAGGTGGTTTAACGGCCCAGTACTCCACTCGCCATTTCTATGTGCAGGGCCTGCTGGGGGCGAGTGAATTCAGCGGTGAACAGTCCCGCAACATCCTGAGGATCAACGAGGATCTGGGCGGGAATACTGCGAAGGGTGACAAGAGCGTCACCAGCTATCTGGGAGCACTGCGGATCGGTGCCCCGTTCAAGACCGGTGGCGTGGTGCTGGAACCCCAGGGCCAGGTGGTGTGGACCCGCAACCACGAGCAAGGTTTCTCGGAAAGCCATGGAACGGAGAAGAACCTGCGGCTGAAGTACAAGAGCCGCACCACCAACTTTGCTGAGACGGAGCTGGGGATGAAGCTGTCGGTGCCGATCCGCACTGGTGAGCGTGCGCTGTTGGTGCCGAGTCTGCGGGCGGCGTGGCTGGCGGATTGGAACCAGGCGAACGAAGGCCAGGAGATTGGCTACAAGTTCACCAACCAAACGGTGGATTTCGAGTCACAGCTGGGCACCGAGAACGGCGCCTTGATTGAGGCAGGGCTGGATTACACGGTGCAGAACTTCAACGGCGTCTCCGTGAAGCTGTATGGCCGGGGCGGCATGGAGTTTTGGGCCAGCGACCGCGGCACGACATGGCGTGCGAGCGGGGGTGTGACGTTCCAGTTCTGATTGGGCCAGTTCTGATGCACGACTGATCCCTCAGTTGAGGGAGTGCTGAACACCCACGCCTCCCCCAAATGAGGGAGGCATTTTTTTATGCGCTGGGTGCAGAAGGCTGTGCCGGGGGCTGGAGCGGGGCCCAGTCCAACGGCTGAATCAGCGGGAACAGGCGGTCATCCATCTGCACCTCCTCGAGCCAACCCTCCGGTAGCTCTGCAGTGCCGTCGATCGCTTGCATCAGTTGCCAGAAGCGGCCCAGGTGGCGTTGCACCCGTTCTTTGGCCAGTTCGGTGGTGGTGCCGGCCCGGAGGATGAAGCTCCAATCCGACGACTGCGCCAGCAATAGTTCCCGAGCGGCTTGCTGCAGCCACTGCATGGCCTGCTCACTGCCCACCCCGCGGCTGCAGCGCTGCACCATCGCGGCACTGGCCTTTTCCCACTCGGGGATGATCCAGGCGTTGCTGTCGTTCAGCCAGTAGTCGTGATAGCCCCCCTGTCCCCAGCTGGAGGGGCAGGGATCGCAGAGTTGGAGTTGGCCAACGCTGTTCAGCACATCGCGGAGCCGGGTGAAGCTCACCCCCTCCTGGGGAGCCTGTTGGAACAGCTGGCTGAGAAAGGTGGGCCCTTCAAACCACCAGTGGCCAAACAGTTCGGCGTCGAAGGGGGCCACCAGCAGCGGCTGCACATCCATGGCGCGGCTCAGCTGATCCAGCTGCCGCCGACGGCCCTGCAGGTAATCCGCTGCATGCTCTTTCACCCGTTCAACAGCCACCC
The DNA here is from genome assembly GCF_900474185.1 of Synechococcus sp. UW69. Classification (NCBI taxonomy): domain Bacteria; kingdom Bacillati; phylum Cyanobacteriota; class Cyanophyceae; order Synechococcales; family Synechococcaceae; genus Synechococcus; species Synechococcus sp. UW69. The sequence continues at coordinate 259,070 of NZ_UCNW01000011.1, read as the reverse complement.
CCGGTTCATAGGGCTGTTTCCGGTCCAGCGGTGCGCTGTGATCGGTCACCCGATGCAGCTTCAGGCCAAGCGGTCGCGGTTGGTCGAGCCCCAAGGGCTTGAGCTCCTCGATCGGCAGGTCCCAGCCCAGATCGCGATGGAATTCCCGGTAGTGGGGATCGCCGGGGTAGCCATCCTTGGCCGACCACACCGGCAGCGTGGCGTCACTGTCACGCCCGAAGAAGGCCACCCCATTACGGCTGCAGATCGGGGCGTACACCCCGTAGCGGGGCCGGGGCCGGCCATGCAGCAGCCCATGGCCGTCCAGCACGGCATAGCGGAGCCCGGCATCGCGCATCCAGCGATCCAGCCCTTCGTAATAGGCGCATTCAGGCAACCAGATCCCCAGAGGCGATTCCCCGACGAGGCGCTGGTGTTCCCGCACCGCGGTGCGCAGTTGACCGCGCACCGCTTCCGGGTGATGGCGCAGCAGGGGGAGGTAGCCATGGGTTGCGCCGCAGGTGAGTAGATCGACCACCTCCTGGCGCTGCAGGGCTGCGAAACGCTGGATCAAGTCACCATCGCAGTCCTGCCATGCCGCTTTGTGTCGCTTGATGGACGCCGCCAGATGCTCGGCGCCATCGCGGAGCGCAGGATCCGCCTTCGGCAGCAGCGCGAGCCTCTCGTTCAGCCACTGGGGAAAGCGCTGCTTGAGGTCTTGATCACTCAGCAGCGATAGCAGCGTCGGCGATAAGCCGATGGTGAGTTTGGGGTGTTGCTCTGGGTCTGCGCTGGCCTGTTCCAGCGCTTCGAGCAGGGGCAGGTAGCACTCAATCAGTGCCTGGAAAAACCAGTCCTCTTCCAGAGAGCCTGGTTTTGCCGATCGCACGTAGGGCAGATGGGCATGCAACACCAGGGCGACAGCGCCTTTGGTCACGAACAAGCCCAAACGGTGGCTGAATTTAATCCGATTCCATCTCCATGCCTGAACTAAGATGAGTTAACTCATAGTCATTCCGACTAAGACCTCCGCTGGAGCCCCTTCCATGGCCAAGGACCCCGGTCGCGTCCTGATTTTTGACACCACCCTGCGGGATGGTGAGCAGTCTCCGGGGGCGAGCCTCAACCTTGAGGAGAAGCTGGCCATCGCCCAGCAGCTGGCTCGGCTCGGCGTGGATGTGATCGAGGCTGGATTCCCTTTCGCCAGTCCCGGTGATTTTGCCGCTGTGCAGCGGATCGCCCAGCAGGTCGGTGGGGACAACGGTCCGATTATTTGCGGTCTGGCCCGGGCATCGAGGGCAGACATCAAGGCCTGCGCCGATGCGGTTGCACCGGCGCCGCGTCGCCGCATTCATACCTTTATTGCCACCAGCGACATTCACCTCGAGCACAAACTGCGCAAAAGCCGTGCCGATGTGCTGGGCATTGTTCCCGAGATGGTGAGCTATGCCCGCTCGCTTGTGGAAGACGTTGAATTCTCCTGTGAAGACGCAGGGCGAAGTGATCCGGAGTTCCTCTACGAGGTGATTGAGGCGGCGATTGCTGCGGGTGCCACCACGATCAACATTCCCGACACCGTTGGCTACACCACGCCGTCGGAGTTCGGTGCTCTGATCGCGGGCATCAATCAGCACGTGCCCAACATCGCCGATGCCGTGATCTCGGTGCATGGCCACAACGATCTCGGTCTGGCGGTGGCGAATTTCCTCGAAGCGGTCAAGAACGGCGCCCGTCAGCTCGAATGCACGATCAATGGCATTGGCGAACGCGCCGGCAATGCATCCCTCGAGGAGTTGGTGATGGCGTTGCATGTGCGGCGTCGCTACTACAACCCGTTCTTCGGACGGGATGAGGAAAGCCCTACGCCACTGACGGCCGTACGCACCGAAGAGCTGACCAAGACCTCCAGGCTGGTCTCGAATCTCACCGGGATGGTTGTTCAGCCCAACAAGGCAATCGTCGGTGCGAACGCCTTCGCCCATGAATCCGGCATTCACCAGGACGGCGTGCTCAAGAACCGGCTGACCTACGAAATCATCGATGCCAAGACCGTGGGGTTGTCTGACAACCGCATCTCCCTCGGCAAGCTCAGTGGTCGCAGTGCCGTTCGCGCCCGTCTGGAGGAACTGGGCTATGACCTCACCCGCGACGATCTCGATGAGGCGTTTGCTCGCTTCAAGGAACTGGCTGATCGCAAGCGCGAGATCACGGACCGAGATTTGGAGGCGATTGTCAGCGAACAGGTGCAGCAGCCTGAAGCCCGCTTTCAGTTGAAGCTGGTTCAGGTCAGCTGCGGAAGCAGCCTGCGCCCCACTGCCACCGTCACGCTGTTGGATGAAGAGGGCAGTGAGACCACAGGCTCGGCGGTGGGCACCGGTCCTGTGGATGCCGTCTGTCGTGCCTTGAATGATCTGGCGGGTGTGCCCAATGAATTGATCGAGTTTTCGGTTAAGTCGGTTACCGAGGGCATCGATGCCATGGGCGATGTGACCATCCGCCTGCGACGCAACGGTGCGCTCTATTCCGGCCACGCTGCCGACACCGATGTGGTGGTGGCAGCGGCGATGGCTTTTGTGAATGCTCTTAATCGCCTGGTGGCCGGTGAGGAGCGCCAGTCATTGCATCCGCAGAAGGATCCTGTTGTTCTGGAGACCCGACCGACGCTCTAGAGCCGACCCCATGCGCACCTCCACCGCCCGGGCTGTTCAGCTGGTGCTGCTGATTCTTCTTGCGCTGCTGGTGCTCACGCCGTTGCTCTGGTTGGTGAGCACCTCGCTCAAGGGTCCGGCGGAAGACATCTTCAGCAGTCCGCCGGCGTTGTTGCCCGCCCAGCCGAGCTTCGATGCCTACGTCCGGCTGTTTCAAGACAATCCCCTCACCACCTATCTGTTCAACAGCACCGTGGTGAGTGGCCTGGCGGTGCTGGCCAACCTGCTGTTCTGCTCCCTTGCCGCCTACCCCTTGGCCAGGTTGCGCTTCGCCGGCCGAGGCCTGGTGCTGGGCTTGGTGGTGGCCACGATCCTGATTCCTTTTCAGGTGGTGATGATTCCGCTGTATCTGCTGATGGTTCAGTTGGGGTTGCGCAACACCCTGCTGGCCTTGGTGATCCCCCAGGCGGCCACTGCTTTTGGTCTTTATCTCCTGCGCCAAAGCTTTCTTGGCGTTCCCAAGGAACTCGAGGAGGCGGCACGGATTGACGGTTGCAGTCGCTTGGGGGAATGGTGGAACGTGATGATCCCGGCTGCCAAAGCTGATCTCATCACCCTGGCGATGTTTGTCTTCATCGGCACTTGGAGTGATTTTCTCTGGCCTCTGGTGATTCTTGACGACCCATCGCTTTACACACTCCCTTTGGGTCTGCAGCAGCTGTCCAGCAGCTTTTCACTGGATTGGCGGATCGTTGCGGCCGGATCGGTGGTGTCAATCCTGCCGGTTCTATTGCTATTCGTGCTGTTGCAGCGCTTCATCCTGCCCAATGCCAGCGGGGATGCTGTGAAGGGATGAGTTGATGGATGTGCGCATGGCCGCAAAGGCATCCATGCGTTCCTGCATCAAGCCCATCTGTTGGCTGAGCAGGTCGCTGTGGGCATGGTCTGGTGTTTGTTGCTCCAGCTGATGGATCCGTTCTTGCAGCGCATGGATGCGTTGATCCTGCTGTTTCAATCCCTTCAGCAGCGTTACGACGAGAACACTCACAAGAGCGAGGCTGCCGCAGCTGATCAGTTTCAACAGCATGCGACCTCCCGAATCAGGCTGATGCTGACTTGAATGGGATGTTCCAACAAGAGCTGCTGTGATGTCTCTCGACGATCTGGATCAATTTCTGAACCTTCGTGACAGCGATCCTGGACTGGCCCAGGCCTTGGCACAGCCTATGGATCTTGAGCAGTTTCTTGCACTCGCTGCCGAGCGCGGATACGTCTTGACCGAGGCGGATGTCTTTGCGGCACAGCAGCGTGAACATCGCGTCAGAACAGCAGCGGAGCTTCAGCAGGATCAGGCCTCGGAATCGCGTCGCCTACGCAATTTCATTAACGGCTGACCACCAACGCTTCACTTTTCATTGATCCAGTTTCACGACGTCCGGTGTTTCGCCGTGCACTTCTCCAATCCAGCGGGCGTGGGTGACGGCACCATCGTGGGTGTGGAAAATCCAGGCCTTGTCCAGGGATGGCTGCCGCTCGATGTGTTGATCAACGGCATTGACGCCGAGGTAACCGCCGGCTGAGGAGGACCGCAGCACGTAGCGTTCGGCGTACTTGGTGAGCATTAGCTGAGAGGGGGCTCTAATTGATCGCTAGCGGTGCGTTCTTGCAGTCTGCTTCGATCTGCGGAATTACTTTTCTTTTCCCTCCTGGAGAGTTAATAGGGTTTGTTGTTGCCAGGCCAGCTCGTCCGGTGCTGCAAATCGGCTCTGATGACCGCCGTCTCTGAACCAGGGAGCGCTGAGGGCCGTGATCTTCAGTTCGTCCGTGTTGAGATCCCAGGTGTTTTGGAGGTAGCTGCGGAGTTGTTCCGTCTCAGGGGGATCGGGCTGTTGCCAGTGCACCACGGCCAATTGCCCCGGTCGTGACTGGAGAATGGCCAGACGGTGATTCGGGTGGCCGTCGTTGGCGGGCTGAACGGATTCCTGAAGCTGCTCCTCGCAGACGTAAAGACGCAGTGGGACAGTGCTGTCAGGTTGGGGAAGTGGATATTTGTTGAGATACAGGGCACGAGCTTTCTGAAACGCTGCCCCCGGGGCCTTGGCCATCAAGCTGTTGTAGGCCTGCTGCAGCTGCTCACTCATGTCGTTGCCGCCATGTTGCTGGCTCCAGTGTGTGGATGATTCGGGGCCATGAACATGGGAGAATGGTGACACTTCCGGGATTGGATCGCGATGGCTAAACATCGCTCCCGCTACCGGTTGGTTGGCCTTGACGGTCAGCCTCATCCGGTGCTCGATGCCCCTTACGACACGTTGGAACTAGCTCTCGCCGAGGCCAGTGATTGGTGCACTGGACAAGGGGCTCGATGTTCGATGGGACAGCAGGGAATTGCAGTTGAAGTGCGAACCGACAGCGGTAGTTGGCGCACCATCGACTATCCGGTCAGCTGCTTGAGCCAATCCAGCGTGATGGTGGACTGATGTGGGTCAGTGTTGACCTCTGCGTTGTGCCGATCGGCGTTGGCGTCAGTCTTTCCCCCTACATCGCCGCCTGTGAACGCGTGATTGCTGCCACGGGCCTTCAGCATCAGCTGGGTCCCAATGGCACCGCGATCGAAGGCCCCTGGGAGGAGGTCATGGCTTGTGTGCGCGCTTGTCACGTTGAGTTGCACGGCATGGGAGCCCCACGGCTCTACACAACCCTCAAGCTCAACACTCGAACCGATCGGCAGCAGTCGTTCTCCGAGAAGGTCGCTTCCGTTGAGAACCTCCTCAGTGATTGAAAATCTATAGATCTTTAGTGGGTTTCGGCGCGGCTTGAGTCGCTTTTGGGATCAATGAGATTGTTCAGCGCTGCTCTGCCCCATGCGTCGAGGTTTCGGGGGGGTGTTGTTGGCTCTGCTGGTCATGAGCCTGACGGGAGGTGCCGTTCAGGCGTCAACGTGGGATCGCATCGCCAGTTACCTGCGGCTGCTGCAGCGGGCGGGCGTCAATGCGCTGGTGGCGCCTGACTGTCCTGCCGGCTTGCTGGGGGCCTTTCATGAGGGCAAGCAGGCCCTCTTGATGTGTGGCAACAACCTTCCCGACGATCCATCGGTTGTTTGGGTCGTTCTGGCCCACGAATCAGCCCATGTGATGCAGTCGTGTAACGGCGGAAACTTGATGCCCGCGCCGTTGTTGGCCAAAAACATGGCGGAGGCCCGCCGTTTTGAGCCGGATACTTTTCACGAGTTGCAGCTGTATCACACGAGTCAGCATCACGTTGAGGCGGAAGCCAGGCTGGTTCAGGCTCTGCCGCCCATCCAGGTGGTGGCCTTGTTTGAAAAACACTGCGCCACTCGACTCTCCCCTTGAAGCTGCTGATGCTCGACCCTTGGCTGATGGTGGTCGATAAGCCCGCCGGCCTGCTGACGCAACCGGGCCTCGGGCCTGATCAACAGGACTCCGTGATCACCCGATTGCAGTGCAAGGAGCAAGGTCTGCGATTGGTTCACCGCTTGGATCGCGACACCTCGGGTGTGCTGCTGCTGGCCAGGAGTGCCGATGCCCTACGGCGGCTCAGTGCCCTATTTGCCGAACGTCGGATCAACAAGCTGTACCAGGCGGATGTTGAGGGGGAGCTCCTTGGCCGCGGCTGCATTGCTAGCCCCTTGGCACGACTGTCACGCCAACCCCCGCGCTACGGCCGCCATCCCGAGGGACGTCTGGCGCTAACCCTTTGGAAAGTCTGCGCTGCTTGTGCCCACGGCACGCGGATCTGGCTGCGCCCGCTCACGGGGCGCTCCCATCAGCTGCGGGCCCATCTGGCCGAGCTCGGACACCCCATCGTTGGTGATCCCATCTATGGGGATGCCGCTCGTTCGTTCCGCTTGCATCTGCATTCCCAGGCCTTGAGCTTTCGGCATCCCTTCACCCACCGACGCGTTCGTTTGATCTCGCAGGAGGTTCCCTTTGCAACTGAGTTCTGAACTCGTTGGCTACCTGGCCGCAGGCTTGACGACGGTCAGCTTCTTTCCGCAGGCCATCAAGACGCTGCGCAGTGGTGACACCAAGTCCATCTCGTTGGGCATGTATGGCCTCTTCACCAGTGGCGTTGCGCTTTGGTCGCTGTACGGCTTGCTGGTCAAGGATGGCCCTGTGCTGGTCGCCAACCTGATCACCCTGGTTCCGGCTGCCGTTGTGCTGCAGCGCAAGATTGTTGGATGCCGATGAAGGAGCAGCCGATCAACGTCGCGCTGGAATCGGATAGGGAATGCGGCGGTGGCGCATCCGTCGCCACACCTGTACGAAGGCACGGATCACCAATTCCACTTCGCTGCGGTTGAGGCTGCTTTTGCGCAGTTGTCCATCCCGCTGTCGTGACTCCACGATTCGTCGCACCGTGTCCACCGCCTGCGCATCAGAGGTGTCGGGAGGAAGGGATCGCAGGGCTGCCTCACATCCGTCAGCCAGCATCAAAATTGCTGTTTCTTTGGAGCGAGGTTCGGGGCCTCTGTACCGAAAGCGGCGTTCCTCAACCGCCCCGCCGCGCTCCTGGGCCTTGTGGAAGAAGTAGCCCATCTTCAAGGTGCCCTGGTGCTCAGGGATGAAATCGGCGATGGGCCGGGGCAGTCGGTGGCGCCGCGCCAGCTTCAGCCCCTCATCCACGTGGGCCTGGAGCACCGCTGCACTCGCCTGGGGATCGTCCAGTGCGTCGTGGGGATTGGGGCCATCTTTCTGGTTCTCGATGAACCAGTCCGGCGCATGCAGTTTGCCGACGTCGTGATACAGCGAGCCGGTCCGGATCAGATCCACGTCCGCACCGATGGCCCGCGCCCCCTCCTCCGCCAGGCCGCAGATCATCAGGGTGTGTTCAAACGTTCCAGGGGCTTCGCAGGAGAGGCGCCGCAGCAGGGGGCGTTCCTGATCCGCCAGTTCCAGCAGCCGCGCCCGGGTCAGTAATCCGAAGGATCCCTCGAGAATGGGGATCAGCAGCAGGCTGAGCATCAGCAGCACCCCGAGCAGCAGGGTGTCGGTGGCTAGTTCATCCAGGCTGGGATTCAGGCTTCCCCAGAGCCGCAGGCCCGTGAGGGGCTGTAGTTGCAGCAGCAACCATTGGCCCACGAGGGCACCGATCGGCAGCAGCACCGTTAGTTGAAGGAGCTGTCCGCGGCTGCGTTGACGGCCCGCGATCAAGGCACCAGCTGCAGCGACCGTTGCTGCCACAAGAAGGCGACCATCTCCCAGACCCTGCACGGGTTCCGGCCAGAGCAGAGCGGCTACACCCATCCAGACCAAACCGCAGCCTGTACCGAGACCTTCAGCCAGCACCAGGGTGGGTGGCACCAGAACGGCGAGCGGGCTCACGGTTCCCTTGAACCAGAGTTTGGCGACCTGCACCAGGAGAAGAAGTCCCACCGCCAGCAGGGCGTGGCGTACCTCCAGGCCAGGCCGTTCGCGCCGCATCACCAACAGCATTGCTGCGCAGCCAGCAGCAGCTTCCACGAACCGCTGAAACCAAATCAAAGGTTGGGGTTCGCGGCGCACGCGGCCGAAATAATCGAGCACGTCGTAGGCCTGGGGACTGATCGGTTCGCCTTTGCGGGTGATCAGATCTCCCTTGCGCACTTGGATCGTCGGGATGGCCTGTTTGGTCAGCTGCTCTTCGATCAGCTGTTTGCTCAGGTTCGGGTCGGTGCGCAGGTTGCTGCTCCCGCGCAGGGTGCTGGTCAGCACCTTGGTGGCCAGGGATCGGGACGCCGGCTCCTTCAGTGCGACAGCCTTCAGTTGAAGGTCGGCAGCCCGGCGCAATTGCTCAACGGCCAGATTGCTGACCAGTCCTTGGCTGAGCATCCGATTTGCAGTGCTTCGCACCGCGACATCCCAGGCGAGATGCTCCTGTTCGCTGCGTTGTTCCAGCCACTTCTGCTCCGGCTCGGACAGGTTGACCGGCCCGATCCGGGCTCCCGAACCGGTGTTGGTGATCTCCTGCAGCTGAAGCAGTTGCTGTTCCAGGCGTTGTTTAAGTCGTTGGTTCTGGTCTTGATCGATGACCTGGACCACTGATCGCGCCACCAGAGAGGCGCGCTGCTGCTCAAGGGCGGTGTTGTCCTGAACCAGGACATCTTTCGGTGCGATGGCGTCAAATGGTGCCAGCGATCCCGGCTGGAGTTCTGGTTTGATCAGCCAAGGCAGGCTTGAGACGGCCGCCACAGATAGGCACAACAGCAGAACGACGAAGGCTTGCAAGCGCGTCCAGCGCAGCAGGCGGCTCCCTGGGCCCTCGAGCCGCAGCCAGTTCCTCCTGAGGCTGCTCAGCCGTGGAACGCGAACCAAAAAGGACCCCGTAGCGGCTTCACGCTAGCTCTCTCCAGAGGGCATGCTGGACGCAGTGGACTGAGATGCCATGGCCCTGCGTTTGGATGGCAAGGTGCTGGCAAGGGATGTGGAGCGTCGTCTTCAATCCCTGATCGAACAGCGTCTGGCTGAGGTGGGGCGACCGCCAGGGTTAGCGGTGCTGCGTGTCGGAGAGGATCCGGCCAGCGCCGTCTACGTCGCCAACAAAGAAAAGGCTTGTGCTCGGATTGGTGTGGCCAGCTTTGGCGATCACCTCCCCGGCGACACTCCTGCTGCGGTCGTGCTTCAGACCATTGAACGGCTGAATGCCAACCCGGAGGTGGATGGGATCCTGCTCCAGCTTCCGCTCCCTGGAGGCCTTGATGAGGGGCCACTGCTGATGGCTATTGATCCCGAGAAGGATGCAGATGGTCTGCACACGCTCAATCTCGGCCGGCTGCTTAAGGGGGAACCGGGCCCGCGCAGCTGCACCCCCGCAGGAGTGATGGCGTTGCTGCGCAGCAATGGAATCGACCCGGCGGGCAAGCGCGCTGTGGTGATCGGTCGAAGCATTCTTGTGGGACAACCGATGGCCTTGATGCTTCAGGCGGCCAACGCGACCGTCACCATTGCCCATTCCCGCACGGCAGATCTGGCGGCGCACTCCCAGGAGGCTGAGATTCTGGTTGTGGCGGCAGGGCGTCCCCAGTTCATCGGGGCAGACCACGTGCGGCCGGGTGCGGCTGTGGTGGATGTCGGTATTCACCGCAAGCCTGAAGGCGGTCTATGCGGTGATGTTCGCGCTGATGAAATCGAGTCGATCGCCGGTGCGCTCTCACCTGTCCCAGGAGGTGTCGGACCGATGACGGTCACGATGCTTCTGGTCAACACCGTGGTGGCGTGGTGCAGACGCCACAACATTGACCATGATTTGGACGATCTCGTGCCCTGATCGATTCAATGGCGCTGCACTGGCTGTTTCCAACACCCGTTCTGCAGGCGGATCTTGAACCGGATGTCGCGACGGCCGCAGCCATGCAGCAACAGCTTGAGCAGTTCGACGCGCAGGTGTATCAGCACCCTGAGTTCAGCGATCGCAACAACCTCACGGGAGATTTGTTGGGCCACGCCGGCCTGGATCAGTTGCATCGTATGGATGCGTTCCAGTGGCTGAACGCTCAGTTATCTGTTCACGTGTCGGACTATCTCCGTGCGCTCCTGGGGAACGATCACGGCCTTGTGGCGCACATCCAAAAAGCCTGGCCTGTGGTTTGTGCCAGAGATGGCGGAACAATTGATTTGCACAGCCATCGCAATGCTCAGTTGAGTGCGGTGTTTTATGTGTTGGCAGATCCGGCGAACGAGAGTGGGGAGCTTGAATTTGAGGCTCCCGACGATTACTTCAGCCATGTGATGGCGATTCCCTATCGCGATGCCGCCGTCTCCGGTGGTGTTTTCGCGCCGACGCCCCACCGGCTGTTGTTGTTCCCTTCGGATCTTCGGCATCGGGTGCTCCCCTATGAAGGGGGAGGACCCCGCTATTCGGTCTCCTATGACCTCGCCATCACCACGGCGCCAGGGAAGGGACGCGAGATGCGAACACCCCACCCCATGGATTGGGTCCCACTCGGCATCAAGGACTCGGCCTGAGAGAATCCCGCCAGCCAGGGTCCACCCATGAGCGCCGAGTTTGATTTCAAGGCCTATCTCGGCAAGGCCAAAGAGCGGGTGGAAACGGCACTTGATGGATCCCTAGGTCCTGAGAGGCCGGAGTCCTTAAGGGAAGCGATGCGGTATTCGCTGCTTGCCGGTGGAAAGCGGTTGCGTCCAATTCTTTGCCTCGCCGCCTGCGAGTTGGCCGGGGGGGACGCATCGCAGGCTCTGCCGACTGCGGTGGCGCTTGAAATGATCCACACCATGTCGCTGATCCATGACGACCTGCCGGCCATGGATGACGATGACTTGCGGCGTGGTCGTCCCACCAATCACAAGGTGTACGGCGAAGCCGTTGCCATCCTCGCGGGTGATGCACTGCTGACCCGAGCCTTTGAAATGGTGGCACTGCGCAGTCCGGATGTTCCTGCTGAGCGTCTGCTCAAGGTGGTGGGAGAACTGTCGTTGGTGGCCGGTGCGCCAGGTCTGGTGGGCGGCCAGGTGGTGGATCTGGAAAGCGAAGGAAAGGAGGTGGATCTTGAAACCCTCGAGTACATCCACCTCCACAAAACGGGAGCTCTGTTGAGCGCTTGTGTCATTACTGGGGCCATGATTGGCGGCGCCGATGAAGCGCTGATCAAGGCCCTACGCGTCTACGCGAGGGGGATTGGCTTGGCGTTCCAGATCATTGACGACATTCTCGACATCACCGCCAGCAGCGAGGTGTTGGGCAAAACCGCCGGCAAAGATCTCATCGCCGATAAGACCACCTATCCCAAGCTTCTGGGGTTAGAGGAATCCCGCCACAGGGCTGACGCGTTGGTCAATGAAGCGAAAGAAGCTCTCCAGCCTTGGGCCGAGAAGGCGGTTCCCCTGCTCGCATTGGCCGACTTCATCACCAGCCGCGACCGATGATCGAAGCCATTCCCTCCCACGCTGTTGTGCAGGAGGTGTTCGACAACAGTTCGCTGACCTGGGGCTTGATGGCCTGCGGTGTAGCTCAGTTGTCCAAACTGTTCCTTGAGTTGCTGCTGCACCGCCGTTGGCGTCCGGCGGTGCTGATTGAAACCGGTGGCATGCCCTCCAGCCACTCCGCCCTGGTTACAGGGACGGCGGCGTGTGTTGGATGGACCCTTGGTTTTGATCACCCCCTGTTCGCCCTCGCGGCGATGGTGGCGTTTGTCGTGATGTACGACGCCAGCGGCATTCGTCGCGCTGCCGGGCTGACGGCGGAACGGGTCAACGGCCTGCCTGATTCGCTTTGGCCGGAGCCCCATGCGAAGCCGCTTAAGGAAAGCCTGGGCCACAGTCGGCTGCAGGTGCTGGTGGGCAGCCTGATGGGCCCCGCCATCGCCTTGCCCGGCTTGGTGTATCTGGGATCACCGCTGCATCTGGTGGCCCGTCTTGGAGCGGGGCTGGGGTGACCGCAGCCGCTGAGCTCACCGCTGATCAGCAGGCGGCGGCAGATGCCTTTGCGTCCTGGCTCAATCAGCCCGTTGATGGCACGCCGTTTGTGCTCAGTGGTTTCGCCGGCAGCGGCAAGACCTTCCTCTCGATGCGGCTGTTAAGGCAGGTGGAAGCCAGCGGATTGTGTTGGACCGTTGTGGCCCCAACCCACAAAGCGGTTGGCGTTTTACGCCAGGCGCTGGAGTTGGAGGGTCTCCAACCCACCTGGTATCCCTCCACCATCCATCGTTTGTTGCGGCTGAAGCTCAAGCGATCCGCTGACGCTGAACTCTGCGAACCCACAGAGCAGACGGCCATGGCCCTGGAGAACCTGGGTTTGGTGCTGATTGACGAAGCTTCCATGGTCGACAGCACCCTGCTGGGCATTGCCCTCCAGTGCGCCCATCCGTTCAAGACCCGTTTGGTGTTCGTTGGTGACCCCGCCCAGTTGCCACCGGTGGGAGAGGAGAACAGTCCCGTTTTTGCGATGCAACGGTCTTGTTCCGCCACGTTGACCGAGGTGGTTCGTCATCAAGGACCCGTGCTCCAGCTGGCCTCTGGTCTCCGGGAGGGTCGCTTGCCCTGCCAGATGCCGCCGCTGATGCCGCCGATTCGATCACCGCAGGGCCAGGTGTGCAGCTTGATCCAACGGGAGTGGCTGGATCAGGCCCGGCGTGCCTTGCGTGAAGCCTCGGTGCAAGACAACCCCGATGCTGCACGCATCCTCTGCTACACGAACCGCACCTTGGATCGTCTTGTGCCCCATGCGCGCCGTGCCATTCATGGGGAGATGGCGGATCAGATGCCGGTGCTGCCTGGTGAGGTGTTGATCAGTCGCACTGCGGTGATGGCACCGGCCTCAAGGGATGGTGAAGAGGCCGGCGAAGAACCCGACATGGTGTTGGGTTCCAACCGCGAAGTGACTGTGCGTGACATCAAGCCGGAGGCCTGTGATCTGGCGGATTTCGGCCTGTCGTCAGCCGACGGTCCCGTGCCTGTGATCGAGACGCTGTCTGCGACGGTGAATGCCGGGGATCTGGAACTCACCCTGCGCCTGCAGCCTCCGATCGGAAGTTCCGGTCGTCAGGAGCTTGATGCGGTGATGCACCGCCTGCGCAAGCAGGCCCGTGATGCCGGTAAAAAAAACGGGCGAGCGATCTGGCGTCAGTACTTTTTGATTCGCGATGCTTTCGCTTCGCTTGGTCCTGCAGCTGTGCTCACGGTGCACCGCAGCCAAGGCAGCAGCTTTGGGGATGTTTTTGTGGCGCCAGATGTGTTCCGGGCGGATCCCTCGATTCGTCAGCAGCTCTGTTACGTCGCTGTGTCCCGTGCTCGCACGGGGGTCTGGTTGCTCGGCGGGGAGACGTCGTCTGACCTGCGCGCCTCATGGCAGCGCGAATTCGACAACGCGAGAGAACCCAAATGAATCAGCTGATCATCAGCCCACTGATGCCCTGCCAGCCCAGATAGGCCCCTAGCCCGAAACTCAGGCTTCCCACCACCAGTTCTCCGCGTCGGAGAAGGGCTGCTTTGCCGTTTTGCAGAAGCGGCAGGACCCGCTGACGTCCGGCTAACACAGCCAAAAATGGAATCACAAGTAGGGCACTGGCCGCGGCGCTGAACCCTGCGCTGCAGGCAATTTCTTCACGCAAAGGCAACTGTGCGGCAAGAATCACGGCTGCGCTCTTGGCGAACAGCAGCAGGTCGTCGGGACTGATGACTTCTGTGACGCTGCTGATTAGTAACAGCAAGGGAAGTGGCATTGCTGCAAAGCGATCCACGGCACTGCTCCAGGACGGGGCTGCTCCGTTTTCCAGCACGCCTCGAACCAGTTCACGCCCGCCCAGGGCGATTAAGGCTCCACCGCCAATCAGATCAAGGCCTGTTCGGTGGTCGGATCCCTGGGTCATGTCCAGGAGTAGTCCATGTCCAAGAGTCAGCAGCCCGATAACTGCCAGGGCGCTGGTCAGCAGCCACCCACCCAGAAACAACCCACCACGCCGCAGGGGCGACTCCCCCAGCAGCAGTAGCAGCATCAGAACGATATGAATGGGCGAGAGTGCCACGCCAATCCCGTAGGTCAGCAGCTCCGTCCAGATCCTGGGTTCCGCCATTCATTCAGGTTATGAACCTCGATCGTTGATGTTCGACAAGCGCCTTGCTCAGAGTCGCAGGATCAACGCGGCCAGGCCAATACTCACCCCTAGGCTCACAACGCCGAGAATGGCTCTCCAGAAGGCTTTGTCTTTGGTATCAAGGAAGTTGCTCAAGGAACGCCAGGTTCTTTAGTCGTCAGTTTTGCCACCTGTCAGCAGGTAAGGAAAGGTGCGATTGATCGGGCGGTGCAGAGACCGCAGTGTTTTGTTGTAGTGAACGTTGGCCACAACGCTGTAGCGGCGCCCCAGAATCAGTGCACGGTCTAAATCGGCTTCACAGCTGCGGATGTCGGTGTGTACTTCGCGTGCCTGATCTGACACCGGTGCAGCAGCAGGAATCAACGCCGAAAACTGTCCTTCCCTGTGCCTCCAGCTCTGACAGGCCTCGAGGGCCTCTGTCGCTGAATCGAACACCTGCTTCGTCGTCTCCCGTCGCGTGCTCATCGCCTCCATGCCGAGCAGGGGCAGTGCTGTGATCAAGAGGACAAATCCGAAGCGGAGCATGCGTCAGGCGCGAAGGTCCTGCTTCAGCCGTAGCTAGGTGGGCTGAGCGTGGCAGTGTCCTTCCCAATGTTTTCGCTTGTACGTTTCAGTACCGCACTTCGAACCAGTCATCGCCTGTGACAGGGAGCTGGCTTGGTTTCACCCGAAGCACTCGCGCGCCCGGAGGTCCGACCTCACACCAGGCCCGAAGTTCAGACAAGGCGAGTGGTGGGCCTTCGGCTTGCACTTCGACACTGCCATCGCTTTGGTTGCGAACCCATCCGCTGATCCCGAGATCCAGGGCGCGCCGACTGCAGCTGGCGCGGAATCCCACCCGTTGGACGCGTCCCTCGATTACCCAGCGCCAGCGTTCGACGAACGGTTGTATCCGTTGGTGTTGCTGGCGGCTGACAAACCGTTTGGCGATCGCTTCTCCCCGGCTTCGAGCGCGGCGCGCCATCGGGAGCAAATCGTCGTAGAGCTGGCCCAGTGCAGGTGTACCCAGCTCGCGTGAACCGTCTGATCGACCCATCCTTCCGAATGTCGATGGACTTTCCATCCCTCAATGTCCCACAGCACTGATCGGTCGGAGGGCTGCCGATTGGTGTGCAGCTCCCAACGGTGAAATTCGTGACCAACGAGCTTTTGACCGCTCTGAACGACAGGGCTGTCCCGCCGAGCCTGCAGGCGGCGGTAGCCCACGTGCAGCCGGCCACGCTGGGCCTTGAACGGAAGAATGCCCGTCATGTTGTGCCCGTTGCCATCGAGGTCCTGAAGCCTCTGTCCGAGCATGAGCATCCCACCGCATTCGGCGTAGACAGGCCGATGCTGCACGAACTGTCGAAGAGACGTCAGGCTTTGTTCACAGTCGCTGAGTTGGGCTGCATGCTGCTCTGGGAAGCCGCCCGGCAAGATCAGCCCCTTGGCTTCGGCAGGGATGGGCGCATCGGCAAGGGGACTCCAACGGAGCACGGGCATGCCCATTTGCTCCAGCAGTTCACAGGTTTCCTGGTAGCGGAAGTGAAAGGCAGCATCACTGGCAAGAGCCACAGGAAGGGGTTGCCCCTTCACCGCTGGGATGTCGGCCAGAGGGTGCGGCCCTTGGCGGGGTGCCAGAAGCAAGGGCTCCAGGCGTTCCATGTTCAGATGCTCGCTGGCCAGAGCGGCCCAGGCTTGGCGTCGTTGTTCGGGAGCTTCCATTTCATGGGCAGGGGCCAAACCGAGATGACGGCCCGGCAGTGCAAGGGCCTCGGTGCGCGGTAGACAGCCCAGCAAGGGCACCTGCATGCGGTCAAGTACCTCTCCGAGGAGCTCCCGGTGCCTGGGGCTGCTGACCTTATTCAGTACCACTCCGGCGATTGCCAGGTTGGGATCGTGATCGCGGAATCCGCGAACGAGGGCGCCGAGGGAGGCGGCCTGCCCCCCGGCATCCAGCACCAGCACCACCGGCAAGCCCAGCAGGCGGGCCACGTCGGCGGTGCTTCCCGTTTCACTGCTGCCGATGCCGTCGAACAGGCCCATCACTCCCTCCACGAGGGTTAGGTCAGCGACTCCGCCGTAACCGTGAAATGCCCGCCGAACCCAGTCTTCCCCGCACAAATTGAGATCGAGGTTGCGACAGGCCTGACCGGAGGCTTGGCTCAGCAGCTGGGCATCGAGATAGTCCGGTCCAACCTTGAAGGGTTGGATTCGTCGTCCGTTCTGATGCGCCCAGCTCAACAGTGCCAGGCTCAGCAGGGTTTTGCCGCTGCCACTGGCTGGTGCAGCGATGACGGCGGCCATGGCTTAGACGCGGCTCAGCCCAGCAGCCTGGCAGCCAGTGGTGCAGCAGCGGCCAGGAGGGGGTTGGTGCTGTCGTGACCGCCGCCGAGCAGTCGGGCGACATCCATTTCCGGGGTGTCGTGCTGAACGGGAACAACTTCTTCATGCAGCTCGAGGTTGGCCATGCCGCCACCTTCCAAACGCATGCACCCCCCTGATTCAGCGCAGAGAATCACACAAACGCCTTGGCCGTTCTCCGGCTCAGCAATCAGTCGAAGCCCCACCATCTGTCCCGCATGCACGTTGGGCTGGCCCGTCGGTACAGCCATTAGTTGAAAGCGCACCTCCGTGTCATCGGAACGCTTGAACAGGGCTGATGTGCCGTCGTCGGTCGCGGCGGAAGAGACCAACGTCCAACCGAGCCGATCGGCGATCCAGGCGGCAAGCAGCAGCCCTTGGGCGGGATGATGCCCTTCCACATCGATGTCCAGGCGTGTGATGTGGCTTAAGGCATCACGCTGTTGCGGCGGGTCAAACACCATGGCGAGGGTCTCGCGCCAGCTGCGCAATCGCAGCCAGTTGAGATCGTTCACCGCCTGGCCGTTCTCCACGCGGGAGCGCAGCAGGTCAAGGCACTGATGCGGATCCCCCATCGCTGTATCGATGATCAGACGACGGGGCGCGCTGGTCAGCCGCTGCATCAGGTCCGGCGCTTCATCCATGCATCCGTTCCACCAGACCCAGGCAGGCATCGATGAAGGCAGCAGCGGTTCGAGAATTGAGAGTCCTTCATTGAGGGCGCCATGGCCGCCCCGCAGAACCACAACATCCCCACACGCGGTGGTGCCACCCCCTTCTTCAGGCAGCGGGCAGTAGGCGGCCACGAGTGTTTCCAACGACTGCTCCGTATCAATCGTTGGTGCCAGGGTGATCAGGCGACGAGGCATCAGTGCACTCAGGGCCGGATCGATGTATTGCCCACGCAGGTCTTCTGCGCTGGCCTGTCCCCCCAAATCAGCCATCGCCTTCACCACAGCCCCATCGAGGGGAGGTGTGCTGAGGGGGAGGTCGGCATCCATCACCGCTTGGCGACCCGCAGCGATCAAGGGGGCGGACTGCTGTCCGGTGATGGGCCCAGGCAGGCGGCCACACCGGATCAATTGCTGCTCGGCCCAGGCGGGTTGCCAGATCAGCAGGCAGAAGGTGTTCGCACCGGTGCCCGTGCTGCCCTGCTGCTCCGGGGACCAGAGTTGCTCGAGGTAGTGGGGCACCTCCGCAGGTGCCAGTTCAAGCGGGGTTTGGAGGGTGAGCTGAGGGGACATCGTGACGGAGCAGCAGGGAGTGGAGCGGGACGTGGAGAGCTGAGAAACAGGTCAGTTATGGGCGTCGCCAGAGCAGTCCGTCTTTCGCCAGTAGGGCATCCGCTGCGGCAGGCCCCCAGGTGCGTGATTCATAGGGATGGACCGGCAGCTGCCAGGGGCTGTCTTCAATCAGCTCCAGCAGAGGGGTGTACAGACGCCATGCGGCTTCCACTTCATCGCTGCGGGTGAACAGGGTGGGATCGCTGAGCATGGCGTCAGCGAGGAGCCGCACATAGCCTTCATCGGAGGGTTCTCCGAACGATTCGTCATAGGAGAATTCCATGTCGATGGGGCGACTCCGCATCCCAGACCCTGGTGATTTCACCTCGAAGCGGAATTCAGCTCCTTCATCCGGCTGGATGCGCAGAATGAGCTGATTGGCGGTGGGACCTCCGGTGGCCGCATCAAATAGATGCACCGGCGCCTCGCGGAAGGTGAGCACCACTTCACTCATGCGCTTGGCCAGGCGTTTGCCGGTGCGCACATAGAACGGAACGCCCTGCCAGCGCCAATTGTCGATGAACAGTTTCATCGCCACGTAGGTCTCGGTGGTGCTGTTGGGATCGACACCGGGTTCATGGCGGTAACCAGCCAGGGGTGATTCCGCTGAACCACCGGGACCGTACTGGCCGCGGATGCAGCAGTTCCAGGGCTCGAGCTCGTCAGCGAGTCGGGCGGACTGGAGCACCTTGGCTTTTTCGTTGCGGATGGCTTCCGGATCAAAGCGACCTGGAGGTTCCATGGCGGTGATCGCCAGCATCTGTGTCAGGTGGTTCTGCACCATGTCCCTCAGAGCACCTGCCGATTCGTAGTACCCGGCGCGCTCCTCCACCCCGACGGTTTCAGCTGCGGTGATCTGAACACTGGAGATGTAATTGCGGTTCCAGATCGGCTCGAAGATCGTGTTGGCAAATCGCAGAACCATGATGTTCTGGACGGTTTCCTTGCCCAGGTAATGGTCGATGCGAAAGATCTGGTTCTCCTGCCCACAGGTCTGGACCACACGATTGAGGGCCTGGGCACTGCCGTAGTCGCGACCGAATGGCTTCTCGATCACCACCCGGCTGCGTTTGGGATCTTTCAACAGGCCTGCGTCGGCGAGTGAGCGGCAGCCACTGCCGTAGAACTTGGGCGACACAGAGAGGTAAAACGTGCGGTTGCCGCGGGTGGCGCACTGTTGATCGATCTGCTCGAGCCGTCCGCCGAGCCGAACAACATCCTCAGGTTGCTGAAGGTCGACCGGCTCGTAGAAGAGTTTGCTGACGAATTGCTCCCAGGCCTGGGGGTCGTCCTTGATGGTGCTGGAGAGCGCTTCCGCCATCTTTCCGCGGAACTCCTCATCACTCCACGGCCGTCGAGCACAGCCAAGAAGGGCAAACTCACTGGGAAGTCGCCGTTGCTTGAACAGCTCGAAAAGGGCTGGAACCAGTTTGCGGTGGGTCAGATCCCCGCTCGCGCCGAAAATCACCAGACACTGCGGCGCGATCACGCGCTCCTGTCGCAGTCCAACCCGTAGGGGGTTTGTCATCGTGGCGACCATGGAGCGTCCAGGCTTCTGACGCTGGTTTAGGCACGGAAGTGGCAACAGACATGGACTTGCTGCTTTGTTTCCGTGTTGATCTCAGCTTTTGTTTTCAACCGAAAAAAAAAGTCCACCCCGAGGGGTGGACCGGAAACGATCTGAAGGCGATCGATCAATAGGTTTCAACGTGCCAGCGATCGGCTTTCTTCAGCTGCGGGCGCAGTTCAGACCAGTCGAGGCCCTTGGCAGCAGCAGCGGCTGTCATGGCTTCGTCGATGCCCGGCTCCATGCCGCGAAGACCACACATATAAACGTGGGTCTTGGGATCTTCGATCATGGCGAAGATCTCTTCAGCGTGCTCCAGAACACGGTCCTGGATGTACATCCGGCCGCCCTTGGCGTTCTGCTCTTCCCGACTGATCGCCTTGGTGTAGCGGAAGTTGTCGGGGTACTCCTTCTCGTAGTGGAGGAAATCCTCGTCATAGAGAAGGTTGGCTGTTTTGGGTGCGCCCATGAACAGCCAGGCTTTGCCGCGGAACTTCCACCCGTTGGTGTCTTGTTCGCGGGGCTCGAACATGCGGCGGAGATAGGTGCGCATCGGGGCGATGCCTGTGCCCGTCGCCAGCATGATCACGTTGGCCTCTTCATCGTCAGGCAGGAGCATCTCCTTGCCAACCGGTCCGGTGATTTTCACCTTGGTGCCGGGTTCGATGTCGCAGAGATAAGTGGAGCAGACCCCATAGATCTGTTCGCCGGCATCGTTCTTGTACTCGAGCTGGCGAACGCACAGGGAGACGGTGTTGCCCTCGAGGTTGTCGCCGTGGCGTGTGCTTGCGATGGAGTACAGCCGCAGCTTGTGAGGTTTGCCTTTGGCGTCTTCACCCTCGGGGATGATGCCGATGCTCTGGCCTTCGATGTACTTCAGCTGAGGATCACCACCCGCGAGATCAAAGGTGATGTGCTGAACACGACCGATCGCACCGTCCTTCAGCAGGGAGTAGTTCTCGGTCACCGTTCCCATGAACGGTGTTTTGGGTTTGTAAGTGTTGACCGGTACGTCGGCGTGGGGCTTTTTCTTCGGGGCGCTTGACGTCACGGCTTTCTTAGCGGGTTTTTTGGCGGTTTTTTTGGCAGGTGCCGGGGTGGCGGCAACGGGAGCGGCTGAATGCTCTACTTCCACACCATTCACCGAAACGATTTTGGCGCCGCTGGCCCCCAATCGCTTGAAAAGTGCGGAAAACTGGTTCATAGCAACGGTGTAGGTCTGAACCACGGACGCTTGTGAGCCGACCTGGGGACCACTTGCCACAACAGTGAACAGAACCTCATTGCAATGTTCTGTCGCTGCATTGGACACCCGCATTGAAATTACCTGCTTTTTGTGGCGCGACTATAGGCGTGGCCTTCGATTTCACACAAAAAGGTTGCTCTTTGGAACAGAATTCGATGTGATTCAGGCGACCTCCTTAAGATCCCCAGGTTCGGTCTCTCGCTTCGGCGCCTCTTTTGGTTCTCCCCCAGACAATGTTTGGACGTGGGCTTCAAACCTCCAGCGATTCAGCGACTGCGATTGAGCAGACCATGGAGCGGCTGCCCCAGGGTGCGCGTCGTCTCGCTGCGGAACTGAAATCTTCGATGCCTGTTCAGCTCCTCTGGGATGTGCTGACGGATTACGAGAATTTGTCCCGGTTTATCCCCAACCTCAGCTCCAGCGAGCTGATCCAGCGCCAAGGCCAGACGGTACGGCTTCAGCAGGTGGGCAGTCAGCAGCTCCTGGGGCTTCGGTTCTCAGCCCAGGTTCAGTTGGAGTTGACGGAGTATCGCCACGACGGACTGCTGCAGTTCCGCATGGTGAAAGGTGATTTCAGGCGGTTCGAAGGTTCGTGGCAGATCCGTCAACGTCCAGACGGAAGCTCACTGCTCTACGAGCTGACGGTTCAAGGCTGCCTAGGCATGCCGATTGGTTTGATTGAAGAGCGACTGCGCGATGATCTTTCCAGCAATCTGAGCGCTGTGGTGAAGGAAGCGCAACGAAGAAACGGCTGAATTCGCTGCTCAACTCATCGCGAATTGAATTCGCGATGTTGTCTATACCCCCAAGGGGATTCGAACCCCTGTCGCCTCCGTGAAAGGGAGGTGTCCTAGGCCTCTAGACGATGGGGGCGAGGCCGTGATGAGCGAGCAGTCAGTGCTCCTGATCACTTGTGAACACTAGGGCTTGGTCGGACCCTCCGTCAAGACAGCCTGTCCCCATTCGACACCTTGTCCTTGCCAGATCGGCACCGTGAAGGTGAAGCAGGCTCCTTCTCCAGGGTCTGAGACAACCCAGATCTTGCCGCCGTGCACTTCGACGATGCGGCGGCAGACCGCCAGACCCACGCCGTACCCGGTGGTTTGGTCGGAGGTTTGCGGTAGACGAACCCGATCCAGAAAAATTCGCTGTTGTTCCGCTTCCGGAATACCGGGACCACTGTCACAAACACTGACCTCCACTCGCTGGCTGGTGCGGTGCAGCATGGTGAGTGAGATGTGCCCTCCATCCCCGGTGTACTTCAGGGCATTTTCCAGGAGATTCAGCAGCACCTGACGCATGCGGCGCTGGTCGGCAAAGACCTTGGGAAGATCAGCGGGGATATCAGTTTGTATTTCGACGTTTCGGCCCAACCACAATTTTTCGAGCTCGAGAATGACCTCGGCAGAAACGCTGGCCAGGTCGAGCCGTTGCGGGTTGAACAGCGTTTCCCAACGGGTGGTTCCCACTTCGAGCAAATCCTTTGACAGCGCCTCCATCTCCTGCAGGCGGCGGGTGATCACATCCTGAAAGCGATCCATGTCGATCTGTCCCAAGCGCTGGCTTTGCAGGGCTAACGCCGCTGCCGTGAGCGGTGTGCGCAGTTCATGGGCCACCATGCGCAACAAGCGTTCCTGGGCATGAACGCGATCGATCAGTGTCTCGTTCTCTTGACGCAGCACCAAGAGTTGATCCTCGAGTTGGAGTTCCTTTTGGGTCCGACTCCCATCAAGTTCCGTGGGTCTGAGGCTGAGGCCGAGACCGCTTACCACCCCATCCTGTTTCCAGCGCGGTACCCACCCTTTGAGTTGCTGAAGGATGTTGCTTCCTGCAAAAACCTGTTTCGGGTTTGGAGCAAGTTTGATGAGGGCTGGCGTCACCACAAGGCGATGCAGTTCCAGAAGTTCGGGTTGGTGTGAGGGATCAGCGACCTGCAGGGTGACTTCGAAGCCCAGGTCTTCCCGTTCCAGAAACTGCACCACGGAACGAAGATCCTGGCCAGACAGGTGGTGTCGCGCTGCCACCAGCAATAGCTTCAACGGCTGATGGGTCTTGGGACCGTCCTTCACCACGCGGACTCAAGATCACAAAAACCGATGCTTACCTTATGGGTTTTTGACTGAACCGCCATCAGAGCTAAGACGATGGAGAACACTCCATGGCGTCATCGACGCGGTCCATGTCGCTTTTTTCCGCGCAAAACCGTGTTCCTCTGACCGCTCCCGCTGGAGTGGCTGTCCAGCCGACGATTCAGGTCGACAGCAGCCTGCGTCGCTGGTTCAACCGCAATTTGGGGGTCTGGCGTTCCAGACGGCAGTACACCTTCAGTGACGACCAGGTGCTGCATTTGGATATGAACCTCAAGATGGAGGCCTTCGCCCACCCCGAGGCCGGCGAGAGTCGGTACAGATTTAGCTGGTGGTCCGACCAGGAGGACCAGCATTCCGACGAATTTTTTGCACGGAAGCCTTGGTTTGAGCGCAATGGGGTGATGGAGGCCACGCTTTGGGGCCATCAGCTCCAACGAAGTCGTGGTTATCTCACTGGAGACCCTGTGAGAACCAGGATCCGGCAAGTGGATGAGCACGAAACCATCCTCGAATCCCACTATCAGCAATGGGACATCCTTGAGCACATTCGGCTTGTGGATCAGGACCGCTACCGCTATCGCGCCATTTACAGCTGGGAGAACGGTGATCTCTCCATCGTTGAGCACCATCACGAGATTCGACTTTCCGATTCCCTGCCGCCGATCGAGGACGAATAGGGGTATTCCGTTCTGCTGTTGTCCCAGTTCAACAACCGCGCCCAACCCTCGTGAAGCCTTTGCTTGGGCGGTAAGTTGCAAAAAAGTGAGCCGTCCGAGAACCAAGGTGATTCGTCGTTCGTTAGCCACCGCTGCCCTGTTGATGGCAGCTCCGTTGCTGTTTCCCGCCACGTCTCAGGCTCAGGCGTCAAAGGCCAAGCCCACCCCTGCTACGGCCATGGAAGTCAATACGTATGGGGTGATGTCGATCGCCACCTTCTGTGAGGCGAGGGCCCAGAAGATCGATTTCAGCAAGTCTCTTGCGGTTGCTCTTGCCGCTCAGTTGCATGTGATCTACGGCAAGCATGGCGGTTTGCTTCCCGGCTCCAAGACTCCTTTGCCTGAGAAGCAGTTCCTTAACAATGCTGGCTTTATGGTCGTAGGCGGCGCTTTGAAGTTCTGTCCCAAATCAGTTCCTGCCGCAGAGAAAGCACGCTTTGAGAAAGCAGCCGCGTCCTTGAAGCCCGCCAAGAAATAGGAAGAGCTCTTCTCCCTCTCTTGTAGTGACAAATATCTCGATTTTCTAAGCTATGAAAGATTCCGATCTTGGGATTGATCGATAATATTTAGTTCTATACCTGGTGGTCTGAAGGTTCAGCTTTTGGCTGAAGGCCCTCAGTTGTGGGTTCTGTCCGTCAGGATTGATGTGTCCTTGCGTCGTTAGCCCATGACTGCAGCTGCTTCGATTCGTTTAGCGGACTACACGCCATGGGCCTTTGATCTTCCCAACATTGCCCTGGATGTGAACATTCAGAGCGACCATGTCGTTGTTAACTCCAGGCTCAGCCTTCAACCGCGTCGTTCCAGTGAGCCCCTCGTGTTGTGCGGCGTCGATCTGGCCATCGAATCCCTCGCGATCGACCAGACGCCTTTGAAGCCTGAGGATTACAGCTTTGCTGACGGACTTCTGACCATCGCAGATGTTCCGACCCAGCCGTTTGTGCTGGAGACCTGCTGCCGTCTGGATCCTTACTCCAATAGCTCTCTCGAGGGGTTGTATGCCAGCGGTGGTCTCCTAAGCACTCAGTGCGAGGCCGAAGGATTTCGACGCATCAGCCTGCATCCTGATCGTCCGGATGTGCTCAGTCGTTGGAGGGTGCGGATTGAGGCCAGCTGCAGCCTTTGTCCTGTGCTGCTCAGCAATGGCAATGCAATAGAGACCGAGCGCGTTGGCGCTGATCGTCATGCTGTGACCTGGGACGATCCTTACCCCAAACCCTCTTACCTGTTCGCCCTGGTGGCCGGAGACCTGAGGGAGATTCGTGATCAGTACACAACGACGTCGGGCCGGCAGGTCACCCTGAGATTGCATGTTGAGGAGGGTGATGAACCCTTCACGGCCCATGCCATGGCGTCGCTGAAGCGATCCATGGCATGGGATGAATCTGTTTATAACCTCGAATACGACCTTGATGAGTACAACATCGTCGCGGTGCGTCACTTCAACATGGGCGCAATGGAAAATAAGAGTCTGAATATCTTCAATTCAAAGCTTGTTCTCGCCGATGCGGTGACTGCAACCGATGCCGAGCTCGAAAGAATCGAAAGCGTCATTGCGCACGAATATTTTCATAATTGGAGTGGAAATCGCATTACATGCAGGGATTGGTTTCAGCTCTCGCTTAAAGAAGGTCTAACGGTTTTTCGTGATCAATGTTTTACTGCAGATCTGCATTCTGAAGCGGTTAAGCGCATTGAGGATGTTGCCATGTTGCGTAATACCCAATTTCGAGAGGATGCAGGCCCCACAGCTCATCCCGTGAAGCCATCGGAATACCAGGCGATCGATAACTTCTACACAACAACCATTTACGAAAAGGGCGCGGAACTGATCCGCATGCTGCGCACCTTGCTTGGGCCTGAGCGTTTCATGAAGGGAATGGAGGTTTACGTGGAACGTTTTGATGGCACGGCCGCCACAACGGAGGACTTTGTTCAGGCAATCGCCGATGGGGCGACCAGCCAGGGAGAACCCCTGGGATTTGATCTGGAGCGGTTTCAGCGCTGGTATCACCAGGCTGGAACACCGGAACTCAGGGTTGAACGGCACTGGAATTCCTCACTTGGCCAGTTGACCGTCGACTTGCACCAGACGACGCCCCCCACGCCGGGACAAGCTGAAAAACTGCCGCTTGTGTTGCCGATCGCCATCGCGCTGGTCGGAGATCAGGGCCGTGTTGGTGAGGAAGAGCTGCTCGTGATGGAGGGTGAGCGAGCCAGCATCACCTTGCAGGGCCAGCCCGGTGACAACGCCCCTGCCCTATCCGTGCTGCGGCGGTTCTCGGCGCCGGTCCATGTGCGGTTGGACCAGTCGCTGGAGGAGTGTCTGCAGCTGTTGTCTTCCGATGATGACCCCTTCTGCCGTTGGGATGCGGCTCAGCGTTTGGCACGTCAGGTGCTTCTGGCACGGGCTGAAAACCAGCCGAAACGTGCCGTGGAGGAGGCTCTGATTCAGGCTCTGGATCAGAGGATCTCCGCTTACGACGGTGGTGATGGCATGGACCTGGCGGCGCTGCTTGCACTTCCAGGAATGGCGGAACTGGAGGCATTGCAATCGCCAGTGGACCCCCTTTCGCTGGATCAGGCGTTCCGGGAGTGGACCCAGGAGATGGGTGTTCGATTGCAGTCGTCCCTGCGACGACTCCTGGACTTGGCGCGGGCTGACTGGGCCATGGCTTGGCCAGCCGGTCAGGGCGGCCGTGCACTGACGGCTTTGGCTTGGCGCTGGCTTGCAGCTGCTGGGGACGCAATGGTTCAGGCTGAGGCACTAGCGGCGGTCTCCGGGCCTTCGATGACCCTTGCGCGGGGAGCACTGCGCGCGTTGCTCACGCTCGACAGTGCTGAGCGTGAGCAGGCGATGGCCTTGTTTTACGACCGTTGGAAGGACAAACCCGTGATCCTTGACGCTTGGTTTGCGATGGAAGCGTCGGCCCCCAGGTCGAATGCTCTGGAGCGGGTTCAGCAGCTTTTGGAGCACCCACGCTTCGATCCGCTCGCTCCCAATTCCTTGCGCGCCGTCCTGGGCGGATTCACGGCCAATGTGCAGGCATTTCATGCCACCGATGGCAGTGGCTATCGGTTCATGGCTGAGCAAATCGCAGCGGTTGATTCCCGGAATCCGATCACAGCTTCACGGATGGCCAAGGTGTTCAGCCGCTGCAACAGTTACGGATCCGACCGCCAGAAGGTGATGCGTCAGGCCATCGAACAGCTGGCGTCAGAGCCCCTCTCTGCAAACACGGCCGAGGTTGTTCAGTTGCTCATGACGTGATCACCACAAGCACGATGATCGCCAGCAGCAGGATGACCAGCCAGAACTTTCTGTTGCTGCGCCGATTGCTCAGCGGCGTTGGGCGCGTGGCTCGGCTCCCTGCCGCAAGACCGCAGTTCTGACAGACCAGCCGTCCGGCCATGGATCGATCGGCACGAAACCGACGGCTTCCGCAGTTCTGGCAGACGGTGACGGCCAAGGTCTCTCAATCATCGTTCCACCAGCTTGCCTGGCATCAGTTAGTCCCGTTCCCAGCCTTCGCAGCCTGCTTTGGAGCGCTGGCGCTTTGTGCGTCGATAGCTCTCGTTCTGCTGGGCAAGAGCTTCGCTCGCCACAGCAACAGCTTTGCTGTCACTGCTCTCAGCGATGATTGCTCGATTGATTGCCATGGCGTTGCCCAGGCGATTCAGCACCTGATCCATCAGCTGGCACTCATCGAATGCGGCGCGTCCCGCGGCCGGTACTCCAAGCAGCAGCAAGGCCCAACACGGAGCAAGCAAGCCTTTCATTGATCTGCTCAGGGGCTGTAAGTGATGGTGCACTGATAGCGGCTGCTGAATCCCACATCAATGCTTTTGCAGGTTGTGTCGGTGATCGTTGCCCCTTTTGGGACCACGCGCATGGCCTCTGCGGTGGCGAACTGCTCTGAGGGGCCCTGGGCTGTGGCCCGATTCCCGCCTGCGAGAGCCGTGGAGCCCCAAAGGATTACGGCCATCAACAGAGCCGTGTGTCGCATGACGGGAGTCAGAAGTGATGTCTTCGGTTTACACAAAACGCGTTTGAGCGACAGCGGTGGTGGCATTAGCAACGGCCACGGCACCAGCGCTGACCCTGATGTCTCGGTTCAGTTTTGGATTCCGTGTCCTGCTTCGCTTCGGGGACTGGCGGTGGGGGCAGAAGCGCTGCTGGCTGCACGGGAAGACGTCGCGATCCCCATGCTGCGTCAAAGGGAACCACCACGAGGGGAATCGGTTCCGCACTCCGCACCGGCAAGACCAATGCCCATGACGCGACAAGGGCTGTGATCAGAAATCTCATCCCGCCATTTTTGCTGATGCTTGATCTTCTTGCCGTAGTTTCTGCTGCCCCATCAGGGCTGAGGCCGGCGGCGACAGGGCAGGGGTGGAACCTGAGCCTGTTCAGGCCTTGGAATAGGAGACGCCGCGATAAGTCAGAACAACGGAATTGCGAACCGAATTGACTTGATCGGCCCGATAGGATTTACCCATGTATTTGAGTTGGATTGTTGGCCTGGTAGTTGCTTTCTCTGACTTTGCATATTTGTTGCCCAAGAAGGTGAGTTCCATGGCTTAGTAGGGAGTGAATAAAAATGTTTTCAAGTTCTACATCGTCGCTGAAGGCCCGCAAGGTTCCACTGGATACTTCGTTCTTTAGCCATTGTTAAAATGGCCTCGGCTTGATACAGGCGCCGTCGTCTGGCCTTGGCCTGACAGGGAAAAGGGTTTATTGCTTGTTATCGACTGTCGTCTCAGTTGTCGTGAAAAGCGCGAGGTATTGGAGATTATTTCTCTTTGCTGCACCGTTGGCATGCAGAAATTCTGTCTTTGTGATGCTCTGGCAATGTTAGCCGAAAAGGGTCAACATCAAATTCATAACCACATGTGCATCTTGCGTGAAATCTCAGCTTTTTTGATTTTGTGAGTCGTTTTAAGAGAGTGATCTCTCCATAGATTTGCTCTGGCTTGAACCGATCAAGCTTGATACGTTCTTCGGGTGCATTTTTGATTCGTGCCTTATGCAGTGCGTTGCGCACTGAGTTTTCGCTGCCTTTGCCAAGGATCTTGGGGATCTGGAGAATCGATCGACCTTCCTTCAGATACAGACGCTTGATCTCCTCGATCTCTGCACTGGTGAAGCCAGACTTTTTGCCCACCTGCTTTCTCCCTTTATTTTGATTCTCTCAGGGCGTGTGCAAGGCAAGGTCTTATGGAACCCTTCCGCCCAATCTGACGCCTTGCCAATGAGAGGTCTGGGGGTCCGACCAGCATGATTCACTGAAGGCGAGTTAAGCCACAACATGGCTGCGGCTCATATGGTCGCTGCTTTCGCCTCATCGGAACAGCATTGAACCGATAGCCGGGTGATGGTGTTGTTGGAGGGTCCACACCTCCATCCATTGGCCCCTGCATGGTCATTGGGCGCTGAGTGTCAGCGATCTTTCCCACGCAGACACCGCATGCACAGCCTGGCTCCTCTTTTGAAGGGGAGGAGTCAGATCAGCGTTTCTCACTGGTGCTGAGCAACTCCGCCAGCCTGTTTTAAGTATTTGGGTTTACTAGCCAACCTTTACCGACCAGCTACCGGCAGTCGTAACCGGAAGCATTGAGCGTTGAAATAAACATCAGCTCTTCAGTTGAGGTCTTCAAAATCGACCCAATGAATGCAATCGACAGGACAGGTGTCAATCGCTTCCTGGATTCGATCAATTGAATCACCGTCTTGGCGAATCGCACGACAGCGACCTGTTTCTGGAACCATCACAAAAGTATTGGACGCTACATGTGCGCAATAACGGCAGCCAATGCAGTCAACTTCCTCAACCCAAACTGCTTTGTCGCGAAGTCCTCCGCCTAAAGATGGTTCGGATCCCGTACGAAGCTGCCCAGGATGTGATGAAAAAGCTGCATCAACCAGATTTCTTTCTATGTACATCTGTACCAAGCTTCCATGAAAATTTCAGCGAATCGTAAACATCTGGCTGAAGATTAAAAGCACCAAGTAAAGGCTTCCAGCGCCACCAACAATTAAGAAAAGAAGCCAAAGCTTGAGAAGACGACCCTTTGGCTTTTCGTAAATCTGACGGGATACCGTCATTGGACGACTAATTTTATTGAAAGCATCTATAGACAACATCAACCCATCACGAATCAAGCGCTCGCGCCAACTCTCTCCATAGCGGGGCAGGCGCTGATAGATGGGCATCTCACCCTGAGGACGGCCTGGCAAGGTTCGATTAACTTGTTCAGGTATCTCATCATTTCCAAATCTCTCAAAATACTCAGGAGAGGCAAGAACAGCATCAACAAATCCTGAAAATCCTTGCTCAGCAATAACAATAGACCAAGACCCCTTTTCGTCTGAGCCATAAACAGGACGGCCCAAAACCCGCCCTAAAACCTGCTCGACAATTCTCTCGTTATTGTTGCATGCAACATATCCATTGTAAAAACGCTCTGAGAGGAGCAAGCCCCTTACGAAATCCCTTACTGTGATGCTGCCAGACTTAAATTGAGATTCTAGAAAAGGATCGCGATCAAAAGACATCGCATGAAAAAAAATCTGGCGGTAGCACTTCCCGATTATTTCAGATGCTAATTCTGCCGATAGATCTGATCGACGCTGAGGTAAGCGACCTGATATAGCGTCAACCCGGGAGTTTTGGCTTGATAGATTGAATCGTAAACGAGCCCTGGAAGAAAGGGAGGCCAATTAACCTGGAAATTCTTTAATGTAAGAATTACATCCAAAGAATAATAGGCAAGACAATAAGTGACAGTAAAATGAAGGATCAAAACATTTGCCATGCAAAAAAGAGTCTAAACTTTGACCATTTGATACTTGCCCATAGTGCGTTTTGAAATCCTAAAACGCTTTTATCGTGCAGTATTGCAATTGTATTTGCTTAAATGAAACGTGGCTCTAAGTGGATTTGAAATTGCCATGGGTGGTATTGCTTCGATCCCTGTGGTCGGCGGACTGGTCTTGCTGGGTTATAAATCATTTGGTGAAAGTGCTCTGGATACAAGCAAGCTGAAACCCAAAAAGAAGCCACCAGTCAAACAGGAAAAAGTGGTCAAACAAGAGAAATCTGTATCTGAGAAAAAATCATCTGCAACAAAGAGTGAGACTTCAGAGGGTCAAAAGAAGCCGTCCGCAACTGTGAAAGAACAATCTGCTTCGGTCGATCAGTCATCTGCAACAAAGAAATAGGCTTTCGTTTCAAGTGAAAGAAGTCTGAAATTACTATAGAAACTTCAATGCCAGGCTAAATGCCGTGGTTGGCAATGAAATTGCTACCCGGTAATTAAATGCCCCGTGAGTAAGCAGTAAGTAATAATCAATCAAATCCAGTTGAGTTTAGTTTTTTGTGTGGTGCTTTAGGGGCATTTTCCCGAATGATCCGTATAGGCTTAACCAAGCTGCCCTTTCTGAGTAGCAAATTTATGTGCATATTGCATCCATTCTTGGCCGTCTTCGCCAAAAATCATCACAGGAATGGAAGATATATCAGCGCGACTGCGATCAAAATAATAACCGCTCAAGAAATCAATGGTCAGAATATGCTTTTACTTCAATGGACTATCTAAACCTCCTTGTATGCATTCCAGTAATCTTTTGGATTGCGATTGGTATTCGCGCGCATAGTAATTGGATACAGTCTGTTTTTGTGGCCGAGAGTAAAAAAATTAAGCAGCAATCGCAAATGATTAGTGAGTTTGGCTACGGCTCGCTAAATACTCGTGACAAGCTTGTGGCCAAGAAGGGTTTGGTCTTCGCCTATTGGGAGGGATCTCGTCAAGATCAAAAGCCGACGGCGCAGTTGGAATCGCTGCAAAGCCCGGTAATTTTCCAATTAGTTAATTTTAGTTTGGTGGCTGGAACCTCAATTTGCCTGTTAATGATTCTGAGCAAAGGCCTATTCGCTAGTATTGGACTTATTTGATGGCTTATTGCCTTTGGCATAGATTTTTACTCGTTGTCTGTTTTCTTTTGTACCCATAGTGCAGTTAGCCTTGGCCTAACGTTTTCAGAACGGCTATCGCTGTTTGTGATCCACTGGCGATGGCTCCTTCCATGAAGCCCCGCCATCCATCGCCATGGTCTCCGGAGGCAAAGAAGAGGTTGTCTTCTCGGAGGGGAAGAGCTTCGGCGAAGCGCGTCACGGTGCCTGGGC
This sequence comes from Synechococcus sp. UW69, assembly GCF_900474185.1. Lineage (NCBI taxonomy): Bacteria > Bacillati > Cyanobacteriota > Cyanophyceae > Synechococcales > Synechococcaceae > Synechococcus > Synechococcus sp. UW69. Next base: position 227,464 of record NZ_UCNW01000011.1, on the reverse strand, counting down.
GGTAGTTGCACCAACTGCCCTGAGATAAGGGGTCCGTTCCCCAGGGGTGTCCGAAGGTGCGGATGATCTCGAGCTCAGGCAGGTAAGCATTGAAGATCGATTGCCACTCCTCGACGGATTTATCCAGTGCATCGGGTTCCAAGCTGAAGCCCGCCAGCAGGGATTGATGCTCCCCGCGGTGGTAGGTGAAGCTGCCAATCAGCGCTGAGTCCGCACTGCGAGCCAAGGTCATCACGGCGCCGGGATCGCCTTTTACGACAAAGAAAACCTTGGATCCACCCCCGGCATGTTTGAGGTCAGCTGCTTCTCGTTTAATAGCAGAAAGAGGTGGATTGAAGGAAACCGTATTCATCACATTCATGGGAAGCGTGATGACTCCGGCTCGTCCCTGATAGATGTTCCCCTCACTGGTTTCAACCCTCACGCCATCGGGGCCATGAGTGATCGTTGTTGCATGTGCATTGGTGATGACATCAAAATTTCCATCGCGCACAATGGCGTCCACCAAAGCACCTGTTCCGTTGGCAAACTTGTAGCGTGCAGCTGTGTCTTTGAAGACAACAGTGTTCCACCCGGATAGGGCGTAGCAACGCATCATTTCCACATACGATGCTGAATGAGGTGCAGACATGGAGAGGATCTCAAGGAATCCTCCGATAGAGGCTTGTTGAAGCGGCGTCAGATTGAGTGACGCCAGGCGATCTGCAACGGAGATCGTGTCACGCTCTTGGATGGCTTTCCAGGTGTGATGAGCGTCATAGGGGCGTTCCCAAACCTGGATCGCTTCGGAGAAAAATTGATCAAACCCGTCCATGAATTCGGCAATTTCGTGTTCGCCCAGGGCTTCAATACGATCTCCGCGATGGATGGCGATGTGTTCAGCCACACAGCCGGGAGTCTCCTCAATCTTGAGCCCATACCTTTCCTTTTCAGCCCAGATGAATGGTTGGGTCTAGTGAATCCATGTTCCGCCCAGTTCGACCGTGCAGCCTTCGTCCTCGATGGTGTAGGTGCGGCCGCCAAGGCGATCATTGGCCTCAATGACCACGGTGCGAAGTCCGCGTTGCTGGAGGTCGCGTGCAGCTGTAATGCCAGCAAGTCCGCCACTAATGACGACCACATCCCACTGCTTTGACATTTATAAATTCAAGTTGATGAGTTCGATTCAATCACGCTGTTTCGAAGACGAGTCATCTGTCGTTGAAAACGCGTTCGAATCGGACCAGTGTGATCTGGAGTGATGACCTTGGTTGATTCTCGTGTCTCTGATGCGCGAATGAGACGAATCGATTGCGAACAGACTGGTTCAACCCGTTTCACCTAATTAATGCATTCATTCAGCACAAATCACAGCTCTTTTCGTTGAATTGCCATGCCGTCAATGCTTGGCGGATCTGGAATGGTTTGCTGTCTCTTGAACACCCCCGCCTGCTGCGGGAGGGAATGGTGCTGAACACAATGCTCGCCGATGTTTGCCACGATTCCGTTGACAACAGCCCTTTTTGTCTACCGGGTTGTCGCGACGGCAATGATCCCCATTCAGCCACTGCTTGATCGTCTCGCTGAAATCCCAGGCATGGAAGGCGTCAGCAAGCGTCTTGTTGTTGTGCTCGGCCAGCTGGGTGACTTCGACTCGATCGAATATGCCCAGGCGTTGGTGCCGAGGCTTCCCCAGTTGGCGGCGGCCGGGGTCAAGGTTCAGTTGTTCGGCATTGGCAACGCTGCTGGCGCTGAGCGCTTCGCTGCCTTCACGGCGTTTCCCCTGCAGCAGCTGATCGTGGATTCTTCACCGGTGTTGCATCACTCCCTTGGCTTGGAGTCCGGGCTGCATCTGCCTGGTGGGCCATGGCCTGGTTTTCTGCTGATGTGTGCCGGTGTGGGATCTCCAGGCACCCTGCGTGAGGTGCTGCGTGGTTACACCGGTGATCGCTCAGCTGCCCAGATCTTCGATGACGAGGAGTGGATCGAGGCGTTTCCTCTGCCCCGCTTTCGTGGAGGTCTGTTCCGCCGGGCCGGTGGTGATGGCTTTCAGCGACCTTTTGAACTTGCAACCAAGCGTCTGCGCAACATGAACGAAGTGCTCCGGCACTGGCGCACCTATGTGCCTTGCGATGACTACATCACCCAGCGCGGTGCCACGGTGCTGCTTGATGCTGATGACAGCGTGATTTACAGCCATCGCGATCAAAGTCTGCTGGGTTATTCCGCCACCATGCATCGCCCCCTGGCGTTTCTCGATGCTGTCTTGTCTCACCCCTGACCTCAATCGGCAGAGGGCTCGCGATACATCGCTAGAGCGGCCACCAATCCGCCGATGAAGCCTGCACTGTGGCCGATCCAGCTCACGCCGGCGGCTGAAACGCCGGGGATCAAGGCGATCAGGGCTGAGCCGTAGAGCCAAAACGCCACAAGCCCCAGGACGATGGACAGGATGCGACGTTCAAGCCAGCCGATCAGCAGCAGGTAGCCCAGGAGCCCATAGACCACCCCGGAGAGACCATGACTCCGTGTGGGCCAGAACAGGGCGACCGGAATGTTGATCACCAGCACGGAAAGCCAGACGCTCAGGTAATCGCGTATTCCCCTGCTGAGGACCAGCCAGCTCAGGGGCAGAAAGGCCAGGCTGTTGGAGATGAGATGTCCAAAACCAGCGTGACTGATGGGGGAGGTCAGGACCCCCCACCAGGGTTGATCCGGTCCCATTGGCAGATTCCACTGCCCCGCAAAGATCAGCTGGTCGATCAGCTCCTGACCCCAGGCCACCGTCAGGATCAGCACGGGAAGCAGTAGTCGATTGCGCATCGTCTTGCGCCAATGACCACAATGATGACGCGCGTGCTTCATGGATGCTCAAAAGAGACGTCGACATCCTTGTGATCGGTAGCGGCATCGGCGGATTATGTGCCGCTGGCCTCTGTGCCCGCGCTGGTCGCGACGTGCTGGTGCTGGAGTCCCATCACCAACCGGGTGGGGCCGCCCATGGGTTTCAACGCCAGGGTTATCACTTTGAATCCGGTCCATCCCTCTGGAGTGGTCTGGGTCGCTGGCCCAGCAGCAATCCATTGGCTCAGGTGCTGCGCGCTTTAGGCCAGACCTTGGAGGTGATCCCTTATCGAACCTGGGATGTGCTGTTGCCGGAAGGTGATCTGCGCATCGCCGTGGGGCATGACGATTTTGAGGCTGTGGTTCGCGGCCTGCGCGGTCCCGAGGTGGCCGCGGAATGGCGGCGTTTTGTCGAAGCCCTTCGGCCGATTGCTGCCGCCGCAGATGCCCTGCCCCTGCTGGCCCTGCGACCCGGGGTGGATGGCATGGCGCAATTGCTGAAGCGCGGCGGGCGCTTGTTGCCGCACCTCACGGCGATGCGTCATCTCTCCGGTTCCTTCGGCCCCCTGGTCGATCGTCACCTCACCGATCCCTTCCTGCGCCATTGGGTGGATCTCCTCTCCTTCCTGATCAGTGGCATGCCGATGGGAGACACCAATGCGGCTGCCATGGCCACGCTGTTCGGCGAGTGGTTCGAACCGGAGGCCCATCTCGACTACCCCGTTGGTGGAAGTGCTGCGGTGGTTGAGGCCTTGGTGGGTGGATTGAAGGCCCATGGGGGCAACTTGCACACGGGTGTGGCTGTGCAACAGCTGCAGGTGGAGGGGGACCGCGTCGTGGGTGCGACGCTGGCGGATGGAACGTCGATCGCGGCGCGGCAGGTGATCTGCAATGCCGATATCTGGTCCACCCTTGCGCTGCTGCCGGACTCCGTCGCGCCGAAGTGGCAGCGTCAACGCCAGGCGACGCCGGCCTGCAATGGCTTTCTACATCTGCATTTGGGCTTTGATGCCACGGGGCTGGAGGATCTGCCGATCCACACCGTCTGGGTTGATGACTGGGAGCGTGGGATCGACGCCGAACGCAATGCCGTGGTGTTGTCCATCCCGTCGGTGTTGGATCCTTCCATGGCTCCGCCGGGTCGCCATGTGCTGCATGCCTACACCCCGGCCAGCGAGCCGTGGGAGCTCTGGGCTGATCTGGAGCGCGACAGTGAGGCGTATCAGCGGATGAAACAGGAGCGATGCGCTGTGTTCTGGCGCGTGCTGGAACGACGTATCCCCGACATTCGCGACCGCTGCGAGTTGATCATGGAGGGAACGCCGCTGACCCACAGCCATTTCCTCAATGTGCATCAAGGCAGTTATGGCCCTTCGCTTTCAGCCGCTGCAGGGTTGTTCCCTGGGGTGTCGACGCCCCTTGCCAATTTCTGGCTTTGTGGGGCCAGCACCTTCCCCGGCATAGGAATCCCTCCCGTCGCGGCGAGTGGTGCCATGGCGGCCCATGCCGTTCTCGGTCGGGAGACGCAGAACCGTCTGCTGCGAGAGCTGGAGCTTTGAAACAGCTGCGTCATAACCTCCCTTCGGAACGTCCTCTCAGTCCATGAATTCCAACGCTCGGATTGATTCGCTTCAGCTGATGCTGACCGATCTGCGCATGCGCAACGAGCCGATCCGTCACAAGGCGGCGTTTCGTGGCTGCCAACCGGAATTCCAGGCGTTGGTCAGCCGTTTAATTGAACAGCTGGAGGGAGAACTGCTCGAGGAGAAGCAGCGTTCCCGCGCAGCGTCACGCCAGGCGTGACGGCCTCCGGTGTGCCCTCTTAGGGGGAAGCGGCTGAGGACGTCCTTGTCCTGCGAGGGCTAATAGGACCCCTGTTTCAGTTCAAAAATCACGCTTTCTGCGTCTAGGGCCACCAGGGTGTGGAACTGATCTTCTGCGTCCTCAAAGCCTCTGCGGCAACCCGTGCGAACAGCTGCTGGTCGATGCAGCGAAAGGCTGAAGACCTCATCCGTGCGGTTCCGCAGCGGATCGGTAGGCGGCCGGGACGAGCACCAGAAACAGCAGCCACCAGGCCAACACGCCCAGGGCCAGGGGAAGGCTGATCCACAGGCGATGCAGGAGTCCCCAGGACCCGCCAACCACCAGCACCCCTGTGGAGACGATGGACCAAGGCTGGCACCACCAGGGTTTCAGAGACCAGAACGGCGGCTGCTCCGGGGGTGGCTGTTCCGGCGGTTCAGCGGAGGGCGTCGAGTTCACCGGCGGCTTGCATGGCGGCGAGGTTGTCGTAGCCACCAATCACGGATCCGTCGATGAACACCTGGGGGAAGGTGGTCATTCCACTGCGTTGTTGCACGGCCTGGAAGGCTGCGTCGTCGTTGACGGTGGTGACGGTGTGCGGCAGGTCCAGGGTTCTCAGGATGCGTAGGGCACGGCTGCACCAGGGGCATCCGGGAAGAACGGCGATCTCCAGCCGTGGTGTCGAGGATTGCGGCGCAGGGCTGCCTTCGCGTTGCTCAATCACACCAATGAGCAGGTCGACGCCTTTCTGCACGATGGTCCCTGGCTCCAGGTGGCCTCCCCAGACCTGGCAGGCCCCATCCGACAGGCTCAGGTGCAGATGAACGCCCTCAGGGGAGAAGGTCCCATTGAGGGTGATGACTTCGAGGTCGCCCTCCAGCACGGTGGGGTCGGCTTGGCCGGGGCATTGAAACGACGCCTTGGTGAGGTTGCCGACCACTCCGAGAACAAAGCCGCTGATGCCGTCCCGCTGGGCCAGCTCTTCAAGGCTGAGGCGCAGATCACTGCCGGGAGCAAGCTTCAGCGGCAGGGAATGCATGGCGCCTCAAAAGGGTGCTCAAGATTACGCAATCCTGTTTCACACGATATTGTGCTTATATTGAGTGAATATGTTCACGTTATCGTGTCCCTCCTTCAAGACCTGGTTCAGGAGTTGCAGCAGCGGATCGAGGGTCAGGCCATGGCCCCAAGCACGGCTGCGGTGGCGGATGCGGCTGGTTCGGAGCGCATCAATGTCACCCTGCCTCGGGGGGTGATGGATGACCTCAAGCGGCATGCTCTCGCCGAGGGGCGCAGTTGTGGAAATTTGGCCGCTTATCTGCTGGAAGAGGCCCTGCGTCGTCATCGTCCGCTGGGCTAAGCAAAGGATCAATCCAGAAACTTGTTGGCGATGTTCTCTGCCTCTCCACTTTGTTGAAGCTTCAAAATCGACACACCCATGGGCGTCCGCAGCGGGCTCGTTGGCTTGAGCACGAATCCGTAGGTTTCGTCCGACACGTTGAATGGTGCCAAACGCACCGCAAGATCCGGGTTGTTTTTGAGGTGATAGCGGATCGAGTGTCGATCGAAGATCAAGGCATCGGCCTTGCGTGACATCACCAACTGAACGGCGCTGGCGAGGTTGGGAGCTGGGACAACGCGCATCTCCCGGTTTTCCGCTAATTCCATTCCATCGGTGCCTTCAACGACGGCGACCCGTCGGTTGCTGAGCTGTTGAGGACTGTCGATCGCTGTTTCTGTGGCGCCTGAGAGAAACAACGTGAACGCCGACGCGAGGCTGGCGGTCAGGGAGGACACCGCAATCAGCGAGATCACCATCCAGGCTCCCGTGATGCCACGGCCGGTGCGCGTTACGGGCGCTTTGTCGCCATAGCCCACCGTCGTCAAGGTCACCAGGGCAAACCACATGCCGCTGCTGATGCCGGGAAGCCAGTCGCGGGGAAACTGTTCACTGTTCTTCTGCCGCTCGGCCATCCAGATCAGGCTGCCAACCACAAACAGCACGCTGATCAGCACCAAAACCGAGGAGATCACGGCCCAGCCGAAGAACACCTGAACGCGACTGAAAATGGAGGGTGTTTTGAGGGGAAGAAGGATGCCCTCCTTGCTAAGGAAGTAGGGCTGGGTGAAGTCAATCCCTGGGATGGCAAGTCGGCGGGAGGTGATGCTGATCGGGCCGACGAGCACGTCGATGCTTCCGTCGTCCACCGCTTCAATACCGGCTTTGGGCGTCGGTTGCTGAATCAGCTTGTAGCTGATGTTGTTGTCTTCGGCGACGCGCCTCCAGATTTCGAGGCTGATGCCGCTGAAGTGACTTCCGTCCTTGATCACGAAAGGAGGTGAGCCACTGATCCCAACCTTCAGCTGCTCGGCCTGCGCTGGAACTGCGCTGCTGATGCAGGCGAGCGCTAGTACGAAGGACCAGCGTCGAAGGGTTGGCATCAGCGCTGTTCCAATCGACGCACGATCACGGCCATTGCAGCCAGGGAACCCGCTAGCGCGATCAGCAGGGCAATGGTCATCGAAGGCTTAGGGATGGAGTGGTGCAGTCAGATTGGCATCTCTGGCTCCGAGTAACCAGTCGGCAACTTCCATCCTCAGGGCATAAGCACATTCGTAACGGCCCGCCTCCTCCAGAACCCTTAACCGTTGTTCGAGTGTTCGAAGAGTTGAAATCGCGAGCTGGTGTGGACCCTCGCTTCGCGCCACAATGAGTCTCCCTGAGGTCTCCAAAGCTTGAGGCACGACGTCGGGAATCAGATGCAGCCAGCGCTACAGATCCGACATCTGAACCATTCATGACCCCATTGGAGTGGGCCTGGGGCAAGAGCTCCCTGACGTTTTTGCCCCAGCGGGCGTTATGGCGGGCTGAGGGTCGTGAGCTGTTCGTGGCCGATCTGCATCTCGGCAAAGCCGAGGTGTTCCAGGCCCATGGCGTTCCCATGCCCAGTGACGGTGATCAAGGAACCCTGAATCCACTGCTGGCCCTGTGTCACGCCTGGGCGCCTGAGCGATTGTTTGTTCTGGGTGATCTGGTGCACGCCCGGATTGGCATCACAGCTCCGCTGCGGGACACGTTGTTGGCATTGCCTGATCTCTGTGGTTGTCCGGTTGTGCTGATCGGTGGGAACCATGATTGCGGTAGCTGGATTGAAGGCATGCCCCAGCAGCCATCACAGCGGCTTGGCAATTTCTGGTTAAGTCATGCCCCTGAACGGGTTCCGGAGCCAGGTTTGTTGAATGTGTGTGGCCATTTGCATCCCATGACCCGGCTTCGCAGCCGTTCTGATCAGTTGCGTTTGCCCTGCTTCGCCTTTGATCCGGATGGTCCGCGTCTTGTAATTCCCGCTTTCGGACAGTTGACGGGAGGCCATGACTGCGGCGACCGTTACCGGCAATGGCTGGTTGCTGACGGCTCCATCATTCCTTGGTTCGAACAACTCCCCCACCACCGAGAGCGAAGGATCGCGTGACTCAGCCTGCTGAGTTGCGGATCCGACCCAAGCGGAGCAGGCAGCTCCGCAAGAGATGGCTGCTGCTGGCGATGCCGTTCGTAGTTTTTGGCGGCTTGATCGCTCTGGCGCCTGTCGCTCCCGAGCGCTCCGATCGCGGTGCCCGGGATGTCAGCCCTGCTCAACAGAGACGGCTGGATGCTGAGCCTTTCAGCTACATCCCAGACGACGAGGTCTACGCCCTAGATCTCGATCCAAGACGGGTGCGGTTCGGGTTGCTGGAGGGCTGGGATCGTGAACAGGACGCTTACGAGGACAGCGCTGCTCTGGCCTATGTCTCAGGCCCCATGTATGAGCGCCATGTGGACAATGCTGGCCGTGAGATCACTGTGCCTCTAGGCGATCTCAAATTCGGTAGCAAGGTCTGGCGTGGGCGGAACCGCACGGCCTCACGGCAGCGTGCCTATGTCGGCATCCGCCATGACGGCAGCATTGATTTCGGCTATGGGGAGCTGACCGATACCCGCAGCCAGACCTACGACACCTTCATCGGTGGCCTCCACAGTCTCTACAACGACCTCGAGGCGCCACCCGAGAGCTACAAGGGGGCTTACAGCATCAGCATGGGCCAGCGAATCCGTTACTACCTCCCGCGGATCCGCATGGTGATGGGACTGCGGCAGGACGGTCGCATGGAAGTGTTGATGAGCCGTGACGGTCTGACCCTCGAACAGAGCAAGGAGCTGGCCCATCGCAGGGGCTACCTCGCGGCTTACATGCCGGATCATGCGTCGAAGAGTCGGTTCATCATTCCTGGGGTCAAAGGATTCACCGAAGAGGACGCGAACTGGATCAGTGGTGGGGCGACCAGCTTTGTGCATGTGCCCTACATGCTGCGGTTGAGCCCGCGCCAGATCCCTCTGCAGGGCAACCTGATCGCTGGTCTGACGCCAAAACTGGTGATGGATGAGGCCTGCAATGGCCCTGCCGACTGTGTGTCGTCCTTCGGTAACCATCTCGCTGATCGCGCCCTGGCGGGGTTGAACAGGGTGATGGAACAGGGTGTCGAACCCTTGGCCAGGATGATTTGGGGACCATCAACCCCCATCAAGCCTGGGGCCCCTGCCGATGCCGGCGACGCTGGGGTTGATGTGGATCGAGCTCCTTTGCGGGAACCCCCCATCACGGCGGATCCGTTGGTCTTGCGGGAGCAGCCTGCCTTGATTCGGGAGCTGGAACCTGCCGAGCCCGATCCGGATGACAGTTGGATCGAGCCGCAGCCTTTCGCGCCGTTACCCCCCGATCTGCCGCCGCCGATCGTCCTCGATGAGCCCACGGCCAATCCCGCAGAGGTTCTCCTGGCGGAGCCTGCGGATGCACTGACCTCTGATCTCCTTCAGGAGGCGCCGCCGCCACCTGATCTACCGCCCCTCCCGCCGGTGCCCCTATCGGTTGAGCAGGATTGAGTTTTGGAAACCGAGTGGTCCTGGTGGCCCATTCCCGGCACGCAACGGCGGGTCTTGGTGGCGCGTCTGCCCCAGCCCTCGACGCGAGCCGTGCAGCGGGCGTTGAGTGACACACTCACCTGCCGGCTGTTCGCCGATGCAGGACACGTCGTTGCTGTGGATGACATCGGCCGCACGATCTACGGAAAGCCCCAGGTGCGTGATCACCCCTTGCACCACAGCATTTCCAACACCAGGTCACTCACCATCGGGGTGTTGGGGCCCGGTCCGATTGGCGTTGATGTGGAAGTGCTGGACCGGCCTTTGCGCGTGGCGCCCGATCTCCTGACGCAACGTCTGTTTGCCTCTGCCGCTGAAGCAACGGACTGTTTGGAGCATTGGACGCTGATTCAGGCCTGGACGGCGAAGGAAGCCGTGTTGAAGGCAGCGGGGCTGGGGCTCGCTGGAGGCCTCGCCAACGTGAGGATTGCGCCGGACGGGGCCGCGGCACGGCTCCATGGCTTGCGCTATTCGCTCAGCCTGTTGAAGCAGGAGGGCTTCAGCGTTGCTGTCGCAGAGTGCATCCGTGGCTAGAGGAAGGGATGGAGCATCGGAAAGCAGCGTGGTAACTCGACTTCAGCAACGTCTCGCCGAGGCCAACAATTTTCAGAAAGCGTTGATCACGTCCCTTCTCGCTTGGGTGGCCCTGGGAGTTTGGAGCTATCTCATCGTCGTCCCCATCCTGTCGGCCGTGGCATTTCTTTGGCTTGGGGTGACCGGCTGGCTCGTCTGGCGGATCTGGCGCAAACCAGCCTCCTGAAGCTAAGAAATGAGGTTCAACAACTTATAATTCTGGACGATTTTTGGTTCGGGTTCGGTGGAATTCACGGTAGTGATTCTGAGTGAGCACGTCGGCTCATATCCACAAATTATTTGGACTGAGTGGAAAGATCGCAATCGCAAGCAGATGAAAAGTCAGGGAGATCTCTGGTCGATGGCAACACTTTCTGGAGCCACAATCTGGGATTGTTTGGAGAGTAATCAAATTAATCGCCTCCATCTCGTTCAATGGAAGCCTGCCGAGGATTCGATGTATCAGGTCAGCCTTCCGCGCAGGTGAAGTCTCTGTTGGAGTTGCAACCCCTGCGGCTCATCAGCCGTTGGCTGGCTTCGTGAGCTTGTAGATGTTCAAGGCAAAGAGGGCCATTCCAAAGCTGCCGAACAGGACGAGCAGGTCTTGGGTGCTGACAGCCATGGCTCTCGTTACAAAACTATGTTGACTAATGTAACGGAGGCGCAGGGATGCGTCGTCTAGTCGTTCCTAGGGGGCCGTGGGCGGTCCTCTTTTTTATGACCTACCCCTTTGGTGCCACGAAGACAGACCTCGAGAAAGCTTTTCGCCTCCCAGACGCCCCTTCCTCTGGGGAAACTCAGGACCATGAGCCTGCTGCCCTGTCTGAGTCAGAGTTGGCAGTCGTTTTGCACGAACACCCAGGCGTCTGAAAGTCGTATTAATGAGCTGTGTGCATCAGGAATGAGCTCAAACAAACTTCGCCCTTCTTGAGTGCACGCCTCTGAACTGCATCGGGGCTTATGAACCGCTGATTCAATCTGTGGGCTGATTGTGGGCAGATTTTGATCCCAGCGTGATTGTTGATGGCATGCAGGTGCCATCTCGTACGCGTGGGCGAGCTTGGTCAGCCGGTGTCGGTTGATGTGTGGTCTAGAAGTTCACGAGGAGAAGCGGTTGAATTTTTTCCTCTTGATGACACAGCCGGCAATGCCGCAAATCACTTCGTGCGTCTCGTCGCTGCGTTGGATGTCGGTTGGTTTGTCAACAGGTGCAAGGCGTTTGCCGATCCTGCGAGCTTCCTTGAGCCACTGAAATGTCATCTGGTCAAAAGCCAAGAGGTGGACAGTAAAAAGGCAAGGTCCCACCCCTGCCTCTCCTTCTCACGACGCATGAGGAAGACCTATGAGCTACCTCAACTCCACTGTCGACCGATTTGATGCAAAAGAAATCGGTTCAACAGCTCATTGTCAAAGGGTCGTCAGCCAGTGCGCTCTTTCGGGTCGCTGACGGGTGGTTGTTGATGTGCTTTCTTCTTGTTTTTTTGGTGGCAACCAAGCAAAAGAACATTCGTATCGCCTCTGGTTTCTCCTGCGCTTCACTGGGTTTACATACCTGATTGGAGAGCTACATCGTTCGCGATGTCTGCTCTTTCCAGTCGTCTTTGGCTTCTAGGCCGGGGTAAACCAGGAGCAGCACGTTCCAACGCGGTAGGCCAGGAGGATGAAGACCCCGATGGCTGCTGTGCTGAACGAAATTCCCATGGCTAGCTGACGGTTCTTCTCTTCAGCGGCCAAGTCGAATTGGGATTCGTTCAATGAAGATCTTCTATTGAGGGGAAGCGTAGGTCATTTTGTATCGGTCGCGACACTTTTGAGTGGAAATACTGATGAACGTTGGCGCCCGATCTGGCAGGGCTTTGAGTCTGCGCCGTGTCGTTGCGTGGAAAGCTCGCCGTTCGTAGGGCTGAGTTTTGAACAGCAAGGTTGGTTTTAGAGGGGACAGCCCCTTTGCATGCGCTCCATAGGCCAATGCAATGCCTTCACTCAATACCCCGGGTTAACCCCAAGAAAGTCACGTCTCCGCGCGGTTGATGCACCTGACGGGAACGAACGCAGGCGAGCAGGATGCTCGACTCGCTTCCGCTTTGATTCTGTGGGCTGAAATATCGATGGTCTCAAGCCGCCACATCGACATCCTCGTAGCCCAAGAAATTCACCACTTTCCTCTCCTGTCTTGAGGCAAGTGCTTCTTCTGCTAACCGAATGAGCTGTTGCTCTCTTGCTTTGATAGCGGTTTGCCACCTCCTCTTCGGCTTCTGATTGACAATCATGATCGAGCCCCTGGGCGGCAGGTACTTAGCTGGATTCATTCGAATCGCTTGGACGATGGAGATTAAGGATCTATTTCTTCTCGAATCGATTGTTTACATACTTGTTTAAGTAGGTTCGTGGTGATACCTAACTTTGGTATCTCATTGAACACTTGAAGGGCTGAGGTCTTGTTGTTGCAGGATCCTCGGCCAGCTTGTCATCGCTTGACGCATACCAACGAACTGAACCCTCTCTCTGCGTGGCGTTGGCATTGCTTTGTGGTCATCGTTATGTCATCAATCGGGAGCCCACGATGATGCCTTCGTCAGAAGCGCCATGTACTGTGCCGACAGGTGTTTGAGAACTCAGGCTTGGTCTATTTGTCTACAAAGTCCACCACGGAAGCTGGCGATACACACTCACTCGATCAAGCCAATCCAAGCGCTCAATGCTGCCCCCAGTCGAAGCCGAATCGCTTTTGAGCGGCAGTCTCCATCTCTTTCCGGATTTGTTGCATTGCCTCGCGGGCAAAGGCCTTCTCATTCTCCTGTGCGGTAATGATCTGCTTCGTGAGTGCACGTAACTTTTCAATGTCCTTACAACTGTCAATCTCCCTGAATGCGGCTTCTAGATGGAACCTTTGTTCCACTGATAGATGGTGGTTGGTCATCAGAAAAAGTGAGGCTAGATACAGCCCTGGATTGAAGCCAGGGCCGCTTGGCTGTTAACGACTAATCAGGCTGCAGAAATGCTAAAAGGTGCCGCCGGATAGCTTGTTGGCATTGGGTCGGATTCGCCCGCAGCAAGAGCTTTGGCACGACGATACATGTCGCTGTTGGTTGCACCTCGGGCTTCCATTGCTGCAGCAACGACGGCCCAGTTACGGATTTCGGTTGACATCTTTTGAAAAATATTGACTTCACAAATGTCGCAAGAACTGCATTCAACTGTGAGGTGGATAGCCGCCTGCAGGCCGAACCACAGTGACGGCAAGTGACTGCTAGCAAATACGGATCCAGCTTCTCAATTCAGAAGACCCCTGTTGCGCTCAAGCAAATCAATGTTGTTGCTAGCAGCACCCAGGCAACCAACTGGAGCCACTGTGTTAGTGGAGTTCCCATGGCTCAGTCGAGTGGGTCGTCCCATAGAGGTGGCTCGTCAAACTCCTCCAAAAGGGAGTTGGCTTCCAACTCTTTGCCCATCACAAGGAGGCGCACAATTCTGTCCCAAATAAAACGAGTCAGGTGTTCTGCCTCTCTCCCCTGGTGCCCGGTCTCGAACTTGATGGGCGGGACATCGCCTGTGTCGTCGTGGAACTGTGTGGTCAACGCCACGCGGTAGGAGGCTGCTACATCTCCGTCGTAACCCTCCTCGATTTGCAGATGACGTATCAACGGACCCCGTTCCCTTCGTCAAGTTGAAAAGCAGACATTGCTTCGCCCTCTGCAAAACAAGGAGGCATGCTGAAGGCATGCAAGCCAAGACGTCAGAAGGTTTAGAGGTCCTCGTTGCTGTGGTTGTCACTGCTGGCTTGGTGGCAGGCAACCTCGTTTTGTTCTCGCCGTTGCGCGTTGATAACCGTATACAACCTTCCTCAGCAGTCCAAAAGATTGAATCCACACCGCGGTGACTTCAGCCTTGGTTGGATTGTTCACCAGTACATCAGTCAATCTCACTGGCTTGACCAGCATGGGGCAGGTGACTGGCTCCCTCTCATGGCGGCAAGACAGTTCAGGACGTTCCGATTTTCCATCCGATTCACAAACTGATGGAAGTCAACCTTGGTCTTCTGATAATCGGGGTGTTGTCTGAAAGGAGCACACATCAGCTTCACAAGTTCGTGTCGTTCTGGCTTTAGTTCCAGGTTGGGTAGTTGAATCATGTCCCTCTGGTGACCTACCACCAGTGTTTCCAGAGCTTCGAGAGATGACATCCCTGAAATAGGGGAGCGGTCCAAATGAATCAATCCCTCAGATGGGGGAAGTCATTCCCTATTGATACGGCAATGGTGTGAATACAGGGGAAAACCTATCAAAAAAGCCAATAAGAATCATCATGAAAAATTTCACACTGCCTTTTCTGGCCGGCGTAGCTGGCGCCTTTGTTGCTCTCGGTGTCGCTATCTCTACTCCCCCCAAAGCAGAAGCTGGCGGGATCTATTGGAATGACAATGGCGTTGGCGGGGTTTTGTTTGATGCAGCTGACCACTGCCCAGCTTGAGATGAGTAATTCCAACTACAGCGAGTCAGGGGAATCAGGCCGATACTCCGCCCAACGGCAAACGGCTTGTGACCCCTGAGGAGCAGTACGTGAAATGTATGGATGCTGCCTATGCCGCTGCTGATAAAGAGACTTGCCACAAGATGATGCGAAAGGCAGAAGGTGTTCTGCGAGGGGAGTTTGGTGCTGAGCAAGCAGCCGATGGTGCTGGAGAGGAAGCGTTCGCAGCCTGAAAGGACGATCCCCTTGTTGGTCCTAAAAGAACGAATTCAAATCTCGACCCTGTGTGGCTTTGCAGTTTTTGCTAGGCAGTGTTAGCGCTTTTAATTGATTTACCTTGAAAAGAGTCGTCAGCCTGCCAATGGGACTTCTGGTGAGTGCATTAATTGTGTCTCCCGCTCTTGCCCAAAAAGTTTCGAAGGAAAACGTAAGTGCAATCAACACCGCCAGGATGCGCGCTGAATCCATTAACGGTGGACTAAGCAACTACAGAGCAGCGAAATGTATGTACGCCACAGGCAAGGGAGGGGGCGACTGCTTGAAGAATGCCAGCGACGGCTTCTTGTTCGTCTTTGATGGTGGCGCTCCAGGCTGGCAAGAGGCAGCTGAGCCACCAACGGTTGAAACTGAAATCCTGATCTCTGATGACGGAGCTTCTGTTTTGGAGGTCGTGTACAACGGCGATCCGCGTTAACCGAGCCCCCACACACACACCACCACATGTAGTGGCCAGACAACAAAAAAGCCCGCTGCTGGAGCGGGCCGGGTGATGGGGGCATTCAGACTACCCCCAATAGCCGCTACATGCAGGGTCGCAGTCTTTGGAAAGACAATCGTTATGCAACTACACCACAGCATTAAGTGACTTTGTAGAACACCACATCTAGGGCATCTATGAGTACTATTCTTCCAACGCATCAAGATTTGGTGCAGATGGCCGGGTGATGGGGATTGCTACGGCTTTGAGAACCACTCCACATCTGGAGTGGTTTTTTTGTCTGCACCGAGCGTTTTATACCGACCCTGAATTTTGGATCAAGGCGAGGCAGCCGCCCTTTGGTCAGCTGTTGAGCTGCACCCAATGACCTTGCGAATTTCAACCGCTCTTCATTGAGCCCCTTTGATGCCAGTCCGCCTGGCCTCAGAAGTGCTGGGTCTGGTTTAGGGGTGACCCACTTGAGTTTGGTGGCAGGAGATGCGAGCGCTTCGATGTCGTTCCCTGCCGCCTGCCTCCATGGCCTATCCCTTGGGAAGAGCTGCAGGGATCGACGAGCTGCATACGAGATCCCCGAAGCTGCTGAGTGGAAGCACTGGCCGGTGGGCTGAAGACGGTGGGGCGGTATCCCTACGCCCCGCACTCATGTTCAAGGCTTTGCCCTATGCACCGTGGCTTGTGTGCAGAAAAAAGCCCCGGTGTTCGATGCCGGGGCTACCGCCTCTCATGACGTGACTCAGGTCTAGCAGGCTGCGTAAGTATTTATGCGTACGGTTAATACGGTCTTCCAGTAAAAAGCCTTCGCTAGCGAAGCGAAGGCGGCCATTGAAGTTGGCGATCAAGCTGGCAGTGCTCGGCGGGGGGTGATGCTGAGGTCGCTCCGAGGTGTGCAAGGGGAAGGCAACGGTCGTTGTTGCGATCCTCGATTCGATCCGACAAGAAACTCTGAGCAAAGCCACACTGGCGACATGGCAAATAAACCCTGGTTCCAGGCCAACATCCATGCTCCCGGCACAGGCTTTGCGCTGTTGGTCATCGCGTTCTGCTTGCTGATTCAGACCATTCCATCGGCGATCTGCGTATTGACCCCAAGAAATGGATGGGATCCACCGCTGTCTCCAGAGAGGGTCAGATACTGCAAGGGCGGTTAATTGAGAGGCCTCTGAAGCAGGAATATTCCGATAACCAATCCAAGCGGAACACCTCAGGCAGTCACGTTCAGGTCATGACCTGCGACACCCGCAGTAACCCTTATTGGGTTGACAAAGGGTGCATCATCAATATGTTCGCTGTGAACTTTTCCATGACAAACGTCCGCGAGATGGTCAACCTCCATCTGCCAGTTGTGCTCAAAGTGATCAACAGTGCTGCATTGGTCGTCATTGCATTGTCTTCCCTCTGCGCGGCTGACTCTCTGAAAGAGATGGCAGGCGAGGGTGCTGCTTCAGCAGTGATTGTCGAGACGGACTGAACGTCTCAGTAGGAAAGGGGGCGTTTCGCTCGCCCCCTTGAAGGCCGTGAGTCCTGCTTCCCAGGCTGAATCAGTCATTCAACTCAGCTGTTGTCTAAGCCGCATCAGAGCAGATGGGATTGAGTGGAGCGACTGCTTAAGCATCTCCGAGTAAGCGATCTTCGCCTTCTGGCTCGACAGGGTCAGGACCCAAAGAATTGGCGCAAACTCTTGGCAACGACCTGGTAGAGGGAGATGGGCTGGGTACCTAAAGAGAGGTAAAGCCTGGTTGCTTTTGTAGTAGTGCGCTACAGACTTCAACTTGTACGGTGCAGAGACCGTGCGCTGGAGGGTCGGGGGTGGTGCCTCGGCCTTTTTCTTTGGTCGGCCTGCCGATGTTGATCCAGAGGGCTCCACCACGATTGAGTGACATGGCATAACAAAGCCTGTTACTGCGCTGGGCCGAGTGATGTGTGACCACGTCATGTGGTCACGTCGGAACCATGCCTCAAGACTCCCTGCATTGCCCAGCTCCTGCTGGGACAACTTGTCGCAGCACCACGCTCCAAGGATCCTTACAGCTTCAAGTGTTGGCTGTATGGCGGCATCCAAGACCTTGAGGAGACAGTTGTGACCGAGCTGCTTTTGGGTTGGTATCTGGGGATGAGCCTTTCGTCAGATCGGGGCATAAAGCTTGCTGGAAAAATCCTTCTCTCAGCTGATTTTCCTTGTCGGAGAGGGCCAATTCACACAGCTCTTTCTTGTTGATTTTGTTTGGATGAGTGTTGAGCTTGAATTTGAACATCTCCTGGCCTTCCTTTCTCCTAGAGACAAGTATTGCATCAGTCTGATTTGTCGCCTGAGGGGTGATTCCTTTGGCTCGTCACCGTCAGAGATGAAGGTTTTTTGTTGTTTTGACGTCGCCGCTTTTCGGGATCTTGCTTTCGCTTTTAAATAATCTCTGAGAAGGTATTCCAGGAGCGCATATAAACCAGGTTTATTCCTGAAAGCTTCGCCGGTTCAATGCTATTTCGCGGTCAATGCTATTCCCTTTGTTTTGCGTCTTCGATCCTCAAAACCGATCAGCGCTTGAACACGCCGTTGCAATCTCCAGGGGCGGGTTTCACAAAGCAGTGACCCTCTGGTGACCAATATCCAAGGGCCGGAAACGAAAGGCCTTGGGCCCGTGCTTCGGCATTGACAGCAGCAACACCTCGGGCCTGGATCAGCACGTTTCCGTCGCCATCAACAAGGTCAAGGAAGTCATTTTCTTTGGTTTCCTCCGTCGGGTTGGCATGCCCATGCAGGGGAACAACCGCAACCACACAAGCAATCAGTAGGAAGCGCAGCATCGAACTTGAAAGGGAATAAAGGAGATCAGTTGCTGGTGACGACCACAGGTGTACCCACCTTGATCCGGTTGTACACCTGAATCACGTCGGTGTTCAGCATGCGGATGCAGCCAAGGCTGACTGCGGCTCTTAATTTCACCCAGTTGGGCCATGCGGTGCCGTGGATGGCGTATTCGCCTGTCCCGATCTGCACGTAAGCCACGTAGCGCACTCCCACGGGGTTCTTCGGACCGGGAGCAATGACCTTGCCCTTCTTGTGATACACGGGCTGCGGGTCCATTTTGGTGACCGAATAGCTTCCCGCCGGAGTCGGTGATTCCGGTGCGCCGATCGCCACGGGGTACTTGCCAATCACCTTGCCGTCATCAAGGAGGGTGAGATATCGGTCTTTGAGGCTGATCTGGATGGAGGTTTCGGCTTGCGCCGGAACCACGGCCATCGCGCCAAGGCCCAACGCCGCCGTCAGGAGGAGTGAACGTAGCTGCATCGGTTTGCGCAACAGGCGACCGCAGGCATTTTGACCTATTCGAAAGGGGCTAGCGTCATCCCGTCGCTTTGCCCGTGCCTGAACGATGACCCGCTGCTCCTCAATCAGCCGTGTCTTGGCCGCTGGGGCGGCTGCTGTTGTGTCTGCTCTCGCGTTCAACATGCCCTCCAGGGCTGGCTTCACGGCCGAGCAGCTGGCCGGTTTTGAAGTCACCCATCTGCGTGGTGTGGTCAATGCCGTGCTGCCGAAGCAGAAGGTGATCGAGGTGATCGATCCAGAAGGTCATAAGGAAATTGTCACGGTCGGAATCGACATGGCGCCGCTTCGCCTTCGCAAGGGAGATCGCGTGGATGTTTCCGTGTTGGACGGCCTGGTGGTTGATCTAGATCGCAGCAAAGAAACAACGCTGAGCTTCAATCGCGAAGACATCTACATGCCAATGGACATGGGTCCCTTGAAGAAAGGCATGCGGGTGGCCCTGGCTTCAGGTACAGCAAGGGTGTTGAAGGTGTCGGCGACCGACCGCAGCCTGAGCCTGGTGGGACCGCTCGGCGGCATCCACAACCTGGATGTTGTGATGCCCAGTGGCAGTGATCTCTTCCCTGCGCTTAAGGCAGGCGATCTGGTCGATTTCCGCTTGATTCAGCCCGTGGCCGTGGGCATTGATCGGGTCTCTTCACCCGCTCAAAAGGCAGGGTCGTCACAGAAACAACCCTTGTTGAGTGCCGTTCCTGCTCGCACCACCAGCTTGAAGGCCGAGCTGCTGGAGGCATTTGAGCTCTCGCAGGTGCAGGGAACGCTGCTGCAGTTCAAGCCTGGCCAGCAGGTGATGGAAGTGCAGAGCCCCTACGGGCACAACCTATTGATCACCATGGGTGGCGAGCTCAAAACAGCCGGTCTCAGCAACGGTGATGAGGTCATCATCGACATCCTCGACGGGCTGGTGGTGGATCTGCGCAAAAGCTCTGTGAACACCCTCACGTTCACACGCCAAGACGTGATCTTGTCTGAGGATTTCGGTGAGGTGCGCAAAGGAGCCCGGGTGGCGATGGCCACCGGCACCGCTGAAGTTGTGAAAATCTCCGAACAAGACCATGAACTCAGTCTGAGGGGGCCTTTCGGAGGGGTCCATAACCTTGATGTCCGCAATGGGCTCAATGGCGATCCGCTCGCCCAGCTCAAGGTGGGTGACTTCGTCAGTTTCCGTTCGATTCAACCCATTGCGATCGGGATTCGGCCGGCCCTCTGATTCAGCCCGCGTTATGGGAGGCGAGGGCACGCACCACATCGCCTCGGGTGATCACGCCGACGGGACGTTGGTTCCCATCCAGGACGAACAGGCGTTGCGTTCCCCGTTCATGGAGCTGGGATGCTGCCCTTGGGAGCGGTAGGTCGGTCCCACAGCTATGGGAGTCCTTGCGCATGAGATCGCTCACGCTCGTGCCGAGGACTTGGTGCACTTGCTTGTCCCAACTCAGGGGATTGCGCAGGTAGATCACGCTGTCCAGAAGCATGACGTAAGGGCCGGCATCAACGCCACTCTCCCGAACCATCAGATCCTGCTCTGTCAGTTCGCCGATCAGACGCCCTTCCGTATCCACCACCGGCAAACCGCTGACGTGGTGGTCACTGATCATTTGGACAGCCTGCTGCAATGGGGTCTCGGGCGTGACAGTCAGAACGGGCTGCGTCATCACATCAGCCACCGTGAGCTGCAGGACCATGATCGGAGTTGAGCTATCCGCATTCTGAGCGTTGTCTCTGCCTTTGCGTTCGATCGCCAACGGACTCACCGTGGCGCGAGCGGTTGCCGGTCTACCTCTCGTTATCGCGTTGCAGCTGGGCTGGCAGGGCTGGGCCTGGTGGTTGCTGCTGCTGGCGGGTCTCAGTGATGCGGCCGACGGCTGGCTCGCGCGCCGGGCTGGGGGTGGAAGCAGCTGGGGTGCGCGTCTGGACCCCCTGACCGACAAAGTGCTGATCGCGGCTCCGTTGCTCTGGTTGGCGTCGTCCGCGGTGCTCCCGCTCTGGGCCGTCTGGTTGCTGCTTGCCCGTGAATTACTGATCTCGGGATGGCGAGCCCAGGCCAGTGATGGGGCGCCTGCATCGTTGTCGGGAAAAGCCAAGACGATTCTTCAGTTCGTCAGCTTGTTGTTGATGCTCTGGCCCTCCGGCTGGATCGGTTCTCCCTGGCTGCCGAGCCTGGGCTGGTGGCTGTTCTGGCCATCCCTCGCCCTGGCTCTGAGTTCAGCTCTCGCCTACATCACTCCCCGATCAGCGCCACGTCAGAACTGAAGTCCGGCTCAGCGGTTGGGTTCAGGGCATAGTCATTGGTGTAGCTGTCGGCCAGGCCCTTGGCCAGGTCAAAGCTTGGTTGCCAGGCCAGTTCGCGTTCGACCCGAGTGATGTCGGTGAGGAAGTGATTGAGCCGTAAAGGGAAGGCCTTTCGGGCCTTCGGGTCGAGCTCGCTGGGATTGAAACTGCGCAGGTCGAGGCCGTCGGGATCACGACCGCAAGCCACCGCTGCTGAGCGAATCAGGCCCCGGAAGGTGATGCCCTGTTTACCGGAACAGTTGTAGATGCGGTTGGCTGCAGCATCCACCTCGATGCAACGGGCCATCGCTTCAGCCAGATCCTCTACATGGCCCAGTTGGGTGATGGTGCTGCCGTCGCCGGGGAGCGGAATCGGTCGGTTGTGAACGATGCGGTCGAAGAACCAGCGTTCGACGGGGTTGTAGTTGCCAGGGCCGTAGATGTAGGTCGGCCGGAAGCTGGTGAAGGCAATGCCTTCACGCCGCAGCCAGGCTTCGGTGTCGGCCTTGCCAGCATGACGGCTCTGCGGGTCGGTGGGGCTGGACTCATCCAAGGGCCACTGGTCGGAGTCGGCGTAGACCCCGGCCGAACTCACGTAAACGAAGCGATGACATGGGGCCCCGGTGATGTCCACAACCCGGCTGCTGTCTTCTTGCTTGCGGCCGGAACTGTCGACGATCACATCGAAGCTGCGGCCCTGAAGCGCACTCAATCCTTCATCGCTGCTGCGGTCGCCACAGAGGTGCTCCACGCCGGTGGGGACAGGGTTCTTGCCGCGGGTGAACAGGGTGAGTGCATGGCCCTGGGCCTGCAGGCGGGCTACCAGGGGCCTGCCCACGAAGCGGGTTCCCCCCATCACCAGGATCTTCATGCACTTGGGCCCGAAAAGCGCAGCCATTGAAGCGTGGCGCTGCAGGATGGTGGGTCTCTGGTCCGACCCCGATGGAGATCATCCCCGCCATTGATTTGCTCGATGGAGCCTGCGTCCGGCTTCACCAAGGGGATTACGACCAAGTGACGCGCTTCAGTGAGGATCCCGTTGCTCAGGCCCTCAGCTGGCAGAGCCAGGGGGCGACACGGCTGCACCTGGTGGATCTCGATGGCGCCAAACGGGGTGAGCCGATCAATGACGCAGCGGTGCGGGCCATCACCGCCGCCCTCGACATTCCTGTTCAGCTCGGTGGTGGCGTGCGCTCCCTCGAACGCGCCGAAGAGTTGATCGCCTGTGGCCTGGACCGGGTGATCCTCGGCACGGTGGCCATCGAACAGCCGGAGTTGGTCCAGGAGTTGGCCCAACGCCATCCCGGCCGCATCGTGGTCGGCATCGATGCCAACGACGGCCGGGTGGCGACCCGGGGATGGATCGAGCAGAGCGATGTTCTGGCCACCGATCTGGCTCAACAGTTCAGTGCTGCCGGCATTGCTGCGATCATCACCACCGACATCGCCACCGATGGAACCCTCGCCGGCCCCAACCTGGATGCCTTGAGAACCATGGCGCAATGCAGCGCTGTTCCTGTGATCGCCTCGGGTGGCATCGGTTGCATGGCTGACCTCCTGGCGCTCTTGCCGCTCGAGCCCCTCGGTGTTTCCGGGGTAATCGTTGGGCGAGCTTTGTATGACGGTCGTGTCGCCCTAGGCGAAGCCATCGCAGCGATCGGTGCTGCCAGGCTTCAGGACGTCACCGCAGTGGCTGCAGACATCGCCTGAGCTGGTCTTGGGCCTTATGGTTGATGGAGCAGGCACCTTTTGTGGTAAGAGCAGCCGCCACTCAGACCAGCACGCTGTCCCCTCCGGGCAGCTTGCAGCAGGTGTTTGAGCAATGCCGACGGCTGGGAATGCGCCTCAGCCGCCAAAGACGCATGGTGCTGGACCTGCTCTGGAGTGAAAAAAGCCACCTCAGTGCTCGAGATATTTTTGAACAACTGAATCTGAGGGGCCGCAGCATCGGCCATACCTCGGTGTATCAGAACCTCGAAGCCCTGCAGTCGGCAGGCGTGATCGAGTGTCTGGATCGTGCGAGTGGTCGCTTATACGGCTATAGGAGCGATCCCCACAGCCATCTCACCTGTTTGGACAGCGGTTCGATCGAAGATATCGATGTCGTTCTCCCGCCAGATTTGTTGCGTCAGATTGAACAGCGCACCGGCTTTCATATCGAGTCGTACACGCTGCAATTGAACGGCAGGCGCGCACTGGAGGATTGAGCAGAAGCTCGTTACCTTGAGCCCAACTGCATGGGTTCAGCGCTTGGCCTCTCCTTCACCGGTGCGGATGTTGCTGCTCGCTCCGGATCTGCTCGGAGAGTCGCTGGCGCTAAAACTCACGTCCGCCCATGACGATTGGGAGGTTGTTCTTCGCCCAGAGCGACTGACGGGGTCTCCGGCCTTGGTGATTTGGTCGGTCGACCGCGTGGCCTCGTTGGCGGCGATTCAACAGGAGCTGTTCGCATTGCAGGAGCGCTGGCAACCGGCCCCGGTTCTGCTGCTGTTGCCTGGCGAGATCCGGTTGTCGCGGGAGCAGCTGCTGGGTCTGCCAGCGGCTGGCTTGCTTCAAAATGCCGATTCGCAGAGCCTGCAGAACTCGATTGAAATCCTGCTGCAGGGGGGGCGGGATATTCGTCTTGAGGCCCCTTCGGAGGGGAGGCGCCAAGACCAGACCATGGGCCTTGGGCAGTGGCTGTTGGTGAGTGGGTTGCAGCAGGTGAGCCGCGAGCTCGAGTTGGTGGAAGTCATGCTGAATCCGCCCCCGCAGCAGGCGTTGCTCTTCGCGTTGCTGACGGGTCGTCGTCGCGAACTTCAGTTCGCCAAAGGGCTGCTGCTCTGGCTCTGGGGGCCACTCCAGCTCGGTCTCGAGGATGCAGAACCCCTGACCTCAACGGCGTCATCTTCCCCTGGATCACCGACGACCACGGCGATCAGTCTCAGAGAACGCAATGCCGTTGCTGTCTGGGATGCCATCCGCGACCGCATTGATGGCTCGGTTCAGGCTGGACTGACCAATTCCACCGGTCGTCTTCTAGCGATTGAGGGATTGCATCCAGAGCGGCGCCGGGAGTTGCTGCTGGCCTTGCTGCAACAGCTCGATCAGGTTTTGCAGCGTCTGCGCACCCGCCAGGACGGTACGGCGATGGCGCAGGCCTGGGATGCCCTGCAGCCGGAGTTACGCCAGCAAGCGCTCACCGCCCTGGCGGGCAGCTATGTCCAGATCCCCTGCAATGGGGAGCTGCAACCGGTCGTGGCGTCACTGCTGAGCCGTGCTGATCTCACCGGGGCGGATGGAGAGATGCCTGATCCAACGGGGATGCTGGCTCCGCTGGTGGCGGATCAACCGATGCTGGTGAACGGGTTGCTGTTGCCGGCGGATGACCCCAGGGCATTCCTGCAGCTCGAAACGCTGGTTAGCAATTGGCTGGTCAGAACGGCTGAACTGATTGGGGCAGAACTCCTCGATGCTTGTGGTGACTGGCCTGAGCTGCGTCGTTATCTCCTACGCGACCCCCTCCTGGCGACCCGAGAACTCGATCGCCTCAGAAATCGCTTGAACACCCAGCTGCGTTGGGCCGACTGGGTCGAGCGCCCGATCCAGCTCTATGAGAGTCAGCGCACCTTGTTTCAGCTTCGGGCTGGTCGCATCGAACCGCTGCTGCTGACGGAGCCCCGTGACAACGAGTTGAATCAGCTCGGTTGGTGGCAGCGACAGGTGGCGTTGCTGTTGGAGGCCAGGGATGCCCTCGCACCGCAGGTGCAGGCTGTGGTGCGTCGAATTGGCGATCTTGCCGTGATCCTTCTAACCCAGGTGCTGGGCCGGGCCATCGGACTTGTTGGGCGTGGCATTGCCCAGGGAATGGGTCGCAGCCTCGGCCGCAGTTAGGGCTCCGGGTCCACAATGGCGATCCGCTGCTTCGGCTTGATGCTTGCTTTGGTGCGCTGTCTGATCACCGTGTCGATCGCGCTGCTGCTCCATGTCGCCCCAGCGTCCGCTGTGTTGAACAGCGACAGCTACGACGGCAACATCTATGCCCTTTATGCCGGCAACGGCTCTTTGGTTCCTCCTCCCAACACCCTGGAGGACTCCCTCGCGGAGGGACGGACAGCTGTGATCGTTTATTACCTCGACGACAGCGCCGTCAGCAAACGCTTCGCCCCGGTGGTGTCGGAGCTGCAACGGCTTTGGGGACGCAACATCGATTTGCTGCCTCTCCCAACCGACCCGCTACAGGGACGAGAAGCGCTTGGGGCGGGTGACCCCGCCACCTACTGGTCTGGAGCCATTCCTCAAGTGGTCGTGATTGGCACGGATGGCCGGGTTGTCTTCGATCAGAACGGCCAGGTCCCTCTGGGGGTGATCAATAAAGCCATCAGCGCATCCACCGGACTTCCGGCTCCTGATTTGGGCCGGATTGATCAGGAAGGCAGTTTCAACGAAGTGAACATCGAAGTCACCGCGAACTGAGACGCCCACAGCCACGCCGCCTACGCTGCCGGCCAGTTGTCCCGGTCGTTGAGCCGGATCCGCTGTGTCGCTGCTGTTTGCTCCGCTTGGCCTTGGACTTTGTGTGGCCTGGCTTGAGCTCCGTCATCGTCTCCGGCCAGCGTCTCCGTTGCGGATGACTCCCCTGGACTGGCGCGTGGACGAACTGGGCGGCCGTCTCCGCGTTGAAGGTGTGCTGGAGATCAGCAACCCCCATCCACGCATGGAGGTTTTTGTGCCGGAACTGCGGGTCGAACCCGTGCTTCTGGGCTCGTCAGATCCCGCCGGTCTGGAGGTCAAAACGCGGATCATTGCTGACCATCCCGATGAGGAAACCCGGGAAGATGGCTACTGGCCGGCGTACATCGTCAAGGGCCGTAAGAGCACACGCGCCAAGGTCTCGATCGAGATCACCGGTCCTTCTCCCTCCGCTCGGGTCGACAGCCTCTGGGTTGATGCTCACTGGCTGAATTACGGACCATTTGGTCGGTTGCAGCGCCGTCAGGGTGTGCTGGTTCCACTTCGGCGTCCTGAACCACTGCAGCCCGATCAAGCCCGCTTCAGAGAAGGAGAGGGATGCCGTGTACTGCCGCTGCGAACCCACTTGCTCGGTCCGTTGGATGATGCCATTGCGGTCTTGCGCACCTATGCCGCTGACCTGATTCAGCCCGGTGACATCCTCACCATCGGGGAGACCCCCGTTGCGGTGATCCAGGGGCGCTACCGCCACCCCAGTGAAGTCGAGCCTGGAATGGTCGCGCGTCTGGCTTGCCGGGTGTTCCACCCCACCAGCAGCCTCGCGACAGCTTGCGGGATGCAGACGTTGATCGATCTGGTGGGGCCGACCCGGGTTCTTGCTGCCTTGCTGGGGGGGCTGTTGATGAAGCTGGTTGGTATTTCCGGAGGGTTCTATCGCCTTGCTGGTGATCAGGCCCGTTTGATTGATGACATCACAGGAACCACGCCCCCTTATGACCAAACCATTGTTCTCGGTCCATCCCGTGCCGAGCAGTTCTGTCGTGATGCCTCTGCCGAACTCGGTGTTGACGTCGCCATCGTGGACGTCAACGACCTCGGCCGCGTGAAGGTTCTGGCCTCCAGTCCCGGTTGTGACGAGGGATTGCTGGGGAGGGCCCTGCGTCCCAATCCCGCTGGCAATGCCAATGAGCGCACCCCACTGGTGTTGGTGCGGCCAGGGCTGGAATGAGCGATACATTGTGATCAGTTGGGGTTGGAGGGTGTCCGGTGACAGAGCCCAAGACAACCTCAATTCGCATTGAGCCCCTTAATCCGGCCCATCTGGCGCGGTGGGTTCAAGATGCGCCGGTTGAGCAGCTGTCGCGTTTTCAGGGCTTTTTGATCGGTGAATGGCTCTCTTCAGTGGAGCAGCGCTTCCCTGATCTGCTCCCCAGTCGCTCGCCGCGTTGCTTGCTGGCCCTCGATGGTGACCGCCCAGTGGCCAGCGTTGTTGCCCGGCCGTTCAACCGTCGTGGCAGCTGCTGGATCCTCCAATTGCCGGAGCTGCTTGGCCCGGTTGATGATCACAGTCATCGGATGGTCCAGCAGGCCCTGCTTCAGCAGGCCCTGCACTCCTGGACGGCCCAGATCTGCAGTTGGGTGATCCGTTGCCCTGCAACGGATGCCGAGGCCATCGCCCTGCTGCGGGAACTCGGCTTTCAACCGCTTCGCCCGTATCAGTGCTGGTGTCCACCTGGTGGCGAGGTTGAGTCAATGGGCAGCGATCAGCTGCCTGCGGGTCTGCGTTGGGCGGCACTGAACCGCCGCACCGCCCAGTTGCTGTGGCCCATCGAACAGGGCGGCAGCTACAGCCATCTCCGACAGATCACAGACCGTCATTGGCTAGATCTGCTGGACAGGAGCGGACCCGGCTGCGGCGTGCTCATGGCCGGAGACGCTGTTCTGGCGGGCTGCATTCGACTCCCCGATGCAGGAGAGGCCGGTCTTGTGGAGCTGATGCGGGACATTGCCTGGGATCCTCGGCTGGATCAGGCCCTTCCCAGCGTCTTGAACGGGATCCTTCAACGCGGCCGCCCCAGCGGGCTGCTCACGGCTTTTGACGATGCACCCCTCAGCAAGATTCTGGAGGCGGAGGGTTGGACCCGCGGTGATGAGCAGCTGTTGCTGGGACGCAGCATGTGGCGTCGTCAGTCACCCCAGCGCAACCTGCAGCTGACACGATCGTTGGATCAGGTGCTGGGTCGTCTGCGGCCCCAGGGCACACCCCTTCCCACACCAAGCCTTGGCGATCGGCGTTGATGCGGCCGCGACCCTGTTCGATCCTCAGCCTGGATGTGGGCCGGCGGCGCATCGGTCTGGCCGGTTGCGATGCTCTCGGCATCAGCGTGACGCCCCTCGCTGCCCTGCGTCGAGGTCGGTTTGATGCCGATCTGATCGTTCTGCGTGCCCACTGCCGTGAACGTTCGGTGCAGGGCCTCGTGGTCGGATTGCCCCTGGATGCTGCAGGCCAGCCCACGGCCCAGGCGGAACACTGTCGGCGCTACGGCCTCCGACTGGCCACTGCCCTCGACCTGCCCCTGGCTTGGGTGAATGAGCACAGCAGCACCTGGGCGGCCGGGGAACAATTCGGGCTGACGGGGGACCGCAGCGGACGTCTGGACAGTGCTGCCGCTGCCCTGCTGCTGGAGCAATGGCTGGCGGAGGGTCCGGAGCTCAAACCGGCCCAACAGAGTGCTTCAAGGTCGGGCGCCGGGGCGGCCGATGGTGGATCCTGAGCCCAGTCAGAGTCGCGTCGATGTCTGAGTCGGGACCCGGAAAGAGCAGCGATCACCCCACCCTGCTGGTCCGCGATCGCGAGGGCCATGACCTGCTGTGTTTCCTGGAACATCTGATTCCCCTCGAGGGGCAGGACTACGCCTTGCTGTCACCGGTTGACACGCCGGTTTCCCTGTTTCGGCTCAATGACGATGCTGAGCCGGTGCCGATCACGGAAGTCGCCAGCAGTGAGCCAATTCTTTCGGTGGCTGATGTGGTGCTCCAGGAGCACGACCTGGTCTTGGTGCGATCGGCGATCACCCTCACGGTGAGTGGTGAATTGGATGAGCCGGATCAAGATGATCTCGATGAGCTGGAAGAGGACGACGACGTTGACGAGGACGCCGAGACCTTTGAGCTGTTGGTGAGCTTCATGGTCGAAGCGGAGGAATACGGCCTCTACATTCCGCTCGACCCGTTCCTCGTTCTGGTGCGGATGGTGGACGGCCAGGCGGTGCTGTTGAGCGACGATGAGCTGGACCGTGTTCAACCTTTGATTGAGGCGGAACTGGAGGAGCGTGAATGGCCGGATTAACGGGACAGCACTGGTTGACTCCTGATTGGGATCCACGGCTCACCATTGCCCAGCTCTCGCTGCCCCATCTCACTGCCCATGGTCTGCGGGCTGCGGTTATTGATGTCGACCGCACCCTTCTGCCCGGTCGTGATGTGACCCTGCCAGGCCCGGTACACGACTGGTTGGTCGATGCAGGCCGCCGCATGCAATTGCACCTGTTCAGTAACAACCCCTCCCGCGATCGGATCGCCGCAGTGGCTGATCAGCTGGGGGTCAGCTTCACCTCCGGGGCTGGAAAGCCGCGCCGTGGAGCACTGCGCTTCGTTGTTCGCGATCTCGCGGTGCCACCGACCGCGATCGCAATGATCGGTGACCGCCTGTTCACAGATGTGCTCTGCGGCAACCGCATGGGGCTCTACACGGTGTTGGTCCGGCCTGTTCGGGATGACGGCAAGCCCTGTCGCCATGACCGTGTACAGCGGCTTGAACGCGCCTTGGCGCGCTGGATGGGGGCGTCTTCAGCATGACCCTGTGGGTCGTGAAAATCGGCACCAGCCTCCTGAGGGGTGAGACCGCTGCAACCATTGAGGGCTACGCCCGTTGCTTCGCAGCGGCCATGGCCCGTGGGGATCAAGTGGTGCTGGTCACCAGTGGTGCCGTCGGGCTGGGATGCCAGAAGCTGGCCAAGTCCAGCCGACCGGACACGGTTGTGGGCCTGCAGGCTGCTGCGGCCATCGGCCAGGGAGTGCTGATGGCTCTCTATGAACGCGCCATGGCCCGTCATGGTTGTTCGGTGGCGCAGGTGCTGCTGACCCGCTCCGATCTGGTCGATCGACGTCGTTATCAGAATGCTTCGGGCACCTTGAGGCAGTTGCTGAGCTGGGGGGTGCTGCCGGTGATCAACGAGAACGATGCCTTGTCGACGGCGGAGTTGCGTTTCGGTGATAACGACACCTTGTCGGCCCTGGTCGCCGCAGCCGTTGAAGCGCAGCAACTGATCTTGCTGACGGATGTTGATCGGCTGTACTCCTCGGACCCCCGGGTCGATGCCGACGCCGAGCCGATCTCGGATGTTCGCCACCCCAGGGATTTGGACCAATTGGAACAGGGGGCTGGGGATGGTGGTCGCTGGGGCACTGGGGGCATGACGACCAAGCTGGCGGCAGCCCGAATCGCCACCGCCAGTGGCATCACGGTGCAGCTCGCCGATGGCCGTAATCCTTCTCGCTTGGAGGCCTTGCTGCAGGGGGAACGAGGTGGAACGGTGTTCCATCCCCACCCCGAACCCCTGGGCAATCGACGCAGTTGGCTGGCCCACGTGCTCCGGCCTGAGGGTGAACTGCAGCTGGATGCGGGGGCTTGCGACGCTCTAAAAAACCGTGGCGCGTCCCTGCTGCTCGTGGGTGTGACGGCGGTGCGCGGCCACTTCGCTGCCAATCAGCCTGTTCAGTTGCTTGACCCCAATGGTGTGGACTTGGGCCGTGGTCTCTGTTCGATGGACAGCGACCAGCTGCGGGCCGCCATGAACGCCGTATCTCCGGGTGAGGCTTCCCCGGTGGTGGTGCATCGCGATGTTCTGGTGTTACGCGGTCGTTAGCCACGTCTACGATCCGCGCGACTGTCGTGGCGGCCATGCGTTTCAGCACCCTGATCAAGGTTCTGCAGACCGGTGATGCAGGCTTGCGCTGGAGCCAGCTCGGATTGGATCCATGGCTGGAGGGTGCCGCTTCGCTCGACCAGGCCTCGTCCTCGCAACTCAGCTTCCTGGAGAAGGGCAACGCCTTAACTGCTGCGCTTGGCGCCAGTGGAGCGGGCGCTCTCTTGCTGCCCGACCAACAGGACCTGATTGATCTTGCTTCCGAGCACGGCATTGCCTTTGCCGTCTTCGCTGACCCCCGTCTGGCCTTTGCTGAAGCCCTCGACCAGTTGCATCCCCGTCGCCGGCCGTTGGCGGAGATTCATCCCTCGGCGGTTATTGATGAACGGGCGGTGGTGGGGCCAGGTAGTGCTGTAGGGCCGCGGGTCTGCATCGGCGAGGGGAGTCGTGTCGGCTCCGATTGCATCCTTCATCCCGGGGTTGTGATTTACGACGATGTGGTGGTGGGTGATGGCTGTGAGCTGCACGCCAATGCGGTGCTGCACCCTGGAAGCCGTCTTGGAAAGCGATGCGTGGTGAATTCCAACGCCGTTGTCGGGTCCGAGGGCTTCGGCTTCGTGCCGACGGCGAAGGGATGGCGAAAAATGCCGCAGACCGGTCAGGTGGTTCTCGAGGATGGCGTTGAGGTGGGTTGTGGAAGCACCATCGACCGTCCATCGGTGGGGGAGACCCGGATTGGTGCCGGCACCAAGATCGACAACCTCGTCCAGATCGGCCACGGCGTAACGACAGGCCCTGGCTGTGCCTTCGCCTCCCAGGTTGGAATTGCTGGAGGAGCCCGGATCGGTCAGGGGGTGATCCTGGCGGGCCAGGTGGGTGTCGCCAATCGAGCCGTGGTGGGCGACCGTGCCATTGCCAGCTCCAAGAGCGGCATCCACGGTGAGGTGGCTCCCGGTGAGGTGGTGAGCGGTTACCCCGCGATTCCGAATCGTCTCTGGTTGCGTTGCTCTGCCGCCTTCAGCAAGCTGCCGGAGATGGCGAAGACCTTGCGCGAGCTCAAACGCGACTCCCCTCAGTAACCTCAGCGGTCGACCTGCCGCACCGCACCGTCATGGCTCAGCACCGCGTTGTTCTTCTGCCAGGTGATGGGATCGGCCCGGAGATCACCGCTGTCGCCCGACAGCTGCTGGAGGTTGTCAGTGAGCGCCATGGTTTTGCGCTGAGCTTCGAGGAACAGCCCATCGGCGGCAGCGCCATTGATGCCACCGGTGAGCCACTTCCCGCCAGCACCCTGGACGCCTGCCGGTCAGCGGATGCTGTCTTGCTGGCAGCCATCGGCAGCCCTCGTTTCGACAGTCTTCCCCGCGAAAAGCGTCCGGAAACCGGTCTGCTCGGTTTGCGATCCGGCATGGAGCTGTTCGCCAATCTTCGCCCGGTCAAAATTGTTCCGGCCCTCATTGATGCCAGCAGCCTCAAGCGAGAGGTGATTGAGGGTGTGGATCTGATGGTGGTGCGTGAACTCACTGGTGGGATTTACTTCGGTCAGCCCAAGGGACGCATCGAGACCGAGGGAGAGGAGCGTGGCTTCAACACCATGACCTATTCCGCCTCGGAAGTGGATCGGATCGCAAAGGTGGCCTTTGAGATCGCCCAGGAGCGGCGTGGACGGCTGTGCTCGGTGGACAAGGCGAACGTTCTCGACGTGAGCCAGCTCTGGCGTGATCGTGTGGATGCCCTGGCGCCCGGTTACGCCAGTGTTGATGTGAGCCACATGTACGTGGACAACGCAGCGATGCAGCTAGTGCGTGATCCCCGTCAGTTCGATGTGCTGCTCACGGGAAACCTTTTCGGAGACATTCTCAGCGACGAGGCGGCGATGCTCACCGGCTCGATCGGGATGCTGCCTTCGGCCTCCCTCGGCAGCGCAGGGCCTGGACTGTTTGAGCCTGTGCACGGTTCGGCCCCGGATATCGCTGGTCAGGACAAGGCCAACCCGATGGCCATGGTGCTCTCGGCGGCGATGATGCTGCGCACTGGTTTGAAGCAGAGTGCTGCTGCCGATGATCTCGAAGCCGCTGTTGATGCCGTTCTGGCCGGCGGATTTCGTACCGGTGATTTGATGGCAGAAGGCTGCACACAACTGGGTTGTCGCGCAATGGGTGAGGAATTGCTCAAAGCTCTTTGAACTTCGGATTGGTGTAATTGGGCCCTGATCTGGCAAGATCGCCGGGCCTCTAGTCCCCGCGTCGATGTCGAAGCGTCATCCGGTTGTCGCTGTTACTGGTTCTTCCGGAGCTGGAACCAGCACCGTCAAGCGCGCCTTCGAGCACATCTTTGCGAGGGAGGGCATTACCCCTGCAGTGGTGGAAGGCGACAGCTACCACCGCTACGAGCGGATGCCCATGAAAAAGGCCATGGCGGATGCCCTGGCCAAGGGTGAAAACTTTTCTCATTTCGGCCCTGAGGCCAACTTGTTCGACAAGCTTGAGGAGCTATTCCGCACCTATGGCGAGACCGGTGCCGGTCAGAAGCGCTACTACCTCCACAGCCCCGAAGAAGCTGCCGAACACAACGCCCGTCTTGGTGTCAACCTCGAGCCGGGTCAGTTCACGCCTTGGGAAGACATCCCCTCAGGCACTGATGTGTTGTTCTACGAAGGCCTTCACGGTGGCGTGAAGGGAGAGGGATACGACGTGTCGGCCCTGGCTGACCTGCTGGTGGGCGTGGTGCCGATCACCAACCTCGAGTGGATTCAGAAGATCCATCGTGACAATGCTGAGCGCGGCTATTCCGCTGAAGCGATCGTTGACACGATCCTGCGCCGGATGCCGGATTACATCAACCACATCTGCCCCCAGTTCAGTCAGACCGACATCAACTTCCAGAGGGTTCCCACGGTGGACACCTCCAACCCCTTCATCTGCCGGAATATCCCGACGCCTGATGAAAGCTTCGTGATCATTCACTTCCGCAAGGGTGCTCGCGAGAAGTGGGGAATCGACTTTGGCTATCTGCTGAGCATGATCCACGATTCCTTCATGTCCAGCCCCACCAGCATCGTGGTGAACGGCGGCAAGATGGGCTTTGCAATGGAACTGATTCTCACTCCGATCATTCACCGCATGATCGAGGAGAAGAAGAAGGTCAGCTGATCGCTTCTCGATACAACATTCATCTCTACAATGAGTCCATCTGAGTGATCAGGTGGGCTCTATTTCTTTGTCAACGCCCTCCTTCGAAATTCGTGGAGCTTCGGGTGTGCCGTCGGCTCCACGCTGGGATCGCATTGACAGCCGTTCGCTGATTGCCCAAGCCCGTCGGGTCTACTTCGCTTATCTCTCCAGCACACCTGCGGGGCATGAGCCTCTTGGGGTTGTTGTTGATTCGCAGCAGCCCGACGGTCGGGTGGTCTTCGAGACGCCCGTCCTGCTGCCGGATGAAGAGTTCATCGCGATCGATCTGATCCGTGGCCGCACGAGCCGTGGCCGGACCCGATGGAAGGGTTGATCTTGCTTTGGATCGTTTTGCTTGGCGCCTGCGTTGGCAGCTTCACCAACGTGGTGGTGTGGCGCTTGCCCCGTCAGGAATCGGTGGTGTTTCCCGGCAGCCACTGCCCCAAATGTGGCCATTCCATCCGCTGGTATGACAATCTCCCGGTGCTCGGTTGGCTTCTGCTGAGAGGGCGCTGTCGCGACTGTCATGCCCGGATTAGCTGGCGCTATCCAGCGGTGGAGGCCCTGAGTGCCGGCTTATGGATGACAGCTGTATTGGTGTGGCCTGGTGCTGGTGCCGGGCTCCCCGATCTCTGGCTCCCCTGGGCTGGTCTTCCTCTGATCGCTCTGCTGCTGCCTCTGGTGTTGATCGATCTTGACCACCTTTGGTTGCCGGAGCCCCTGTGTCGCTGGGGTGTGGTGCTGGGGTTGTTCGTCAGCAGCGTTGGTGGGGTCTCCGTTCTTGCAACCCATCTGATCGCAGCTGTACTGGCTTTGCTGCTGTTGGAAGGTCTCAGTGCCCTAGCCGAACGGCTTTTGGGTCAACCTGCGCTGGGCCTGGGTGATGCCAAGTTGGCTGCGCTGGGTGGGGCATGGCTGGGACTTGGGGGTATCGCAGCCGCGATGGCCATTGCGATTGCGTCGGGTGCCGCTGTTGGCGGTGCAGCTCGTTTGAGTGGGCATCTTGGCCCTAGGGAACCCTTCCCCTTCGGTCCGTTTATTGCTCTCGGCATCTGGTTGGTCTGGTTGACGGGTCCGCTGTGGTGGTGGAGCGAATGGGTGATGCTGCTGGGTGGCTGAACCGATCTGGGCTTAAGCTCCTGCGCTACTTCCCTGGGAATCAAAGGCTCGGCCTGCTTTCACATTGGCCAGCAGCGTCCCATCGAGGAATTGTTGATCCAGAAGAATCAGCGCTGCGCTGTTCGAATCGGCCAGGCGCAACCGTTTGATCACAAAACGAGCTTCTGATTCTTCCTGTAGTTGTTCTTCGATAAACCAATCCAGCATGGCTGTCGCGGTGCGATCTCCTTGCTTCTCTGAGAGGTTGTAGATGTCGTTGATCGAGCGTGTGACGTCTTTCTCCATGCTGTAAACCATGTCGAAGAGTGCTTCGACGGAATCCCAATCCCGTTGCGGTGACTCAATCGTTGGCAATTGAACCTCGCAATCACTGTCCACCAGATACGAGATCAGCTTGGAGGCATGTCCACGCTCTTCAACGCTTTTGTTCAGCATGTAGCTGGAAAAACCGATCAGATCTTTTTCCCGCAGCCAGATCGACATAGCCAGGTAAGTGTGGCTGGCTTGGAATTCAAGGGATAAGTGGGTATTGATGGCAGCTGTGTGGGAGCTCATGCCTGACGTTGCTCAATCTCGTTATCGGCAGGCTAAAGACAGCATCTGTCGGGTTCAAAAACGAAAAAACATTGCCCCAGAACATGGATCACGTTCTGGGGCAGCAGAGGGTGGTTCGCTCTGCTGTGAGCCATCTGGAAGGTCTTCCCCCGGGCAGCTTTTAATGGAGAGAGCTGACAGCCCTGTGTGTCTCTGTTCGATTGGTTTGCTGATCGCCGCAAGGGTCAGTTCGTTGCCAACGTCAAGCAGGAACCCGATGAAGGCGATGGTCTGTGGAGCAAATGTCCTGAGTGCGGTCAGGTCGTTTATCTCAAAGACCTGAAGCTGAATGCAAGTGTTTGCGCTAACTGCGGCTACCACCACCGGATCGACAGTGCTGAACGCATTGCACTGATTGCCGATCCCGACAGCTTCCAGGTGCTGAATGCTGATTTGGCACCGGTGGATCCACTGGGATTCAAAGACCGGCGCGCCTATGCCGACCGACTGCGGGAAAGTCAGGCCTCGACTGGGCTGCGGGATGGCGTGGTGACGGGGCTGTGCCGGGTTGAAGGCATCCCCATGGGGTTGGCGGCGATGGATTTTCGCTTCATGGGTGGGTCGATGGGATCCGTGGTCGGGGAAAAAATCACCCGTCTGATCGAGGAGTCCACAGCCCGAAAGCTGCCGCTTCTGATCGTCTGTGCGTCCGGCGGTGCCCGGATGCAGGAGGGGATGCTCAGCCTGATGCAGATGGCGAAGATCTCCGGAGCACTGGAACGCCACCGCGAAGCCGAGCTGCTCTACATGCCCTTGCTCACCCACCCCACCACCGGGGGGGTGACGGCCAGTTTCGCCATGTTGGGAGACTTGATCCTTGCGGAGCCGAAAGCGCTGATTGGCTTTGCTGGGCGTCGCGTGATTGAGCAGACCCTGCGCGAGAAGTTACCGGACAATTTTCAGACGGCTGAATATCTGCAGGAGCACGGGTTCGTGGACACGATCGTTCCACGCACCCAGCTGCGCTCCACCCTGG
Source organism: Synechococcus sp. UW69 (assembly GCF_900474185.1). Classification (NCBI taxonomy): domain Bacteria; kingdom Bacillati; phylum Cyanobacteriota; class Cyanophyceae; order Synechococcales; family Synechococcaceae; genus Synechococcus; species Synechococcus sp. UW69. Next base: position 191,282 of record NZ_UCNW01000011.1, on the reverse strand, counting down.
CCAATCTGCTGCGCTTGCATGGCTGCAAACCGATGGAGCTCACCAGCGCATGATCAGGTTCGGACTTGCCCTGATTCTGGGTTTGATCTGCTGGGCAGCACCCGTCTTGGCCGCTCCTGTCGAATGGATCGAGGTTCCTTCCACCGACGCTGGCCAGCAGTGGTGGGATCGCGGCAGTGTCCGGATCGATCGGGATGGCTTCCGAACGGTGCTGAGCCGCTTCACACCAGCGGCAACTGACGATGGCAACCAGCCTGCTGGGGAGCTTTATGTGATGCAACTGGACTGTGCGCAAGGTCTCTTTCGCGACAAGCAGGTGAATGGTTTGCCGCGGTTTCGTGCCCAATGGCAGCCTGCCGGGGACGACGGGTTGATCACCTCTGTGATTGAGGCTGTCTGCACCGAACCCCTCTCCAGCTGAGATGCCTCCACAACCCATTGGTGTTGCTATTGCCGGTCTCGGCTTTGGTGAGAAGGTGCACCTACCGGCGCTTGCCGCAGCTCCCGATCTGAAGGCGGTCGCCCTCTGGCACCCACGTCAGGAGCGGCTGGATGCCGCCACGGCCGTGCATGGGCTGAAGGGATACAGCGACTGGGACGCTCTGCTTGCGGATCCTGCAGTCGAAGGCGTTGTGATTGCCACACCGCCTGCACCGCGCTTCGAGTTGGCTCGTCGAGCCCTTGAGGCCGGTAAGCATCTTCTGTTGGAGAAGCCCATCGCCTTGCATGCCGATCAAGCCCGGGAGCTTCAGCGGCTCGCGATGGCAGGGGCTCTATCGGTTGGTGTTGATTACGAATATCGAGCCGTCCCCTTGTTCATGCAGGCGGAGCGTCTGCTTCGGGCCGGTGCTGTTGGTACTCCCTGGCTGGTCAAACTCGACTGGTTGATGGGCAGCCGTTCCGATCCCCGGCGCAGCTGGAATTGGTATTCCCAGGCCGATCAAGGCGGCGGTGTGATTGGCGCTTTGGGAACCCATGCCTTCGACATGCTCGCCTGGTTGGTTGGTCCCCTGGGGTCTGTTCAAGCTTTGAACAGCGTTTCGATTGCTCAGAGACCTCATCCCAATGGGGGCTTGGCCTCTGTTGATGCACCGGATGTGTCATTGATTCAGGCCAATCTGCAATGGCAAGGCCGACCGGACGTGCCGGTGCCAGCCCAGGTCAGCTTGAGTTCGGTGTCCCGCTGCGGACGTGGGTACTGCCTCGACATCACTGGATCAGACGGGTCCCTGGTGCTCAGCAGCAGCAATCAGAAAGACTATGTGCACGGATTCGAACTTCAGCATGCACCGTTGGGTGAGGGCCTAAGAGAGGTGCCTCTAGATGCGGACCTCGCGTTTACACAAACCTGGAGTGATGGTCGGATTGCGCCCGTTGCCAGAGTGTTGGGTTGGTGGGCTGACAGCATTCGCAGCGGCAATCCGATGATTCCTGGTTTGGCTGAAGGAGTGGTGAGCCGCGACGTATGCGATCGGGTTGAAGCATCGCTATCTCACACTTGATCGCTTCAAATGATGCAATCTCTTGGCCTGATTTATAGGCCTGCACTTAACTTGCGTGTGTTTTTTCATCAGTTCAGATTGAAAAACTGATGTTGCTTGAACCGACTCGACGGTTCTAGTGGATTACACCTTGGAACTGATGGCTACTGCGCCAGCCCTTGCCGCTCCTGGGAACGAGATCTTGGCTGTTGATGAATCCAGCGAGACGCTTGATAAGCGTCTTGCTCCCATCGGGGTGGGCTTGGACAGCCAGCAACCCGCTTGATTTCAATCCTGTATCAACGGAGACGCCTTGGCGTGTCTTTGAAAATGTCTCGCATTTTTTCAATCGCTTTAATAAGTACATAGCTCTTTGATCAATGCTTAAAAAAGTAACTTGCATTGCTGCTCTTCTCCTGATGGCGGCATGCTCCTCTGGATCGGTCGGCGAGGATTCATCCAAGGAACAGCCTGATGTGAAAACCAGTGAGGTTGAAGCCTATGAGCAAAATGACACCACCCTCTCTGGAGAACAGAACAACAAAGATTTCGTCAACAAAGTTGAGGGTAAAGATCTCGCCAGTGCTCTCAGGGATGGCGGTTATGTCATCTACATCCGTCATGCCAAAACCACGAAGGACTGGGGCGATCAGGTCAGCCCTGAGCTGAATCTTTTGGATTGCACCACTCAGAGACGCTTGAGTGATGAAGGCAAAGCTGATGCTAAAAGAATTGGTGAAGGCATCAAGGCTGCAGGTATTCCTGTAGGAGATGTCATCTCAAGTGATTACTGCCGTGCGTACAACACAGCTGAGTTGGCTTTCGGCACCTACACCAAGAACTCAAATCTGAATTTCTTGCCTTGTGTTGAGTGCACTCCTGAGGATTACAAAGAGTATGCGAAGCGCATTGCTCCCTTGATGTCCGCGAAGCCTGAAGCCGGGGAAAATACATTCCTCGTTGGACATGATGACCCTTTCCAGGGTGTGACGATGCCGATCGTTCCAACCAATGGAATTTATCCCGCACCCATGGGCGTCGCATACGTTGCAAAGCCTCTCGGTGATGGCAGCTTCGAATTAGTTGCCAAAATTCTGCCCAATCAGTGGCAGGCCCTCTCTCAGCTGTGAATCGGTCTGCTCAAGATTGAGGCTTGGTTCGAAAAAAAAGGCTGGATCTTTTCAGAGTCAGCCTTTTTTGTTGAAGAGGAGCATTGAACGACGATCGATCCAAAAGGGTGAGGCATCCAGCAATAGTGCGCATCTGAAGCCTGAAATCGCACCATCCATGGGCACAACCCATGCGCACAACTGATCCAATCTCGCACGCCCTCAAAAACCAAAAAATACAAATAGCTCGTAGCAAATATTACTCAAATGCGTAATCAGAGAGGCCAGGTTGTCCTTCGAGGCCCCGAGACTCCCTCAATTCCGATAAGTCAAATGGCACTGTCTGATTATTCCTCCGAACTGATTGCAACCGCACAATCCCTTGCCTCACCTGGCAAAGGAATTCTTGCTGTTGATGAGTCCACCAAGACGATCGGCAAGCGTCTTGGCTCCATCGGAGTGGAGAACACCGAAGCCAATCGACAGGCCTATCGGGGGATGCTCTTCACCACAGCGGGGCTCGGAGATTTCATCAGCGGAGCCATTCTTTACGAAGAGACCCTCTTCCAAAACCATGCTGACGGCGAGTCCATGGTGAACAAGCTGGGCAAGCTCGGAATTATTCCCGGCATCAAAGTCGATATGGGCCTGAGGCCTCTGGGTGGTGCCAACGCCGTCGAGACGCTCTGCACTGGTCTTGATGGGTTGGTCGAGCGTGCTGCTGACTATTACGCCCAGGGCGCTCGCTTCGCCAAGTGGCGTGCTGTGCTGCAAATCACGGCAGATGGCTGCCCTTCAGCCCTCTCTGTTCGCGAAAATGCTTGGGGTTTGGCCCGTTATGCCCGCTCGGTTCAGGAATCCGGCCTTGTTCCCATCGTGGAGCCTGAAATCCTGATGGATGGCAACCACAGCATCGAAACCACCGCTCGAATTCAGGAACACGTCATTCAGGAGGTGTATCACGCTTGCTACGCCAACGGTGTCTTGCTTGAAGGAACCCTGCTGAAGCCCTCGATGACGGTTCAGGGCGCGGACTGCCCAGACAAGGCAGACCCTGCAAAAGTCGCAGCCATGACAGTGCGAACCCTCGAGCGCAGTGTCCCTGCCAGTGTGCCCGGCATTGTGTTCCTGTCCGGAGGCTTGAGTGAGGAAGCTGCTTCGGTGTACTTGAACCACATGAACAGCATTGAGCGCAAGGCCAAGTGGAACCTCGGCTTCTCCTATGGCCGTGCCCTGCAGCACTCTTGCCTCAAAGGTTGGGCTGGTACTAACACCGAAGCTGGCCAGAAAGCACTGTCTGCAAGGGCCCAAGCCAACTCTGAAGCCTCACTCGGCAAATACGTGGCTGGCTCTCAGCCTTCGTCGGATGAACAGTTGTTTGTCGCCGGTTACACCTACTGATAATGAATCGAATTTCACCAAGCCCTGTCGTTTGTTTGGATGGGCTTGGTGACAATTTGAACACAAATAGGTAAAGTCGTCGCCCGGCGGAGTCTTTCCGTCAAGGTTCCGTATCAGATTTTTCCTATGGCGCTCGTTCCGCTTCGGCTTTTGCTCGACCATGCCGCCGAAAACGGCTATGGCATCCCTGCGTTCAACGTGAACAATCTCGAGCAGGTCCAGGCCATCATGGAAGCGGCTGACGAGACCGACAGCCCCGTGATCCTCCAGGCGTCCCGCGGTGCCCGCAGCTACGCCGGCGAAATTTTCCTTCGTCACCTGATCCTGGCCGCGACCGAGACCTATCCCCACATCCCTGTGGTGATGCACCAGGACCACGGCAACGCTCCTGACACCTGCTATTCCGCTGCCATCAACGGTTTCACCTCCGTGATGATGGACGGATCCCTGGAAGCCGACGCCAAGACTCCCGCCAGCTACGACTACAACGTCAACGTCACCAAGCAGGTTGTTGACTTCGCCCACTCCGTCGGTGTGAGCGTTGAGGGTGAGCTGGGTTGTCTGGGATCCCTGGAAACAGGTAAGGGTGAAGCCGAAGACGGCCACGGTTTCGAGGGAGAGCTGTCCAAAGACATGCTGCTCACCGATCCTGCTGAGGCAGCTGACTTCGTCGCTAAGACCAAGTGTGATGCTCTGGCTATCGCTATCGGTACCAGCCACGGCGCTTACAAGTTCACCCGCAAGCCCACGGGTGAAGTGCTGGCCATCAGCCGCATCGCTGAGATCCACAAAGCCATCCCCAACACCCACCTGGTGATGCATGGCTCCTCCTCCGTTCCCCAGGAATGGCTGGAGATGATCAACAAGCACGGTGGTTCCATCCCCGAGACCTACGGCGTTCCCGTTGAAGAGATCCAGGAGGGCATCCGCAATGGTGTGCGCAAGGTGAACATCGACACCGACAACCGTCTGGCCTTCACCGCCGCTGTGCGTGAGGCAGCCATGGCTGACCCTGCCAACTTCGATCCCCGCCACTTCAACAAGCCGGCGCGGAAGTACATGAAGCAGGTCTGCCTCGACCGCTACCAGCAGTTCTGGGCTGCCGGCAATGCCAGCAAGATCCAGCAGCAGAGCATCACCCACTTCGCCGGCCTGTACGCCAAGGGTGCTCTCGATCCCAAGGCTGCTGTCGCCGCCTGATTCAGAGATCAATCTCCAGCAGGGGCCCTTCGGGGCCCCTTTTTTTGTGGATGATTGATGCCAAAGCTCATGGAATCTGGACTTCCAAGTCCAATCGATTGTTGTTCCTACGGTTCTCCGCTTCGATCACAATCTCCTCAGGATCTGCGATCACTGTGATCAGCTGCTTGCCGCTTGGGAGGGATAACGACAAGGTGAATTCCTCATCGTCGCCTGCACTTAACCAGGGGATCCTGATGTAACGACGACAGCTGTAGCGGTCATTAATCACAACGGCCACGCCAACGTCGCTCACGTCCATTTCCCCTGCATTCACAACACGAAAACGAATCATTCCGTTGTCGAAGCTCAAGTCTTCAACGGCCATATCGCTTCCAAGGGCACTGAAAGTCTGGAGTGGATACAGCCAAAGGCGTTCCAATTGTTTGAGTCTGGTTGAAGCATGTTCATGGTGAAGATGTCCTCCATAGGCCAGATCAGTGCTGCATCCATGGAGATGCAAGTGGGCGCCTGGCTGAGGAACGGTGACGCGCCCCAGCTCCGGTTCGGTGTCAAAAAAACCACAGCAATCCCACTGCATCGCGCGTCCCAGATAGCGGATTGGATCGTTGGTTTTCTCCGTAGGTTGCGGCGCCAGTCGGTAGTGCTGAAGCATGTCGTAGATGCTTTGACCTGCGGTTGATGATCCCGCTTCACTTGCGGCGACTTTCATGTTGCGCCGCTGCTGACCCATGCAGAGCTTGGAGGCCACGGTGATCACGAGTTCATGCCAGTGGGTCAACATCCGCACTCCGTAGATGGGAGCCGACTCAAGGGTTCCGGAGCGTTGTCCCTGGGCGATTGCTTCTGCCACCAGTCTTTGCAGAGGCGCTTCCTCCGTGGGTCCGAGCGATTCAATCGCCACAGGGCGACGCAGGGTGGATGCATCCCTTGTGAAGCACACATATGGGAAGTGACCACTCCCATCGCCAGGAGAGAGTTTGATGATGCTGCCGTCATGGGCCACGCAACGCCAGATGGCTGATGTCGATGAGCTGTCCTGCAGAAAGGTCAGCTCTCCGTTGTCAATGCTGGTCGTGGTCCCAAGCCCAAGCACGTCGCCCTGCAGGGGAATCCGCTCCAGCGGCAAATGTTCGCGGACATCACCCAGGATCAGATCGGACACCGTGTTCGCGATGGTGAGGTCGGCCACGAGGGTCAGCTGCTTTGGTCCATCGCTAGCGGCAAAGCCACCGAAGGACCAGCGTTTTGCCAACAGATCAGGGAATCAGGCTGAGAAGGCCCCGCTGGCCATCCAGTTGTGCTTGTGATCCCAGAGGTAAAGCCTCGTTGGGGCGACCATGGCCCACCGGCAGATTGAGCACTAGGGGAATGCCAAGATCGCCCAGGCGTTCCTCAAGGATCTCCTCCATGGTGAAATCACCGGGGAGGATGTCGTCTTTTGCCCAGCTGAAGCGACCGCAGGCCACCCCCGCCAAGTGCTGCAAAAGGCCAGCGCTGCGCCATTGGGTCAGCATTCGGTCCACCCGGTAGGGCGCTTCTCCAACGTCTTCCAGCACCAAAATGGCCCCCTTCAAAGAGGGAAGCCAGCGCGTTCCGATCAGATGGGTCGCCACGGTCAGATTGGTGACAACCAAAGGGCCGCGAGCGATCCCCCGCCGTCTTGGCTCTCCCTGCAGAGGTTCCACCGGACGTCCACGGAGCAGATCCACCGTCCGTTGCCACTGCGCATCTGTGCCGCCGCTGGATCCATGGATCCCCCCAGGCAGGCCGGCGGCCCATTGGGCCAGCAGCAGGGAGCTGGTGTCAGAGAACCCAAGGCTCCATTTTGGATGTCGTGGAAAGCGGAATCCGGCTTCGAGCACGCGGGCGGCCCCCCAGCCACCTCCGACGGTCAGCACAGCATCAACTGTTGGATCATTCCAGGCAGCCGTCAGATCGCTGCTCCGCTCCCGGTCGGTTCCGGAGAAATAGCGCCACTGACGGGTGACTGCTGCTGGGATCTCCAGATGCCAGCGCTGTTCATCACAGCGCTCGAGCAAGAGTTTCAGATCGGTGTCTGGATCCATCCATGTGCCGGGGTTCACGGCGCGGATGCGTGCTCCAGGTTTCAGCGGTGCCAACCTCCGCTGGGCGCTCATGGCCCGGGGGGGGAGCAGGGCCGTGACGACAGTGGATGCAATGGTGGATGCCCCTGAGATCAGCAGCGTCCGGCGGCTCTGCATCAGCCCAGCAGGGCCTCCAGCATGCGTCGGCCGTCGGTTCCTCCAGTCGCAGGATCACAGGCCCGTTCCGGGTGGGGCATCAAGCCCAAAACGTTGCCGCTGGTGTTGGTGATGCCGGCGATGTCTGCGATTGATCCATTGGGATTGTTGCCGTAGCTGAGGGCAATGGCGTCTTCGTCCTGAAGCTGTTTCAACGTGTCATCACTGCACTGATAACGGCCTTCCCCGTGGGCGATCGGCAAGGTCAGCGTTCCGCCCCCGTCGCTGTACCCCTGCATCCAGGCCGAGCGCTGACTCACAACCTTGAGGGGCGTGTTCTCACAGATGAAGTGCAGATCCCGGTTTCTGGTCAGTGCTCCGGGCAGCAGCCCAAGTTCCGTCAGTACCTGGAATCCGTTGCAGATCCCGAGCACGCGACCGCCCCGGGCTGCAAAGTCAATCAGCGATTGCAGGGCTGGTGCGAAGCGTGCAATGGCACCGCAACGCAGATAGTCGCCGTAACTGAACCCTCCAGGCAGAACGATGGCGTCAAAGCTGCTCAGGTCGGTCTCTTCATGCCAGACCCGGCGTGTGCTCAAGCCCAGGCATCCCTCCGTTGCCCATTGCACGTCCCGATCACAGTTCGAGCCCGGAAAAACGATGACCCCGATGCTCATGAGTGGTTCAGCTCCAGAGTCCAGTCCTCGATCACCGGGTTGGCCAGCAGTCGATCACTGAGCAATTCCAACTTGCGGCGGGCCTCCGCTTCATCGGGGGCCTCTATCTCTATTTCCACGGCTTTTCCGATCCGCAATTTGCTGAGGCCTTCCACCCCAAGACGTTCAGCGGCACCACGCGCGGCTTCTCCGGCTGGATCGAGCACAGAGGGGCGCAGACGCACAAGGACGCGGGCTTGAAAACGCGGCACGATCAGCAACTGGTCTGATCGAATCCTGACAGACACCAAACCCTGAAGAGATCTGGTGCCCCCCACGGGCGTGACAGTCGCCCGTTCGCATGGTGAGGAGGAGTCCTTTCGCCAGCGTGCTGCCCAGCGAGTGTCTGTGTTTCACATCAAGCTCTGGACAGCTGCTCTACTGATAATCGGTAGTTCAGTCGGCGGCACGTCCGTTGCAGCGGCATCGATGCGCTGCCGGATCGGAGAGCAGGCCTGGAGTCCATGCCGCATGGTCGCCGCGACTCCTGGACAGCGCTGGGTGTTGACCTGGGATCAGCAGCGCGTCGAATTCGTCCATGACGGAACTGGTCAGATGATGATGCGGGTTGGTCAGAACCAGGCGTGGCTGCAGGTGCAACCCTCCTGGACGGCGGATCGCAGTCTCTGTTGGGGCGCTGTCTGCGCCCATGGGGCCATCCCTCTGGAATGAAATCGTGGTGATAGACCTGTGGAGAGGGCAGATTCCCGATGGCTGTTTTTTCTCTCCCCTGTTCCAGCTGCGGAACACCTGTTGAGATCCCAGGCCGTTACGGCTTCAAGTTGAAAAATGCAGGCATTTCCAACACGGTCTGCACCAGCTGTCGTCAGGAATCATTTTTGGCGTCGCGGCGCGACAACATCTCCCAGCAGATCACTCTCGGAACAAGTGCGGATCAGCGTCGCTTGATTCCTTTCACGGCGGCTGTGGCTGCGTTGGCCTTGTTGATTGGTGGTGTTGTCTGGCGTTCGGCAGCCCCGACCCATCAAGACGCTTTGCCAGTGAGTGAATCTCCCTCTAAGTAGAGCGTTTGGCTTGGGAAGGCAAATTCAATGCCTGCTCGGGCAAAAGCATCCATGATTGCGAGGTTGATCGCTTGCTGATCATTTAATGCAACGGTGAAATCTCGGGTGTCGATGTAATAAACAAGCTCAAAATTCAGACTTGAATCAGCAAATTCGGTGAAGTGACAGCGATTGAAGGTGCTGTGCTTCTGAGAATCGATGATGGTTTGAATCATGGTTGGGATGGACTTCATCTGATCGACAGTTGTGTCGTAGGTGACGCCAATCGAATAGATCATGCGGCGTTGCGCCATTTCGGCGAAATTAAGGATGGTTGAGCCTGTGAGGGTTGAGTTGCTCATCACCACTTGTTCGCCACGCAGGCTTCGCAGATGGGTGGAGCGAACACCGATTCTTTCCACTGTTGCTGATGTTGAGCCCACCGAGATGAATTGACCAACGGTGAATGGCTTATCCAGAAGAATCATCATGTAGGCAAACAATTCCTGGGCCGGCTCTTTCAAGGCCAAGCCAATGCCGATACCGCCGGCGCTTAACAAGCCCCAGATCACGGTCATCTTTACACCGAGGCTCTGCAGCAGCACCAGGGTGCCGATGCCCCAGATCACTGCTCTTAGTAGTGGGAGAAGACTTTGAAATAAATGCTCAAGATCTTCTGCACCTGAACGTCGGGCGACCCCCGTCAGAAAGCGAGCGCCGACACGGTTGACAAACCTGATCAGAACGATTGTTCCAACAAGTCTTAGTGCTGTGTCGTAGGCACGCTCAACGTTGATGGGCAGCCCAAGTTCTTTTTGCGTGAGGATCAGGACGACGACAATTCCGAACGGAATGATTGAATCCGCAAGGGCATTTAGGACAAAGTCGTCGAAGTTGGTTTTGCTTCTCTTGGTGAAGCGAGGAAAGATTTTCCTGCACAGAAAGGACAGGACCAGGGTGGCAGCGATGCCGATCAGGATTTTTATCAAGAGCTCACCAAGACCCATGCCTTCCGCCGTTGTTAAGGCTGAATTGTGGAGTGCCTGGTGAGAGCTGGCAAGAACCTCTTCGCTCAACGGCGGCGAAGCACCAGAGTCAGGTTGTTGGCGGGCATGGGCACCACGTCGTCGGTTTTGAACCCAGCGCTGGCGGCAAGAGACGTGACCAAGCTCACCTCTCTCAACCCCCACTGGTTGTTCCGCTCCCTTAGCGATCTGTCGAAGGCGGCATTGCTCGCGCTCGTGTGGGCGCCATTGCGCATGAAGGGGCCGTAGATGATCAGTGGGGCGCCGCTGGGCAGCAGCACGGCAGATTCTTCGAGCACCGCATTGGTGCAGTTGGCTGGACTGATGTGCAGCAGGTTGATGCAAACCACAGCGTTCAGTGACGCTCCAATGGTTTGGGGGAGGGGCCAGGGTCGTTCCTCAACATCAAGATTGAGGGCTGCTGGCATGACATTGCTCAGGCCTTGGTGGCGGATCCAGGCGTCGATGCTGGCGCGATGGTCTGGATCCGGATCGCTGGCCTGCCAGAGCAGATTCGTGAACCGCTGTTGAAAGCAGACGGCATGTTCTCCACTCCCGCTGGCCAGTTCCAGCACAGCTCCTGCAGCGGGCAGCAGCTGGCTCAGCAGATCCCCGATGGGCCTGCGATTGCGTTCCGTTGCCGGAAAAAAAAGCCGTTGGTCCATCGTTATTCCTGACAGGGGACAGCGTCTTGGCTGCAGTGGAGGCGCAGATCGGCTAGCCAGGCCTCCAGCGCTGCGAGGGCATTCGGTTGCAGCCGGTAGTAAATCCAGCGACCGCTTTGCCGATCGGTCAGTAGCCCTGCTTCGCGAAGCACCCTGAGGTGAAAGGAGAGTTTGGACTGGGGGAGATTGAGATCCCCCGTTAAATCACAGACGCATCGTTCCCCCAGCGCCAGTGCATGAATCACCTTGAGGCGGATGGGGTCGGCCAGTGCTTTGAGCATCTGCCTCGACTGCTCGACATTAAGGGTGTTCTGCATCACAGGAGCAGCATCCACCGATCTGTTTTGATCAACATAATTTGATTGATCAGTGGGGTTGCTATGCGCATCGGTATCAACGGGTTTGGACGGATTGGTCGTCTGGTGTTTCGGGCTCTCTGGGGTCGGCCTGGCATTGAACTGGTGCATGTCAATGATCCCGCTGGTGACGCTGCAACGGCGGCTCACCTGCTGGAGTTCGATTCCGTCCATGGTCGTTGGGATCGGGGGATCGCCAGCAGTGCCGATGGTTTCACTGTGGAGGGATCCGAGCTCACCTGGTCCAGCGAAAAAGATCCCACGGCTGTGCCTTGGATCGATCGGGGTGTGGAGATGGTGCTGGAGGCCAGCGGAAAGATCAAGACGCCGGAGACCCTCAACCCCTACTTCGAGCAGGTGGGCCTGAAGCGTGTGGTGGTGGCCTGTCCGGTGAAGGGTGTTGTTGCCGGTGAGGAGGCGCTCAACATTGTTTATGGCATTAATCATCAGCTGTATGAGCCAGCGCGGCACAAATTGGTGACGGCGGCCTCCTGCACCACCAACTGCCTGGCGCCGGTGGTGAAGGTGGTGCACGAAAACTTTGGGATCGAGCACGGACTGATCACCACCATTCATGACATCACCAACACCCAGGTGCCGATCGACTCCTTCAAAAGTGATCTGCGCCGGGCACGTTCCGGACTGACCTCACTGATCCCCACCACCACCGGGTCGGCCAAGGCGATCGCCATGATCTTCCCCGAGCTCATGGGCAAGCTCAATGGCCATGCCGTGCGCGTTCCCCTGCTGAATGGTTCCCTCACTGACGCGGTGTTCGAGCTCAAGCAGAACGTCACGGTGGAGCAGGTGAATGCTGCTTTCAAAGCTGCAGCCGATGGTCCGCTGCACGGAATCCTCGGCTACGAGGAACGCCCGTTGGTGTCTTGCGACTACACCAACGACAACCGCAGCTCGATCGTCGATGCCCTCTCGACGATGGTGGTGGATGACAACCAGCTGAAAGTGTTCGCCTGGTACGACAACGAATGGGGCTACAGCTGCCGCATGGCCGACCTCACCTGTCATGTGGTGGAACGCGAGTCATGAAGCTCTCGCCGCTGCAGCAATACGGCATCGTCACCGCCAACTATTGGGCCTTCACGCTCACCGACGGTGCCCTGCGGATGTTGGTGGTGTTCCATTTCCACCAGCTCGGCTACACCACCCTCGAGATCGCCGCTCTGTTCCTCTTTTATGAATTCTTTGGGGTGGTCACCAACCTGTACGGCGGTTGGATTGGTGCCCGCTATGGGCTTCGGCTAACCCTCTGGATGGGCACGCTGCTCCAGATCCTTGCACTGCTGATGTTGATTCCCGTCACAGCTGGGTGGCCGAAGCTGTTGAGCGTGGTTTACGTGATGGTGGCTCAGGCGATCAGTGGCATCGCCAAAGATCTCAACAAGATGAGCGCCAAAAGTGCCATCAAGACTGTGGTGCCCGAAACCCCAGAGGATGAACAGCAGGGGCAACAAAAGCTGTTCAAATGGGTGGCGATCCTGACGGGATCGAAGAATGCTCTCAAGGGTGTGGGCTTTTTTCTGGGTGGGGTGTTGCTCACCGCTTTTGGCTTCAACGCCGCCGTGGGCTGGATGGCCGCGGGCCTTGCCCTCGCCTTCCTGCTGACCCTGGTGCTGCCGGGGGAGATCGGAAAGATGAAGTCAAAACCAGCGTTTGCAGCCCTGTTCTCCAAATCCCAGGGCATCAATGTGCTGTCTTTGGCGCGCTTCTTTCTGTTCGGTGCCCGTGATGTCTGGTTCGTGGTGGCCTTACCGGTGTTTCTGGAGGCTTCCTTGGGGTGGAGCTTCTGGGAGATCGGTGGCTTCCTTGGCCTTTGGGTGATCGGTTACGGCATCGTCCAGGGAACAGCTCCTGGTCTACGAAAACTCTGGGGTCAGACCGCTCCGCCTGGCGTGTCCGCCGTGCAGTTCTGGAGTGCGCTTTTGACGGCGATCCCGGCTCTGATTGCTGTTGCGCTTTGGCGAGAGGTTGATGTGGCGGTTGCTATCACCGCCGGCCTTGCCGCCTTCGGTGTGGTGTTCGCGATGAATTCGTCCATCCACTCCTACATGGTGCTGGCCTACACCGATGCGGAGAGTGTCAGCCTCAACGTGGGCTTCTATTACATGGCCAATGCTGCTGGGCGCCTGGTGGGAACCATGCTCTCTGGAGCGGTGTTCATGCTCGGGAAGACGGAGGCCGCTGGCATGCAGGCCTGCCTCTGGGCATCGTCACTGCTGGTGTTGTTGTCATGGGTCAGCAGCCTCAGACTGCCGGCTGTGCGAAATGCCCCAGGATGAAGAGGATTGCTGCAGCACTGTTGATGGCTTTGGCTCTGCCGCTTTCGAGTCGCGCAGAGTTGCAGCCGGTTCGGGTGTTGAGCATCAGCAACGCGCAGCAGCTGCTGGTTGAGTTGGATGGTCAGGGGAGAGCGGTTCGGCTGGCTTGTCTCCAGGCTCCGCGACGGAGTCAGACGCCATGGGCAACGCGTGCATCGGTGGCCATCAGTGCCTTAGTGAAGGTCGGAGACCAAGCTTTGTTTGAGCTCCGCTCACGCGATGTGTACGGACGCCTGGTGGGACGCCTCCTGATCGATGGGGAAGATCTCGGTGCTGCCTTGATTCGTCAAGGTGCGGTTGTTGCCTGGGATGGCTTCCTTGGACGTTGTGATGATCTCGATTATTCCGTTCTTGAAACGGAGGCGGCCTCTGCAGAGCTTGGGGTCTGGTCAGCGCAACCTCCGCTCGAGCGTCCTTGGGATGTGATGGAACGGGAAGGTGGTGGTGAACCCTGAATTTCTGCTGAATATCGCTGCATTGGTAGGGATTCAGACACCCGAATGCCGGAATTTTCTGCTGAATGGAATTATTCGCTTCCGATCTGATGCGCGATGAACCTGGCAGCCCTGATTGTCGTTTGGTGATCGACGCCAAGCGATCCCTGGAAGATGTGCTGCGTTTGATCGCTGATCTGCCCCACACCGATCACATGCGGCGGCAGCTTCTGTCGGTGTACAACCAGTTGGAAGGCATGCACGACTTAAAACGGAGTGGTGGTGCCAATGTGTCGTTTCGCTCTGCCGATTGGAGTTCCTCGGCGAAGTGATGCTGGTTCGGCCGCTGCTGATCAGACTTTGAGCAACTGATTCCGTTCAGTGGTCTGGGGGGTCGCTTTTTTCTGTGTGCTGGCGATCGGCAGTTGTCATTGGCTGGCCAGTTTGGTCTTCTCGCGTCCAGAGCAGCATCAGCAACGCTGGGCGTCGGTTGGAGGTGGGGCTGGCTTGGCCTATGTGTTTCTCCATCTCCTGCCGGAGTTGGCAACGGGGGGATCTGAACTTTCGGACGCTCGGGGTCTCATCGATTACGTGCCGACACCTCTGGTGGAGGCTTTGCTGTTCCTGATTGCCCTCTTGGGCGTCCTGGTGGTTTTCAGTCTGAACGTGGTGATGAAGCAAAGGGAAGATGCACCTCCTTTTGCGGTGTGGTTGCAGCTCTTCAGCTTTGCGGCGATCAACTATCTCTATGCCTATTCCCTGCCATCACTCATCACAACCGGGATTGGTTACGGCATCTTGTTCACTGTTGCGATCAGCGCCCACGTTCTGTTGACGGACCGCTACGCCGCGGTGCACCATCCTCAGCGATTTCGCCGTCGGAATCGTTGGATTGGAAGCGCCGCCCTTGTTGTGGGGGCTTCTGCACGCCTTGGTGTTTCATCCCGTGGATGCGCTCACCCTGGCCATCGCGACGGCATTCTTGGGAGGAGGGCTTTTGATGGCGGTGTTTCGCGATGAATTGCCTGACGCCCGGCAGGCTCGTCTTCCCTGGCTCTTGGTGGGATGCGGCGGCATGGGAGGGCTGCTGCTGCTCCAACTCCTTCGCCATGGCCATTAATGCGCGTCACCGATAAGGTCAGGTGTCGCCTTCGCTTCCTTTAGAGATGTTTGAAAACGACCGCCGTCCCGCTTGGCTGAACTGGGTGTTTCTCGGGATGTTTCTTTGGTCGTCTTGGCAGCTCTTTGGCTTTTGGTCCCAGCGGCTCAGCGGTTGAGCGTTTGAAACTTGGATTGATGCGGTGCTCTTAGACAAGGGCGCCGGTCAGACGCAGGGTTCCCCACAGGTCGAAGACACAGAAAATTAGTCCGATCACGATGATGTCCCAGGCCTTATGACGCAGGGCCCAAGGAGCGAGAAACAATTCAGCAATCCCGTGGAGTGCTGTGCCCATCGCGATGTGCTCAAGCACCAGCAGGCCATGGGCCAACAGGAACAACGCACTGGCGATGCATCGCATTAGGACTTGCCAGGAACCGAGCAAAACCCGCAGGACTGGATGGTCCGACACCTTAAAGCGTGCTGACGTCTCGACTCAAGCCCAGTGAGTACTTCGGGTGAAGCCTGCTCATTTGCTATCAGCACTTAATTCTGTGACGTTATTTCTCCAGGGTTGAGGTAAAACTTTTGATCGCTAAATTTCAGCTATCTCTCTTCGAGTTCCTCGATGCGTCTTCAATACTGGATTGGAGAGCAACTTAGAAAGCACAAAGAGTTGCTCTATAACCTTGGAGCGATTTCGTCCTATGCATCCATGCTGACATTCTTTTGGCATGGGATCGGCATGATTCTTGCAAAGGAGCATCCAAAACACACCTTGGTTGTGTATGCCGGGTTGACGTTGTTTTCGATTTTGGTGATGGCACCCTATAAGTGGGATAAGAAATGGATGCGTATCAAGACATCGGTTGGAATGTTGGTGTTTGGCTTTTCGCTGCTGATCTATTTGTTCTGCTTCATTGTTTATTGACGAGGCTTTAGGTATCAGCATCGGATTGGTGTATCCCGATATGTAGTTCGGTCCTGTTCGATTGCAGTTGCTTTTGCAGTTGCTTTGTCTCAGTGAGATCGGGTTGAGCCCCCATTGGTTTCCCCGGTTGGCTTCCTGGTGGGGGGATTCAGGGTTTGCTGAAGCCGCTCAGGTGCACAGAGGCGGTCGACATGCGACGATGCCTATGCACCTTAATGCTGCTTTATAAAAAAGAGTATTGATTTGGTTTAAATATTTTTTAGCTCCGCTTGTGCGCAGGAGAGCCCTTCAGTCTTTGTAGGGATAGTGGTTGGGAACAAAGAACTGTTCGTTGAAGGGAGGTCGCTTGTAGCCGCCTTGTTTTGGACGTTTTGGCATCTTGATCGGTTCTGGTGTCATGTCTTCATAGGGCACCTTGCTGAGAATGTGGCTTAGGCAATTCAGGCGAGCGCGACGTTTGTCATTGGCTTCCACGGTGAACCAAGGTGCTTCTGGAATATGCGTCTTGGAAAACATGATGTCTTTCGCTTTGGAGTACTCCACCCAGCGATTGCGCGACTCGATGTCCATAGGACTCATTTTCCAGCGCCGCTCTTCGTTATCAATGCGTTCCTGGAAACGCTTCTCCTGCTCATCATCATTGATGGAGAACCAGTATTTCAGCAGCAGAATTCCGTCCTGCACCAGCATTTGCTCAAACCGGGGGCAGGACACATAGAACTGCTCGACCTGTTCGGCGCTTGCAAAACCCATGACCTTTTCCACCCCGGCCCGGTTGTACCAGCTGCGATCGAAGACGACGATTTCTCCAGCACCGGGGAAGTGCTCGACGTAGCGCTGGAAATACCATTGGCTTTTCTGATGCTCTGACGGGGTACCCAGGGCAACCACCCGACAGCCCCTTGGGTTCAATGGTTCCGTCAGACGTTTGATCGATCCTCCCTTGCCTGCGGCATCCCGTCCTTCAAACAGGATGATCATGCGAAAGCCCGTGGCTTTCACCCAGTACTGCATCTTGACCAGTTCTGTCTGGAGTTTGGCCAGCTCCTTTTCGTAGATCTTTTTGCTCAGCCGTTTGTGCTTGTTGGAAAAGCCCTCTTGTAGCTCCACCATGAGTTCCTGAGGATGGTCGATATCGCCATCGCTGTAGTGATCTATGGCCTCGAGTACGCCTGTGAAGTCATGTTCTTTTGACTGGCGCATGCTGGAGGTGGATCTTTCTTCTGTTTTGGCAGGCACGCCGTCAGCGGGCACGATCCGGGCCGATTTTTTACGGAATTACGGTACTTTTCGTCTCATCCCTGGGGAGGTTGATGATGACGCCAAATCGTCCTGGGTCACCGTTCCCTTGCCGGAAATTGATCTTTCCCTCATGGGTGCGGACCACATGATTCACGATGGCCAGCCCTAGGCCGCAATGGCCTTGACGTCCCCGTGCCGAATCCAGGCGTTGAAAGGGTTGCAGAGCACGTTCCCAATCACTGCTGGGTATCCCCTCGCCCTGGTCCCAGACTTCAATCGCTACCTCTGATCCCGTCTTTCGTAGGCGAACGACAACTGGTGTGGTGCCATAACTGAATGCATTGTCGACCAGGTTGCTCACGGCGCGCCCCAGGGCAATCGGTCGAATTCGCGCGCTGATGGAACTGAGTTGGAGTTGCAGCTGGTTACTGGGCTGTCCAGCAACCGTTTCAGCCAGCCACTGATCCAGCGGACAGACGACATACTCCTCGCGTTCACCGCCTCCGGCGTACAGCAGAAACTGGCCTGTGATCCGCTCGAGTGCATCCAGATCGCTTTGGCAGCGCGTTCGCTCATCTGCGTTCAGCTCCGGCATCGACAGACGGAACTGCAGCCGCGTCAAAGGTGCCCGCAGATCGTGGGCGATGCCCGCCAGCATGGTGACGCGCTCCCTCTGAGCTTCCGCGAGCCGACGCACCATGGCGTTGAAGCGTCGCGAGATTCGCCGAACCTCTGGAGCCCCCTGCTCCGGGACTGGATCGCGGTCGTTGTCCTCCCCCACGCGGGAGACCGCGTCCTCGAGCTTTCGAAGGGGACGGGCGACATCAAGGAGTAGGTAGAGCACCCCAGTGATCACGACAGCACTCACCAGGGCCAGCAGCAGGAGCATCGGTTGCGGCGGCCAGGCGCGTGCCATCGGTAGGGGTGTGCGCAGCCAGACCGGTTCCAGCGGAGAAAACAGCTCAATCCAAACCTCGGGCGTTCCAGACCTGTTGGGGGCTGGTCGGAGCTCAGGGCAGTGCGTCAGGCGAGAGCAGAGCACCTGTTGCAGTTCCTGGCGCCGCTGGGCCATCCCCTGCGTCTCTTTGGTTGGTCTCGATGGTTGTTGGCTGACCAGCAGTTCCAGACCGGTGAGCTCGCTGATCAGTGCGGGGGGATAGCGCTCCAGGGTCAATTCAGTGAGGCGCACGTTCAACGCCAGATCTCGACCCAGCTGCAGGGTCTGGATGCGTTCCAGTTGCCGCCCGAACAGCACCTGCAGCACCAGTAGGGCCAGCATCCAACTGGCCAGAAGCGTCGTACCCCAGACACCGAAGCGGGCTAGTCCACTTGTTATCCCCCGTTGGCTGGGCATCTCAGCGGGATCTCGGCGTGCCATCCGGGACAAAGACATAGCCATATCCCCAAACCGTCTGCACGTAGCGGGGCCGGCTTGGATCCGGTTCCACCAACTTGCGCACCCGTGACACCTGAACGTCCATGCTGCGGCTATCGGTGTCGCTGCCGGGACCTCGGGCGAGTTCGATCAGGCGCTCCCGGGAGAGGGGCCGATGCGGGTGGCGAACAAAGGCGGCCAGAAGACTGAACTCACCACTGGTGATCACAACCGGTTGATTGTTCTTCAGCAACGTGCGCGAGGAGAGATCCAGCTGGTTGTCTCCAAAACCGACGCACTCACCACCTTCCACCGGTGTTCCTGCCGGCAATGCGTTGCGCCGTCGCAATACGGCTTCGATCCGGGCCGTGAGTTCCCGAGGTAAGAACGGTTTGGCGATGTAATCATCTGCGCCCTGCTCGAGGCCGATGATCCGATCAACACCGTCGGCACGGGCGGTGAGCATCACCACAGGGAGATCATCTCCGGCATCCCGCAGTCTCCGCAGCGCCGTCAGGCCATCATCGCCGGGCAGCATCAGATCAAACACCACCAGGTCTGGGCGTTGGCACTCCAGACGCGCTTCGAATTGCTTTACATCGCAGAGACTGCGTACGTCGTATCCCTGATCCATCAGGTACGTGCCGACCATCTTTCTCAGTTCCGGGTCGTCATCCACCACCCAGATCATGGTGTCCTTGGCCATGTCCATCAGCGGTTGGGCTGATGGTATGCAGTGGCTAAGCCTCTGTCCCTTTCCGGTAGGACCCAGTCACAGCTGATCAGGCGTCGGTCATCCATCAGTCATCGTCAGAGATGCCCAAGCTCCATAGGCTGGCGTCATGAATGCGCTGACCGCCATCCGTGTGCTCGGGCCGTTGGCATTCGTGGTGAGTCCCTTGGCACTGCAGGCTGGCCCGGGCAACAAGACCATGCGTGTTTACAGCGCCAGGATGGAAACATTGTTCATCCGCTTGGACGTCAACAGTGATGGTCGACTGGATGCGTCTGAAGTGCAGGGACGCCGTGGGCTGAGCCGTCGGCTCAAACGCCAGAACAATCGTTCCTATCTTCTGCTGGAGGATCTACGTCTCCAGGATTCATCGCCCAGTGGGCCAAGGCTCAAGCAGCATTTCAGCCAGGCCGACCGCGACCGGAACCGTGGCTTGGATCGACGGGAAGCCAAACGCATCCCTTGGATCAGTCGCAACTTCAACGTTTTGGATCGTGATCGGGACGGAACCGTGACCTTGCAGGAGTTGTGGAATCATCAGCGCTCCTTAGCTCCGCGTCAGCGCCTTCCTTGATTGGGGGGAGACACCACCAGTCGGATGATGCGAATCAACCTCCAGAGAGCACCAAGCAGGAGCACTCCAGCCAGAAGCGCAATAGCAGTGATCAGCACGATGGCGGCAAGCCTGAGCAGGGCCTCCAGCAATTGCTGGACGCCGCCAATCAGATCATCGATGGCTTCACTGACCAGCAGCATGATGTCGACCTGCTGGGGCAACTGCTGCAGCAGCACGACGAGGCCCGCTGCACCAGCCAGCATCAGCACGACGACAGTGAACTGACGCAAGACTGGGCCGTAGGGAAACCGACGCCGGGGCCGGAAGACTCGCCGCTGATCGAGTTTGCTGCTCCGGCGTGCCTTCTTCATGGCCTGGTGCGGATCAGGGTGCCGTCACTCCGGCGATTCTGAAGCGTGTTTCCTGCACGTCAACGGTCTGACTGCGTTTCCGGCTTCTCCACGGGCGCTGCAGCTGGCGATGTCTCCTTGATCTCCTGAGGCAATGGAACCAGCCATGCGGTCGCAATGGAGCATGCCAGGGCGACCCCAGCAAGAAGTGGCGGTCCTAGGCGTTTCTGCAAAGGAATGCGATCGACGATCTCCTGGCGCTGCAGGGGCCGGTCCTCGGGAAACGTCCAGGTCAGCTTGACCCTGGTGTCGATCCGCAACTGATCGAGGCAGCGCACCAGGTCAGCCAATTCAGCGTCATCGAGCTTGAGCTGAAGCGGCTCAACGCCCTCTCGGCTGCTGCGTAGTTCCAGCAGATGGTTTGTCTGATTCGGCCCGATGCTCACAAAACCGCTCTCCTGGCCAAAGCGGCGTTGCACTCCAGATAAGCGATGTCTGGCGTAGGGCATCACTGCTGCCATCAGGGCCTCGAGATGATCCCGCGTGCCTTCCAGTTCCGGTGCTCCCACCAACTGCAGCCGCCAGGACGAGAGGATTCCGACCGCATCACTGGAATGCCCGGCGGAGAGATCTGGAAAGCCCTCCACCACAAGCCGTGCTGCCGTTTGTTCGTATTGGTAGGTCGTTTTCAACATGGTCGGCCTATGGAGTGGGATCGAGCAAGGTGGCGCGGAGCCGATTGATTCCACCTGGGCCTGCGCAGAACGCCAGGGTGCTGATCAGCTGACGGTGCAGAGCTCCCGCCGGCTCCATCTTGAGAAGGCGAACCACGGCTTCCCGCCGCAGATTCATTCGCTCCTCAATAAGGTCCCGCAGACGCTCGTGGAATAACTGCCAACGCTGTTGAGTGAGCTGTTCCGGCTCGCGGCTCGACAGGAGTTGGTGGAGCATCGGATACAGCCGCTCCGACATGGCACAGACCAGGCAGATCAGGGATTCGGCATCGACAGGGTCGAGCTGGTCCCGGCAGGTGGTGCGCCTCAGGGGGTTGTGACAACGCCGCTTCCAGAGCTCAACCCGGTTAGGGAATTGAGCCTGGAGGCCCATCTGCTGGCTGGTCCAGACCATCGCCTCGCCACCATTGAGGTCGAGAGCCTCGATGGTCAGCAACAGCAGATCGAGACGCTCAACGCCCCGTCGGCTAAGTCGTGCACCCCCTTGGAGAATGCTGGACGATGGAGCTTCAGTCATGGCTGCGATGATGCCAGGGGCCATGCCATTGCGTCACCTGGATTTGGATCTTCAGTCGCACATTCGCTCAATTCCCGACTTTCCCAAGCCTGGAATTTTGTTCCGAGACATCAACCCGCTTCTGCGATCACCAGAGGCCATGGCTGAAGTGATCCGGCAGCTGGGCCGGGTGTGCGATGAGGTGAAGCCTGATCTGATCGTGGGGATCGAATCCCGGGGTTTCATTTTTGGGGCTCCTCTGGCCAGCGACCGACGACTTGGCTTCGTGCCTGTGCGGAAGCCCGGAAAGCTTCCCGGTGAGGTGGTTGGTTTGGATTACGCCCTGGAGTACGGCACCGATCGGCTAGAGATCCAAGCCGATGCCTTTGAAAATTCGCCGCGGGTGCTTGTGGTGGACGATCTGCTTGCCACGGGTGGAACGGCTGCAGCGACGGGACAACTGGTGGAGCAGGCCGGTGGTTGCTTGGTGGGTTTTGCGTTTGTGATCGAGCTGGAGGGGCTTGGTGGGCGCCAAGCGTTGCCCGCAGGTCAACCCGTGGAAGCGTTGTTGCGTTACGGCTGACTGTTCTGCCAGTCGAAGACCTCTTCGAGCTGGTTCAAGCTCAACAAGCCAAAGCTCCAAAGCACGATCGGCAGTGGGGCCTGTTCCAGTTCCGCCTGGCGTTGCCCCAGTTCAAGGGCACTGGGGCTCAGTCCCAGCCGACGCTGAAGAAATTGCAGCAGGGAGTCGGCTGGTGGAGGTTGCCGATGGCTGCACAACACCATGGTCTTGACCGGCGCTGCTATCAGTTTGGCAACGCCTGCCAAAGCTGCATGGGGCCGTCACTCATGGCCCGCAGGCTGAGCCTGCGCAGACCAGAAAACTGTTTCAGCAGCTGCAGAGCCAAGCGCCGCAGCGGCAACAGCAGCGGTTGGCGGTTGGAAAACACACGCACCAGAAGATCAGTCGCCAAACCCACTTGGAGCACATCCAGCCAGCGGCTCATCCCGTAGTTCCTCGCGATCGTTGCGGCGCTGCCGCCCCGTTGCACGGCGCAGAGAAGACCATCAACATCGCGCCAACACAGATTGAGCCCCTGCCCTCCTACGGGATGGCAGCGGTGAGCGGCTTCTCCGATCAGCACGCCTCTACCGCGGTGAAAGCGCCGAGCTAGCAGCCATTGTTGAGGGAAAGCTCTGGGTTGATCGAGCAAACGATCTGGCTCAATTCCTGGGGGAAGAACGGCGGCCAGCTGATCCAGAAACTGACTGCGCTTCAGCGTGCTGCGCTGTTGGCAACGCTGCCAGGGTGCGCTCCACACCACCTGGAAGCGTCCCTGCCCCAAAGGCAGGACAGCGAACGGTCCTTCCGGCCGAAACAACTCACAGGCTCTGTCGTGGGTGAGTCCCCGCAGAACGACCTTGGCAGTGAGACAACCCTGGCGATAACGCATCTGCCAGTGACGGATTCCCCAGGATTCTCGGGTGGGGGAAGCAGGTCCATCAGCCGCAACGACCAGGGCATCTGGGCTTGGGTCAGGGCATGGTTCTGCCAGATGCAATTCAACGTTGTTGTGGCCCTGCAGTCGGGCCAGCAACAGCTCCATCAATGGACGGTGATCCAGGATCCAACCAATTCCATCGTGGTTCCTGTTGGCGGCAGCGAGATCGGCCTGGCCGAACAGGACCCGAGAATTCGTGGCACCGTCCCGTAAATCCAGTTCTCGGAAGGGCACCAAGGCATCGGAGAGGTCCTCCCAGAGCCCGAGGGTCGTCAGCAGCCGACGACTGGAATGTGTGATTGCGTAGGCCCGGCTTCTTGCCTGAAGTTCGGAAGCTGTCAACGGGTCAAACAGGACGACACGCTGACCATTGAGGCCGAGGGCAAGTGCTGTGAGGGCACCGGTTGGACCAGCACCCAGAACGCGTATTTCAGGAAGGGATGGAGCCATTCATCAAGTCTGGCCAGCCATCCCTCCGGAGCGCGAGAGGATTAACCCAGGCCGAGCAGCCCGTGAACGAAGGATTCGCCGCCCAGTGCCAACTCAGTGGCCAGCAGAGAAATGAAGCCGAGCATGGCCATGCGGCCGTTCAGCTTCTCGGCGCGGTCATGGAACCCCCAGCCTTGTTCAGCTTCAACCACTTCCATGCGGGGTTCGGATGCAAAGGCGTTGAGACGGCCACCGTCTTCCGTTGTGACCGTTGCTCCACGGATGACCGCAGCGTTGGAGGAGGGGGCCTGGGACATGGGGACCACTGGTGAATTGCTACGAAGTGTAAACCAATTTTAAGAAATATTCACTGATGCTTGCTTGCCGGCCGTTTTAACGGCGGTTGATGCGGAGCTGGCACAGCTCTTCAAAGGCGGGTCTCAACAAGAAGGGGTATTCACCCACCCACATCTTCAAGCCAGGCAGCCAGGCATCGCTGAGAGCACCGATTTTTGAGAAATCCTTGCGCTCACTCAGCACCAGACAGCGGATCAGGCTGCCCCGGCGAATCGATTGATGTTTTTTGTCCATCGGAAAAGCAACCCGACCGAGATAACCCTCCTCGTCCTCGAGTTCAAGAAGCATCCAGGTGCGTCGGTTCTCCACAAGTTCAAGCCGGCCGCGGCTATCGGCCTGTTCGTGGCGGTTCTCGATGCGCTCTCGGGTGATCACGTCTGCCACCTCTCCTTCGAAGAGGGCTGCCGCCGGGTAGCGACGCAGGGTGGCATTGCGTTGACCTGCCTGAAGGATCGGTCCCCAGAGCACGTAAAGCAGAAACACCACGCCTGTCACCAGCCAGAAGGGGCCCCAGCGGCTGGACATCTGGCTCTGACTGATCAGCAGGGTGATCACCCCGCCGATGGCGGCGACCATCAGGCGTTGCAGCACCTCCTGGGGCTTGCCGAGGGAGACGCGGAATTGGTTGCCGGTTGCAACGGCTGGAATCAGGCGTTGCAGTTCACCGGGGCGGAGGGGAATGAGCATGGTGTCGCCCTCAGATCAGACGCTCGAGGCCATAAACAAGGCTGCTCAGGCTCCCTACTTTGCGCACTGTGAGCAGCACGCCTGGCATGTAGGCAGAACGATCGATCGTGTCGTGACGGAGGGTGTAGGTCTCCCCGGGGGCGCCGAACATGACCTCCTGATGCGCCACTAGCCCTGGCAGGCGTACGGAGTGAAGCCGCAGGCCACTATCCCGTTGCCCGCCGCGGCAACCCGTCAGGGACTCGTGCTCCTCCACCTCGTCCGGATTGAACGTCTTGCCGAGTTCTTCCATCAGCTCAGCGGTTTTGATGCAAGTGCCGCTGGGTGCATCCGCCTTCCGGTTGTGATGCAACTCCGTCAGTTCTGCGTGGTCGTAAAACCGCGCCGCGGCTGCCGCCGCTTGCTGCAACAGCACCATGCCCACAGAAAAGTTGGGAATCACGGCTCCACCCACGGACGCTTTCGAGGAAAACTCGGTGAGGTCGTTGAGTTGCTCAGGGGATAACCCGGTTGTGCCGATCACGGGATGAACGCCATAGGCAATCGCTGCCCTGGTGTGCTCGTACACAACCGAGGGGTGCGTGAAGTCCACCAGGACGGCACCGCTGCCGCTGTCACGTACCGACTGGCTCACAGCACAAAGACAACCTTCGAAATCGGCTGTGACGGCCACCTCCAGCTCGCCCAACCCCAATTCCAGCCCAACATCCACGCCTTCTTTGCCAGGAGTGTTGTCGATTGCTCCAGCCAGGCTGCAGTCCTGGGCTCCCACCACAGCCTTGATGACTTCGGCTCCCATGCGCCCCAGGGCGCCGGCGACAACGACGGGAATAGGAGCGGTCATGAAAGCGCAGCAGACGCTTCAAAGCCTATGGGGCGGCTCGTGTAACGGCCGATCCAAAATCCTCGCGCCCAAGGGGCGGTCACCGTAAGGTTCTTCACATTGCTCAAAGCGCTGATGTTCACACAGGTCCGCTCCGCCGATCGCCGCGTTGCTCCTGTGGAGGGTCAGAACCACAAATCCGTGATGAAGGCGGTTTATGTGGTGCTTGAGCCCCAGTATCAAAACGCCCTAACCCAGGCAGCTACTGCGCTTAACGCCTCTGGTGGAGATCTCGGAATCGAGCTGAGCGGCTACTTGATCGAGGAACTGCGAGACGAGGACAACTACGCCGGGTTCTGTGCAGACGTGGCCGAGGCGGATGTGTTTATCGCCTCGCTGATCTTCATCGAGGACCTGGCACAAAAGGTTGTTGATGCAGTGGCTCCTCACCGAGATCGCCTGAAAGCAGCGGTGGTCTTCCCGTCCATGCCCGAGGTGATGCGGCTCAACAAGCTGGGCAGCTTCTCCATGGCGCAGCTTGGTCAGAGCAAGAGCGCCATTGCTGGCTTCATGAAGAAGCGGAAGGAAGCCGGTGGCGCCGGTTTCCAAGACGCCATGCTCAAGCTGCTGAACACGCTGCCCACCGTTCTCAAGTACCTGCCGGTTGAAAAAGCGCAGGATGCCCGCAGCTTCATGCTGAGCTTTCAGTACTGGTTGGGGGGGACGCCCGACAACCTGCGCAATTTCCTGCTGATGCTGGCGGACAAGTACGTCTTTCCTGCAGCGGAAGGAGATGAACGTCCAGCGATGGAGGTGGCGGAGCCCGAGGTCTTCCCTGACCTTGGCATTTGGCACCCCCTTGCCCCTTCGATGTTTGAGGACCTCAAGGAGTATCTGAACTGGACGTCAAGTCGTACTGATCTTTCTGAGAAAGCCCTTAAGGGGCCCGTGATTGGTCTGGTGTTGCAGCGCAGCCACATCGTCACCGGTGACGATGCCCACTACGTCGCCATCATTCAGGAACTGGAGTTTCGCGGTGCGCGAGTCCTCCCGATCTTCTGCGGTGGTCTCGATTTCTCCAAGCCGGTAAACGCCTTCTTCTTCGACCCCCTGAATCCCGAGCAGCCCTTGGTGGATGGGATCGTCTCCCTGACGGGCTTTGCACTGGTCGGAGGGCCTGCTCGCCAGGACCACCCGAAAGCCATTGAATCCCTGAAGAAGCTCAATCGTCCATATATGGTCGCGCTTCCTCTTGTGTTCCAAACCACCCAGGAGTGGGAACAGAGCGACCTCGGCCTTCACCCTGTGCAGGTGGCCCTGCAAATCGCCATCCCTGAATTGGATGGCGCGATCGAGCCGATCGTTCTCTCCGGCCGCGACGATGCCACCGGCAAGGCACATACCCTTCAAGATCGTGTTGATGCCATCGCTGAGCGCGCGATTCGTTGGTCGTCGCTACGGATCAAGCCCCGGATCGACAAGAAGCTGGCGATCACGGTGTTCAGCTTCCCTCCCGACAAGGGCAATGTCGGAACGGCGGCCTATCTCGACGTCTTCGGTTCCATCCATCGGGTGATGCAGGAGATGAAGGCGAAGGGCTACGACGTGCAGGGCTTGCCTTCGACGCCTCGTGATCTGCTGGAGGCGGTGATCAACGACGCCGATGCCATGCAGGGCTCGCCGGAGCTTTCCATTGCCCATCGGATGAGCGTTGAGGAATACGAACGCCTGACCCCTTACTCCGAGAGGCTTGAAGAGAACTGGGGCAAGCCTCCCGGCAATCTCAACAGCGATGGCCAAAATTTGCTGGTCTTCGGTCGCCACTTCGGCAATGTCTTTGTCGGCGTTCAGCCCACCTTCGGCTACGAAGGCGACCCCATGCGCTTGCTCTACTCCCGTAGTGCAAGTCCCCACCATGGATTTGCTGCCTACTACACCTATCTGCAGAAGATCTGGAAGGCCGATGCGGTGCTCCACTTCGGCACCCATGGCTCCCTGGAGTTCATGCCCGGCAAGCAGATGGGCATGAGTGAAACCTGCTACCCCGATTCATTGATCGGTGCCCTCCCAAACCTCTATTACTACGCCGCCAATAACCCCTCGGAAGCCACCATCGCCAAGCGTCGTGGCTACGCCTCGACCATCAGCTACCTCACCCCACCGGCTGAAAATGCAGGCCTCTACCGGGGTCTGAAGGAGTTGGGTGAGCTTGTTGGTTCCTACCAACAGCTGCGTGAAGGTGGCCGCGGCGTTCAAATCGTCAACACCATCATTGAGACGGCGCGTCAGTGCAACCTCGATAAGGATGTCGACCTGCCCGAAGACGACGCCTCTTCCATCGACCTGGAAGGGCGCGATGCCTTGGTCGGTGCCGTCTACCGACAGTTGATGGAGATCGAGAGCCGTCTTCTGCCCTGTGGTCTCCACACCATCGGTAAACCTCCCACTGCAGAGGAAGCCATTGCCACATTGGTGAACATCGCTGCTCTGGAGCGTGAGGAGGATGGCCTCCGTTCGCTTCCCGGATTGTTGGCTGAAGCGATAGGTCGTTCCATCGAGGATGTCTACAAAGGCAATGACGAGGGTGTGCTCGCCGACGTTGAGCTCAATCGCACGATCACGGAGACATCCCGAGCTGCGATCGGAGCCATGGTCCGTACGCTCACCGGTCGTGACGGCCGGGTCAGCTTGCGCAACAGCTTTGGCTGGTTCTACGACCTCCTGGCCAAGTTTGGTTTCAAGCTGCCCTCCCCCTGGCTGCGGGCCTGCTGCACCGCTGGCTTCGTTCAGATCGACGCCACCGAGCTCGACAAGCTCTTTGCTTACCTGCGCTTCTGTCTCGAGCAGGTGTGTGCCGACATGGAGATGGAGAGTCTGTTGAAGGCTCTTGATGGCGAATACATCCTTCCGGGTCCTGGTGGCGACCCGATTCGTAATCCTGGCGTGCTGCCCAGTGGCAAGAACATCCATGCACTGGACCCGCAGGCGATTCCTACCCGCGCTGCGGTCGCAGCAGCCAAGGGTGTTGTTGACAAGCTGATTGACCGTCAGCGCGAGGAGCAGGGCACATGGCCCGAGACCATTGCCTGTGTGCTCTGGGGAACTGACAACATCAAGACCTACGGCGAATCCCTGGCTCAGATCCTCTGGTTCGTTGGTGTCAAGCCGATGCCGGATTCCGTTGGTCGAGTCAACAAACTCGAGCTGATTCCTCTGGAAGAACTCGGACGCCCCCGTGTTGATGTGGTGGTGAACTGCTCCGGTGTGTTCCGTGATCTGTTCATCAACCAGATGGCCCTGATTGATCAGGCCGTGAAAATGGCGGCCGAGGCCGATGAGCCCCTGGAGCAGAACTTCGTGCGCAAGCATGCCCTGGAGCAGGCGGAGAAGGAAGGAACCAGTCTTCGGGATGCAGCCTGCCGGGTGTTTTCCAATGCCAGCGGCAGCTATAGCTCCAACGTGAATCTGGCTGTTGAAAACAGCACCTGGGAAGAGGAGGGCGAACTTCAGGAGATGTATCTCTCTCGTAAGACTTTTGCCTTCAATGCCGACAATCCTGGCGAGATGAACCAGAAGCGGGAGGTGTTCGAGAACGTGATGAAGACCGCGGATGTCACCTTCCAGAACTTGGACTCTGCTGAGATCTCCCTCACCGATGTGAGCCACTACTTCGATTCCGACCCCACAAAGTTGATTGCCGGACTTCGTGACGACGGCAAAGCTCCCACCAGCTATATCGCTGATACCACCACGGCCAACGCCCAGGTTCGCTCGTTGAGCGAAACCATTCGATTGGATTCACGCACAAAGTTGCTGAACCCCAAGTGGTATGAGGGCATGCTTAATTCCGGATATGAGGGTGTGCGTGAGGTTTCAAAACGGCTCAACTTCACTCTGGGCTGGAGTGCCACTAGTGGCGCCGTCGACAATTTTGTCTACGAGGAAGCCAATGAAACCTTCATCAATGATCCGGAGATGCGCAAGCGTCTGCTGGAACTGAACCCCAATAGTTTCCGCCAAATTGTGGGCACGCTTCTCGAGGTGCATGGTCGGGGTTATTGGGAGACCTCAGACGAAAACATCGAGCAGTTGCAGGAGCTTTATCAAGAAGTGGAGGATCGTATTGAGGGTGTTGTTACAGACTAATCTCGTTGTTTTAATGCAATTAAGCCAAACTTAGATCTATATATACTTGAATAGCTTTGCGCTATTTTTAGTTCTACCTTGCATGATAGTTGAATGAATGAAATGCATTAAGCATCGATAGGATGACTTTTATTGGCTAATTCCTGTAATTGTTAGCCTTTTGTCTTCTATCAAATGTTAATGGTTTAATCCTGTTTTGATTGTCCAATTAGAGCAAATGCACTTGTTGTTGGAGTAAAGGTTTCCGTCTTCGCCAACTGTGGTAAAAAATATTTTTGAAGGCTTGAGAAGGTAAATATTTTTTTCCCATGCTCTATACATCGCACGATGCTCCCTTGCATATATTTTCAACTCTTTTTGGGATTTGATGTTTTTCTCAGGGCAATCTCGCTTCATTTTTTGAATGTAAGCCTTGCTTGAATTGGTGTATATTGTGTTGACGATGATATTTTCAAACCTTGAAAAAAATTGATGCTTGAGAAAACTGGACACCATTAAATCGCAAATTTTTTGATCTGCTCTTTTTTTGCGAGGTACTGGAATTTTTGTAAGCGATGCAATTTTTCTTCTGTCGCTTTCGTCTGAGGCATGATGTCCAAGAATAGCGGTTAAAAGTTTTAGATCGATGTGCATGAGAATATGCTTCGAGAGCTGCTTCTGGTTGTTTAAATTATTAATAAATCTGCCTTCAAAGGTTGATCCATTTTTAATTGCTTCGATGTAATCATCATATTCTTGATGGGGGATGCCACTCCTTGTTTTCTTGAAATCTTCGTGGAATTTCTGGCCGTAGAGATTTACGTCAAGAGTGTGAGAATGTTTGATTATTGTTGATTTCCCTGCCCCTGAGCATCCAGCAATAATCAGGCAGGTTTTTAAATCTTTTGCAGTTGATCTGTACTCAATTTTATTCTTCTGATTTATTGGTTCTGATATTTGCATCTAGCAAACCAGGCCTAATCCTAATCTTAGCTTAATTCCTTCTTAATGTCTAGTTTTGATGGGCTCTATGCCTTTGCTTGCTCCTCTGGTATGTGCTTTGTGTTTTGAATGTGCTAGTGGTCAGCCTGGATAGCAACAATTGCAGCTCACATTAAAGAATTAGTTTTTGCTTTCGGATTTCCTGAAATAGGCGAGAATTTTGTTGAAATAATTTAGATCATTGTTCGGGCTTACTTTTGAAGTCCAGTCTGGGCAGATGCATTTATTGTTAGAGTAAAGCCCTCCGTCTTCACAGACTGTGGTAAATGATATTCTGGAAGGTTTAAGCAGGTAAATATTTCGTTCCCACGCCTCGTACATGGCGTGATGCTCCCTAGAAAATATTTCACTTTTTTTGTGTCTTTTGATTTTTTCGTTTGGTCGATCTCTTTTCATTTTTTGCACGTAATTTTTATCGCAATCTGTGTAGACTGTGTTGATAACAATAGCGTCAAACCTTGAAAAAAATTGATGCTTGAGAAAGCTAGATACTAATAAGTCACAGACCTTCGGATTCACTCTGTCTTCGTGGGGTGTGGGGAATTTGGTGAGCGATTTGATTTTTCTTTTATCGTTTTCTGATGCAGCACGGTGACCAAGAGTGCGGATTAAAGATTTAAGATCGACATGCATAAGGATATGCTTTGGTGGGTCTTTTTCGTCCTTTAGATTTTTAATGTGCCTTCCTTCGAAGGTTGCCCCATTTCTGATTGCATCGGAATATTTATCAAATTCTTGATGGGGGCTACCACTCCTTGTTTTCTTGAAATCCTCATGGAATTCTTTCCCGAAGAGCTTTACGTCAAGAGCATGGGAATGTTTGACGATGGTTGATTTCCCTGCTCCAGAACAGCCCGCGATGATGAAGCAGGTTTTTAAATCTTTTTCGTTGTGCCCTTTCTTTTTTGCTCTTTTTTGCTCAGCCGTTTCTGCTATTTGCATCTAGCGATCTAGACCTCAATCTAACCTTAGCTTAATTTCCTCTTAATGTCTAGTTTGGAGCGGTTCTCCGCTTTTGCTTGCTCCTCAGGTCTTCACTTCTGTGTGCTGATTGGGAGTGGTCAGTTTTTATGCATCTTCAGTTTTGCGTTGTGCTGAAATGACCACGCTCAGCACTTTCGCTGATCTCTGACGTCCTGAAATTCACCCCCGCCCATCGCTCGTAGTCATGCAGGGAGCGTTGCTCTCCAAGCCAGTAGTCGTGGATGTCAGTCACGTCACGGGCCGTCGGCCTCAGTTGCTGAGGAGCGCGATCAAGGCTTTGCAGGAGCGTGTGCACCCGCACCAAGGATTTTCGGTTCAGCTCCAACCAGTTGTCGTGATCGCTCCAATGGTTGGCTGATGGCTCGACCGGTGTGGCTTCCGTTTTGTAGAGATGGAAAAGCAGCAGACGGTTCGGGGCGTAAATATTGAAGCCTGAGGTCCACAGCCGTGCCGACATGGCCACTTCCTCCCCATAGAAATAGAGCCCTGGGTCGTAGGGCACTCTGCTGGCGATCGACCCAGGCCCGAAAAGGAATCCTCCGGCGATGAATGCCCCGGGGATTGGACGCTCAGGCTGTTGTTCTGGCAATCGGAAACGACTGATGCCTTGGAACCTGAGAATGCCGTTGTCGTCAAAGCCGTCGGCTCCCATGACCGGCAGTGTTGACGTCTGTAGGAAGCACGGTGGCTGGAAGCCATTGGGGTAAACACTCAGAACTGCACCTGGATCGCTGCATTCCGCCCAGGTCATGAGCAGCAGCTCATCCCAGTGCTCCACAGCGCGCATATGACTGTCGATCTGGAGCAGAAAATCTTCCCCGCCGTAAAAACTCTGAGCCTGTCGTCGCGCCCAGCAGGCTCCCAGGCTGTCAGAAGCACGAAACGAGCAGACGCTGATCTGAGGATGATCCGGAAACGCATTGGTCCCCCAATGGTTCGGATCGTTATCGGCAAGTTGCAGGCAGATGCCGAAGCGCAGGCGTTCTGGCTGGGCTGCCCTCTCGATCAGGTTGTGAAGTGTGGCCGGAAGATCTGGGTCTCGGTAAGCCGCAATCTGCACGAAGATCGTGACAGTCACCAGAGTGCGGCAGCCATGCGTAGTGTCTGGCTGATTGGACCCACATCGTGCACCCTCAGCACGGCTGCACCGGCCTGAGCACAACGGCAGGCAACCGCAGCGGTTCCCCAGAGCCGCGCCTTTGGTCTCGGTTCGTCGAGCACGGCACCAATGAAGCGTTTGCGTGAAGGGCCGACCAGCACAGGTCGAGGCCCCCGGGTCAGTTGTTCCAGATCCCGCAGCAGTTGCAGGTTCTGCTCGTGAGTCTTGGCGAAACCAAGGCCTGGGTCCCAGATGATCTGGCTTTCTTGGACGCCCGCCTTGATGGCGGCCTCACTGCGCTCCACTAACGCTCCTTTCACATCCGCTACGACATCGGAGTAGCTCGTGAGTTGATCCATGCTTTGACTGTTGCCGCGGCTGTGCATCAGCACCACTGGACACCCGGCATCGGCGACCACCCGCAGCAGATCGGGGTCGCGTCTGCCACCGCTCACATCATTGATCCAGCTTGCACCTGCCTCCAGTGCCCTGGCGGCAACCGGAGCGAGAAACGTGTCGACGGAGATCAGGGCGTCTGGGCACCGTTCCCGGATGGTTTTCAGTGCTGGCAGGAGCCTGCGCAATTCCTCCTCTTCACCCACCTCCTCCGCGCCAGGTCGGGTGCTCTGGGCGCCCAGATCCAACACGTCGGCCCCGTTGTTCAGTTGCCGCTGCGCTTCAGCGAGGGCACGTTCGCTTGCAAGGAACCTTCCTCCATCACTGAAGGAGTCGGGGGTGATGTTGATGACCCCCATCACCGTCGTGCGTTGGCGCCAGCCCTGGGGCCAGGCCCCTGAGTCAAGCGGTTTGGTAATTCGCAATGCGGGCAAAGCTTTCGGGTTCCAGGGAAGCGCCCCCCACAAGCACCCCATCGATATCGCTCATGCCCATCAACTGATCGATGTTGGTGGGTTTGACGGACCCTCCGTACTGGATCACGAGATCAGGGGAGCCGACCCAGCTCCGGATCAGACCGCAGATACGGTTTGCTTCCTCGGCTTCGCAGGTTTTGCCTGTTCCGATCGCCCAGATCGGTTCGTAGGCCACGACTAACTTCTCGGCGTCGAGTCCCTCCAGACCCTGCTCGATTTGGCGTCGAATCACCCGTTCGGCTTCGCCGCGTTCGCGTTGCTCATCACTTTCACCGACACAAACGATCGGAATTAAACCGTTCGATTGGGATGACCTGGCTCGGTGGTTGATTTGCTCGTCGCTTTCACTGAAATATTTTCTTGGTTCGCTGTGGCCCACGATCGTGTGGGTGACCCCATGCTCCTTGAGCATTGCAGGGGAGATCTCGCCAGTAAAAGCTCCTTGGCCTTCCCAGTGCACGTTCTGGCTGGAGAGACAAAGGCGGGAGCCTTGGCTGAGATCCGCCATTGTGGATACCGCCGTGAACGGTGGTGCCAAGACCAGGTCGCGGTCGTCAGGGGTGTCAGCGATTAACGGCAGGAAGGCCGCCATGAACTCCCGCGACTGGGCACACGTCATGTGCATTTTCCAGTTGCCAGCGATCACCGGTCTTCGCACGCCTTGCTTCCCCATGGAATGGCAGCCAACTTACGGCCCGGCCGCGTTTTCGCTCCCCACAACGGACTCCTCCCCAGCAAGCACAACCCGATCTCCCGAGGAAAGTTGGCGTCCTCGCCGGGTTTCAACGCTTCCATTGACTTCCACCTCACCCATCTGAATGCGCTGTTTCGCTTCACCACCTGTGGACACCCAACCCTTCCATTTCAGGAACTGATCCAGCTTCATCGGAGAGAGTTTTAAGCCCACCATTGATACTGTGCCGCGATGCTGACACCATCCCAGGCCGGTTTCCGCCGACTGCTGCCGCTGCTCCGCCCCCACCTGCGTGAACTGCTCTGGGGGGGCTGCTGCATGGTCGTCTACGTCGGTAGTTTTCCGCTCCTCGTTCAGCTGGCAGGAGATCTGTTTCCCGCATTGGGGTCGGGTGATCTCACCCGAGTGCTTCACCTGATTGGCTTGGCGTTACTGATCTTTGCTGTTCAGAAAATCGCTCAGTTCGGCCAGGACTCTCTGCTGGCCGGTCCTGCTCTGCTGGTGAGCCAGGGGTTACGTCGGGATCTGTTCCGTCGCTTGCAGACCGTTGAGCTCGGTGCGCTTGAGAAGCTCTCGGCCGGTGATCTCACCTACCGCTTTACGGAAGACGCTGATCGCGTCAGTGAAGTCCTCTACAAGACCATCCACGACACAGTCCCAAGCGTGCTGCAGCTCCTCGCGGTGCTGGGGATGATGCTCTGGCTCGACTGGAAGCTGACGCTTGCCATCCTGTTGCTTGCGCCTGTGATCGTCTGGCTGATCAGCCTGTTTGGTGCTCGCGTCATGGCAGCCACCGAACGCAGTCAGCAAAAGGTGAGCGAATTGGCCGGTTTGCTGGGTGAGGCGATTGAGGGCTTGCCTTTGGTGCGAGCTTTCGCGGCTGAGCCCTGGCTGCAGGACCGTTTCGAGACGGAGATTGACCAGCACCGGCAGGCCCGTCACCGCACCTACAGCCTTGTGGCTCTCCAGCATCCGGTGGTCGGCATCATCGAGGTGGTGGGCCTGTTTGCGGTGTTGGCGCTCGGCGCCTGGCGAATCCAGACCGGTGATCTGAGCATTGCCGGGCTGAGCAGTTATTTGACGGGACTGATCGTGCTGATCGATCCCATTGCGCACGTCACCAACAACTTCAACGAATTCCAGCAGGGACAGGCATCGCTGCGACGTCTGCGTCAGATCGAAAGAGAACCACAAGAGGCCGCTGATCCAGCGGAGGCGCAATCCATCGGCACTCTCAAGGGGGATCTGGTCTTTGACCAGGTGAGCTTTGGCTATGACCCTGCCGAGCCGGTGCTGCAACAGCTGGATCTGTGGGTCGATGCGGGCCAGGTGTTGGCCATCGTTGGGCCCTCAGGTGCTGGCAAAAGCACCCTGCTGTCGCTCCTGCTGCGCTTCAACACGGTGCAACAGGGCCAGATTCGTCTCGATGGCACCGACATCAGCCTGATGCGTGCCCGTGAGCTGCGTCAGCAGGTGGCCCTGGTTCCCCAGAGAACCACCGTGTTCTCTGGAACGATTTCGGAAGCCATCCGGTTTGGACGTCGCGCGACGGACGACGAGGTTCGTCATGCCGCGCGTTTGGCCAATGCAGATGAGTTCATCCGTTCCTTGCCTCGTGGTTACGACACCCAGTTGGAAGAAAGAGGGACCAACGTTTCTGGTGGACAACTGCAGAGAATCGCCATTGCTCGTGCGGTCTTAGGCAATCCAGCGCTGTTGCTGCTTGATGAGGCCACCAGTGCTCTCGATGCTGAGGCGGAGGCTGCGGTTCAACTCGGTCTCAAGCAGGCGATGAAAGGACGAACGGTGTTGGTCATCGCTCATCGTTTGGCAACGGTGCAGGAGGCGGATCGAATTGTGGTTCTTGAGAAAGGTGCTGTTGTTGATCGAGGAACCCACGATGAGCTGATGC
The DNA here is from genome assembly GCF_900474185.1 of Synechococcus sp. UW69. NCBI lineage: Bacteria > Bacillati > Cyanobacteriota > Cyanophyceae > Synechococcales > Synechococcaceae > Synechococcus > Synechococcus sp. UW69. The sequence continues at coordinate 155,349 of NZ_UCNW01000011.1, read as the reverse complement.
AGCGTGGTGGGCGTTACCGCGAGTTGTGCGAACGCCAGTTCATAAGGGATCGGCAGACGTCCTGAATCCATCTACGATCTGGCCGCCGGTTCCACGCAATCCCGGCGATGAACGATGACTGACTCTGCAGCCAACAACCCTGTCTTGACGTTTGAGGGCAAGCGCTACGACCTCAATACACTCCCTGATGAGCTCAAGGAGCTTGTGCGTGGCATGCAGGTCGCCGATGCTCAGCTGCGGATGCATGAAGACACCCTCAAGGTTCTGGCTGTAGGACGTCAGAGCCTCGCCACGCAGCTGAATGACAAGCTTCAGTCCGTTACCCCGCTGCCTGATGGTCAGGACTGATTGCCTGCCAATAAAAAAGGGGGCCAGGAGCCCCCTTTTTGGATGAATCTTTGCGGCATCAGTCGCTGAACTTGTAAGCCTTGGTGAGTTTGAACACTGTTCCCGAGAGAAGCAGAAGGGCAACAAGGTTGGGGAGGGCCATCAGCCCGTTCAGCGTGTCGGCAATCGACCAGATCACGCCACGGTCACCGGCCACAGCGCCGATCACAACAACAGCCACCCAAACCAGACGGAACGGCATCACGGCAGACTCACCGAACAGGTACGTGGTGCAGCGTTCGCCGTAGAAGCTCCAGCCCAGAATGGTGGTGAAGGCAAAGACCACCAACCCCAGCGTGACCACCACGCCACTGCCGGAGATTCCGGTGTTGAAGGCAGCGATGGAGAGGTCTGCGCCGCTTAGTTTTTCGCCAGCTGCATCGAGGATCAGATTGGCTTTGGTGGTAATGATCACCAGAGCGGTCATCGTGCAGATGATCAGGGTGTCGATGAAGGTGCCCAGCATGGCCACCGTGCCCTGTCGAACGGGGTCATCGGTTCTTGCGGCAGCGTGAGCGATTGGTGCGCTGCCGAGGCCTGCTTCATTGGAGAAGATGCCCCGTTTGAAACCCATCAGCACCACCTGACCAAGAGCACCACCGGCAGCTGCTTTGCCGGAGAAGGCGTTGGAGAAAATCGTTGCGAAGGCTTCAGGTACGCCCCCCAGATTGAGAAGCAGCACCAATAAGCATGCCGCTACGTAGAGGATCGACATCAGGGGAACGATGGCTGAAGCCGCTTGGGCGATGCGCTTGATGCCTCCGATCACAACGGCAAAAACAAGTGCTGCCAGAACGATTCCGGTGACCAGCTTCGGAATGCCAATCAGGCTCAAGGCAGACGAAACCTCAAAGGCCTGAACCCCATTGCCGATGCCAAAGCCAGCCAACATGCCGAAGAGAGCAAACAGGCCCGCCATCCAGCTCCAGCCGCTGCCGAGCCCATTGCGGATGTAATACATCGGGCCACCGACATGGTTGCCTTCCCCGTCGGTTTCACGGAATTGAACCGCAAGCACCGCTTCGGCGTATTTGGTTGCGATACCGAAGATCGCGATGATCCACATCCAGAAGACGGCTCCAGGCCCGCCAACGGCGATCGCCCCTGCAACACCGGCGATGTTCCCTGTGCCGATCGTGGCGGACAAGGATGTCATCAGCGCCTGAAAGGGCGTGATCTCCCCTTCGGTTTGTGATGCAGCAGGGCGGAGCATCATCGAGATGCCATATCCCAGCCTTTGCAGCGGCATGAACCGCAACCCCACCATCAAGAGAATGCCGGTCGCGGCAATCAAAATGACGGTGGGCCATCCCCAAACGACACTGTTGATCGGGCCATTGATGGCCTGAATGGTCGACTCGACTCCGCCCATGCCTTTCAACAAGTTTGGGCGGATGGTCTCATAGCCGGCTGGTACCGGCAATCAACTCAGAGTGATTCGAGATCTTCAAAGCGGAAGGTCTGACGTCCGGCTGGGGTGTCGCCGTGGGCTTCGGTGGTCACGACCCGCTCAGTCAGCACCCAGGGACCATCCCCTGGAAGAGGAGCGAAGGTGTCTTTGAAGCTGCTGCGGCCGCCCCGGGCTTCTCCCGTTGCTGGGTCGGCGTATTGACTTGTGTAGGTGTGGCTGAGGTATCCCGAGCCCGTGTGGGTGACATCGGTGGTGTAGATCGTCACGACGGTGCCGTGGATGTGTCGGTGAACCATGGTCACCACGTCATCCTTGATGCGGTATTTGTCACCTGCTCCCTTGCCGCCGATCAGAACTTCGGTTCCCACCTCGTTGGTGTCACCGGCCGTGAAGGTGTTCTCCCCGTGGGTCTGATCGAAGCTGCGACGAACGCGATGGATCGCCACCTCCCAAAGTTGTGAATTCACCGCCTTCAGAATGTCTTCGTTCTCAATTCCCTCAACCTTGGCCTTCAGATCAGCGCCGATTTCGAATTGGCCTTCGACCCGTTGATCGTCCTGCTGCCAGATGCAGCGTCCGCGATAGCCGGAAAAACCAGGGGCCCAGGTGTAGCGGTTCTCGTAGGCGCGACGAAAAACATCACGCAGGTCGCATCCAGGCTTGACGGGAACGGAGGCTGTCACAGCAGTGAAGTGGCTTCTGCAACCCTACCGGTGGTTTAACGCTGCATGGCGTGGACGTCTTGCAGTGCATGGATGCTGAGCCTTGGCTGTTGCTGGAGCGCGGAGATTGCTTCCACCGCAGCCCGTGCGCCTGCGAGGGTTGTCACGGTTGGTACGGCGTAATCAAGCGCTGCCCGGCGTAGATATTTGTCGTCATGGGCTGCCTGACGGCCAATCGGTGTGTTGATCACCAGCTGGACCTGATTGGAGCGGATCTGGTCCTCGATATTGGGTCGACCCTCGTGCACCTTGAGCACGGATTGCACTTTCAGTCCTGCGTTGGCGAGCGCTTGAGCGGTTCCTGAGGTTGCTGTCACATCAAACCCGAGTTCGATCAGCCGAGCGGCGATGGGCACCAATGCTTGCTTGTCGCGGTCGTGGGTGGAGAGGAACACTGTTCCTTGGGTGGGCAGCGCTTCACCTGCGCCGAGTTCGGCTTTGGCGTAGGCCATTCCGAAGCTGTCGGCGCATCCCATCACCTCCCCAGTGGAGCGCATTTCTGGCCCCAGCACCGTGTCAGCTCCAGGGAATCGCCGGAAGGGAAGGACGGCCTCCTTGATCGACTGCAGCGGCGGCTTCGGTTCGCGGGTCAAGCCAATGTCGCTGAGGGTTTCGCCCGCCATCAGACGGGTCGCTAATCGTGCCAGAGGTTGTCCTGTGGCTTTGGCGACGAAGGGGACCGTCCTGGAGGCGCGGGGGTTGGCTTCAATGATGTAGACGACTTCCGAACCATCGGTGTTGCGCTGAACGGCGAACTGGAGGTTGATCAGTCCACGAACCTCCAGGGTTTGTGCCAAGGAGCGACTCCAGTCGCGAATGGTGTTCAGCGCCGCTTCACCAAGGGAGACCGAGGGCAAACAGCAGGCTGAGTCACCGGAATGGATCCCAGCCGGTTCGATGTGCTCCATCAGACCCCCAACGATGACAGCGCCGTTGTGATCGCAGAGGGCGTCAACGTCTACTTCAACGGCATTTTCCAGATATTGGTCAATCAGAACCGGATGGTCGGGCTCCACCTGAACGGCCTCGCGCATGTAGCGGTTGAGTTCTTCTTCGTCGAAGACCACCTCCATGGCTCGTCCACCTAAGACGTAGGACGGCCGAACGACGACTGGATAGCCCACTCTGGTGGCCACGGCCCGCGCTTCCTCCTCACTGCGCGCCAGGCCATTGCGGGGTTGCCGGATGTTCAGATCGCGGAGGATGGCCTCGAACTGCTCGCGGTCTTCGGCGCGGTCGATCGATTCAGGGGAGGTGCCCCAGATGCTGGTGCCTGTCGCGCGTCCCTCCTCACTCTCGAGCCAGCGCAGCAGGGGAATGGCAAGTTTCAGGGGGGTTTGTCCACCGAACTGCACCACCACTCCATCGGGACGTTCCGCTTCGATCACATTGAGAACGTCCTCCAACGTGAGTGGTTCGAAGTAAAGGCTGTCACTGGTGTCGTAGTCGGTGGACACCGTTTCGGGATTGCTGTTCACCATCACTGTGGTGATCCCTTGCTCCTGCCCGGCAAAGGAGGCATGACAGCAGCAGTAGTCGAATTCGATGCCCTGCCCGATCCTGTTGGGGCCTCCGCCCAGGATCATCATCTTGCGACTGTCCTGGCGACGCGTCACTTCAGAAGAGGCTGGAAGGGTCTTTAGGGACCCATCCGCCTGCAGGGTCTGTAGCGGACGTTCATAGGTCGAGTAGTGGTACGGGGTGGATGAGGCGAACTCCGCAGCGCAGGTGTCGACGGTTTTGAAGATGGCGCGAACATCGAGCTGATGACGTCTCTGACGCACCAACAATTCATCGCTTTTGGTCTGCCAGGCGATCTGTCGGTCTGAAAAGCCCAGCTGCTTGGCTTCAAACAGGCTCTCGGCATTGAGCTGCTCGAGGCTTTTGCCCTTGATGAGCCTTGTTTCCGCCTCGATGATCCGCCGCAGTTTTGCCAGGAACCACGGGTCAATCTTGCTGATTCGATGAATCTCTTCATCGCTGCGTCCGCGCACCATCGCCGTTCGCACGCTGAGGATGCGCTCTGGTGAGGGGGTCCTCAGCCGACGATCGAGCTCACCGTCGCTGTGGTTCGGTTCCTCCCGGTCGCCTCCCCAGCCCGAGAGCCCTGTCTCCAAGGAACGCATGGCTTTCTGGAACGACTCTTCGAAACAGCGGCCGATGGCCATGGCTTCGCCCACCGACTTCATCGACGTGGTGAGCACCGCCGGACTGCCCCGGAATTTTTCGAAGGCGAAGCGCGGGATTTTGGTGACGACGTAATCGATCGTCGGCTCAAAGCAGGCTGGCGTCTTGCCGGTGATGTCGTTGAGGATTTCGTCGAGGGTGTAGCCAACGGCGAGACGTGCGGCGATCTTCGCGATCGGGAAGCCGGTGGCCTTACTCGCCAAAGCAGAGGATCGACTCACCCTTGGATTCATCTCGATCACCACAACGTCGCCGTTGTCCGGGTTGATGGCGAACTGGATGTTGCTGCCGCCTGTGGCAACACCAATCTCGCGAATGATGGCGATCGATTGGTCGCGCAGCCGTTGGTATTCCCGATCCGTGAGGGTTTGGGCTGGGGCCACCGTGATCGAATCCCCTGTATGCACCCCCATCGGGTCCAGGTTTTCGATGCTGCAGACGATCACCACGTTGTCCGCCAGATCACGCATCACCTCGAGCTCGAATTCCTTCCAGCCCAGTAGCGATTGCTCGATCAAGATTTGGGAGACCGGACTCGCCTCAAGCCCGCTCTTGCAGATCGCTGCGTATTCCTCGGGGTTGTAGGCAATTCCCCCCCCACTTCCGCCGAGGGTGAAGGCAGGCCGGATGATCCGGGGGAAACTGCCGATTGCGGCCCCAACGGCTTCGGCTTCCTCCTGAGATGAGGCAATCCCTGATGGGCAGACCTTCACACCGATGCGCTCCATGGCCTGCTTGAACAGCAGACGGTCCTCCGCCTTTTGGATCGCCTTGAGGTCGGCACCGATCAATTCGACGCCGAAGCGCTCCAAGGTGCCGTTTTCAGCCAGGGTGACTGCCAGGTTCAGAGCGGTCTGACCGCCCATGGTGGGGAGAAGAGCATCCGGTCGCTCCTGTTCGATCACCCGGGTGACGATGTCCGGCGTGAGCGGTTCGATGTAGGTGCGATCCGCCATCTCCGGGTCGGTCATGATCGACGCCGGATTGGAATTGATCAGAATGACCTCATATCCCTCGGCTCTGAGGGCTTTGCAGGCCTGGGTTCCGGAGTAGTCGAACTCGCAGGCCTGGCCGATCACAATCGGACCTGACCCCACCAGGAGAATGCGACTCAGGTCAGACCGCCTGGGCATGGGAAATCGTCCTAGGCCAAACAGTTCAAGCCTCTCACGCGGCCAAGCCCTGAGCCCCGAGCTTGGCCTCGCTACGGTGATGGAATATCAGCACCAGATTTGCGATGAGTGAGCTCCAGCGCCTGAAGGGGGTGCTGCCACCGGAAATGCAGAGCTGGGTGTTTGTGGAATCAGCTGCTGCAGTTGATCCTCCCTTAATCACCCTTGAAGAGATCGGTCGGGATGAAGTGGAGATCCAGGTGGATCTCGACGAATGGGATTCCCTCGCGTTGGACCACCGCAATTTGCTGTTCTGGCACGAGGTTGGTCGCATTCAGAACGACACCATTCCCAGGGATGGGTGGGAGATGGCCGCCCTGGCCATCGGCCTCGGCGGTGCCATCGGTGAATTGTGGGTTCAGGACGGCCTGCTGCTGCTCATGGCCCTTGGCCTTTCTGGCTTCGCGGGATACAGGCTCTACCTGAAGAACAATTCGGAAAAGCGTCTTCAGGACGCCATCAGTGCCGATGAGCGTGCGATTGATCTGGCCTGCCGGTTTGGTTACAGCGTTCCGAACGCCTATCGGAGTCTGGGGGGAGCACTGAAAGAGTTGGTCGAAAAGACCCGCAAGAAGAGTCGTCGCAGCTACTACGAGGACCGTCTGGAAGCCCTGCGGAAAAGCGCCAGCAAGGCCAGGGCCGAAATGGCTCAGCAAGAGGGCTCGCGCAGCTCAGTCACTAGCGAAAATGTCTATGGATAGTCAAAAGCTTGCCGAGCTGGTCGCCGACGCTTGCGATGACCGCAAGGCCACCGACATCCGTCTGATTCGCGTTGATGAGGTCTCCAGCCTGGCCGATTGGATGGTGATCGCCGGTGGTCAATCCGACGTCCAGGTTCGTGCCATTGCACGGTCTGTTGAAGACAGGCTGGAGGCTGAGGCAGATCTCTTGCCCTTGCGTAAGGAAGGTCTCAATGAAGGGCGCTGGGCTCTTCTGGATTACGGCGATGTCATCGTTCATGTGCTGATGCCCGATGAGCGCGGTTACTACGACCTTGAGGCTTTCTGGAGTCACGGTGAAAGTAGAACCTTCTTACCGTCAGCTCACTAGCCGCTTTCCCTATGCCAGAAGCGGTGTCCTGCCCCGTTCCTCCGGAGCAGCGGCCTCTTGAGGAGTTTCAGCAGCTCTGTGAGTCGTGGTTTTTTTCTTGGCCGGCAGGCCAGGATCCTCGTTTGATGCAACACCTTGCCGGCAGCTGGCTGTTGATGCTGCCGGTGTGCAGTTTGATCGCCAGTGGCAGTTGGACTCTCAAGCAGGATCCGCCCAGGCTCGTGGCTGCAGCCGCAGTTGCGGCTCTCGTTCTGCCTTTGCTGCTCCTTGTGCGCCAATGGCTGGGATGGACCTACGTCATGCAGCGTCTGCTGCGTGAATCCGTCGACTACGAGGAATCCGGCTGGTACGACGGGCAGACCTGGGAAAAACCCTTGTCATGGCGAGAACGAGATTTGCTTGTAGCTCGGCATGAGGTTCGACCAATCCTTGGGCGTTTAGGCCGTGCAATGGCCACCTCGGCCGGTTTGATGCTTGCTGGTGCCAGTCTCTGTCAGGCTCTTTGAACCACTCGGGGTGACCGATGACTTTGCCCTCGGGCTTCAGCCCTGCAGCCCGGTCCGGGTCAGCGCCCCTTGAGGTTTGTCTTCGGCGGGGATCCATCACGGAGTCGGTGCATCGTGTCCATGCGGTGGTCTGCGATGGACGTGGTCGGGTGCTGATGTCGGCTGGGAATCCTGGCTTGGAAAGTTTCATGCGCTCGGCGCTCAAGCCGTTTCAGGCTCTGCCCTTTCTCAGCAGTGGCACCGCCGGCCAGATGGATGTCGATGACCGGGGCATCGCCATCAGTTGCGCGTCCCATGCGGGCACCAATGCCCATGCGCGGGAAGCCTTCCGGTTGCTGTGGAAAGCGGAGTTGGACAGCGCTTCACTTCAATGTCCGGTTCCGGATGGTGCTGACAGTCCGCTTCAGCACAATTGTTCCGGCAAACACGCTGCTTTTCTGGCCACCAGTCGGAAGATGGGATGGCCGCTCGAGTCGTATCTGCAGAACGACCATCCGCTGCAGGTTGAAGTGAACCGTCGGGTTGCTGAACTGATAGGCCTGCCTGCCGACGAATTGGTTGCAGAACGGGATGATTGCGGCGCTCCGACCTTGGTGCTGCAGTTGGCCCAGATGGCGCTTCTGTATGCCCATCTCGGGGCCTCACAGCATGCTGAACTTGAACAGATCAGTCGGGCCATGCTGAGTCATCCCGACCTGGTGGCAGGCGAGGGGCGTTTCGACACCGAGCTGATGCGCCGCAGCCATGGTCAGGTCTTGAGTAAAGGTGGAGCTGAGGGCATTCAATGTCTGAGCCGCATTGGTGAAGGTCTTGGGGTAGCCATCAAGGTTGAAGACGGCTCCCGTCGTGCCAAGCAGGCGGTTGCATTGCATGTGTTGCGTCAACTGGATTGGCTCACGCCCATGGGGCTCGACGAGCTGGACGAGCAGGTGCTGGTCGTGAACCCGAGCGTCAAGCTCACCGTGAATGGCGCCTTGCACACCTGACCTCTGCAGTCATGCGTGACACCGACATGTATGATTTTCAGGTCGCCGCGGGGTAGAGCAGTCTGGTAGCTCGTCGGGCTCATAACCCGAAGGTCGGGAGTTCAAATCTCCCCCCCGCCACCAACTCTGATTGAATGAAAGATCTCCCTCAGGGGGGATCTTTTTTTGTCTGTGGTCGTTCCATGAGCAGTCGCTCTATGAACTGCGATGGCCCCTGGGACGCCATCGTCGTTGGCTCGGGAGCGAGTGGAGGTGTGGCAGCCATGACGCTGGCTGAGGGCGGCGCGCGGGTGCTTGTGGTGGAGGCTGGCCCTGACCTCACCAGCACGGAAGCCTTCGGGTCTGAGCCGGGCAATCTGTTGCGGCGGATCGTGGGACTGACCAGCGGCAGTCATCGCCGGCAGTCCCAGCATCCTGGCTACTGGAAAGCAAACCCTCGGCTGTACGCCGACGAGAGAATCCACCCTTACGACCACCCGACGGACCAGCCTTTTCTCTGGACGCGAGGTTTGCAGGTTGGCGGTCGCAGCCTGACCTGGGGTGGCATCACCCTGCGTCTTTCCGATGAGGATCTGGCCGGTGTCAACGTTGACGGCGAACAGGTTGGTTGGCCCCTGCGTAGCCGTGACCTGATGCCGCATTACGCCGAACTGGAGCGCTGGCTCGGCGTTCATGGTGGGCGCGATGGTTTGGATTATCTGCCGGATGGAGACACGCAACCGGCTCTGGCGGCGACGCCGGCAGAGCAGCGCTTTGCCGAGGTTGTGCGGCATCGGTTGGGTTACCCCGTGATTCCCTCAAGGGGCTTTGGTCCGGCGCCGCAGGGGCGGGATCCCGCATGGCCTCGCTCAAGCAGTCGCGGCAGCAGCCTTCCTCGTGCCATGGCTACAGGACGCACACAGCTGCTGTCTGAGCATCTGGTGGAGCGTCTACTGGTGGATGCAGGCGGCGATAAAGCCACTGGTGTGGTTGCCGTTGATCAAGCCAATGGCAACAGAAAGGAGTTGAAGGCGGATCTCGTGGTCTTGGCTGCTTCGACGATTCAGACCGTATCCATCCTGCTGCGTTCCCGTCGTGGAGAGCAGAGCAACGGTTTTGACGACCCTTCAGGACGTCTCGGTACACGCTTGATGGATCACGTCTCTACGTCGCAGTTTTTTGCTTTCCCCGAGCAAGTCCATGCAGCGCAGCCACCTCTCACGGGGGCCGGAAGTTTCTTTGTGCCCTTTGGGCGGCACCTTTCATCTGCTGAATTTCAGGGAGGCTATGGACTCTGGGGAGGTATTGGGCGGTTTGACCCACCTCGATGGTTGAGGCGTCGCCCGTCCTGCATCACCGGGTTCCTCATTGGCCACGGTGAAGTCCTCCCGAGAGTTGAGAACAAAGTGACGCTGAGTGAGCGCAGGGATCGCTGGGGCGTGCGTGTTCCCTTGATTTCCTGTCGTTGGAGTCGCAATGAGCTGGCGATGGTGACGCACATGCGCGCTTCCATCAAGGCCTGTATCGACGCTGCCGGAGGTGAGGCCCAGCCGATTAAGGACCTTTTCCATCTCCCCTTCGTTGAGCCTTTCTTGGATGGGGCGGTTGCTCTGTCTGACGGCGCAGCACCACCGGGTTATTACATCCATGAGGTTGGAGGGGCTGCGATGGGCTCGAACGAGACAAGCAGCGTCCTCGATTCCTTCAACCGGCTCTGGCGCGTCCCCAATGTGCTGGTGGTTGACGGTGCCTGTTGGCCCTCCTCGGCCTGGCAGAGCCCAACGCTCACCATGATGGCCCTCAGCCGTCGGGCGTGTCTGTTGGCCCTTAGTGGTCGGGGCGGATAAACAAATCGTCGAGATAGCGCTCGGTCACGGCGCGGTCGTCACTGCCGTTCTGAAACAGAAAGTGGGCAAGGGCGGAACTCATGACGCGGTATTGATCCCAGGTGGGGTTCTCACCGATGAAATCCTTCATGCCTCGATAGAGCACCTCGGGAATTTCAGTCTCCAGGCTCACGTAGCTGGCTTTTGCAGAGGTTCCGCGTTCCGTTGTCCCCATCTCATGGCATCGCTCGAGATGATTTCGATCCATTTTGTCTAGCTCGCCCATGTCCAACGCCACTAAGAAAGCCACACAACCGCCATTTGCGTCAAAGCCGTCTCCATTTGCTGAATTACGAATGAGACGAGATGAGACAGCAGTCAGAGACTTGGGTTGGACGCATGAAGGGCGACGAAGATGGCTTGGCCTAGGGAGTTAGAGCGGACTGTCAACCCGATGGCGCCCTTCCCGTGGAAATTCACAGGTTGACCGTCACGTCAGGCAAGCCACCTTCAGCCTGTGGAAAAGAGCTGTGTTTCCTGTGGAGAAAGCGGGCGAACCCCTGTAAAGGATGTTCGATAAGCAAATCTGATCTTTGCTCCGTCGCTCCTGTCGCTTTCAAGAACCGTGTCATTGGTGACCGAGGAACGGTTTTGCTTAAGGGTTATGGATTCAATCTTTAGGAGCGTCGCTGGTGCGCTTCAGCGTGGTGGGCCCCAAGGGGTGATCGGCATGGGGATAAGGGGGGTGATGGTGGTCATGGCTGTGGTCTGCCCCATGGCTGTGGTCTGCCCCATGGTTGTGATCTGCCTCATGGCTGTGGTCATGGGCAATCGGTAGGCCGTCGGGTTGGCAAGCCCCTGTGCACTCCAATTCGCAGAGCGTGCAGCTTTCCGCAAGTCCTTCCACGTGATGGTGGTGGCTTTCCTGCGCACGCCCCACGTCCTGTTCGAAGCCCAGCACCTGGGCTCTGTACTTGCAGAGCGAGCAGTTCATGGCAGTGTCGCCACGCAACACTTCCTCGACCCGCTCTTTGAAGGTGTCCACCACCAGTGTGTGGTCGCCCAGGTACCCCGCCGAGAGAAACTCCACCTCAGGGTGGTCCGCTTCCACCAGAGCGGTGTGTTGGCGGATTCGGCTTACCAAAACCCCTGAAAAGAGGAAGTAGGGCACCACCACAACACGTTTGAAACCCAGCTTCACCGCATGGCGTAGCCCTGGTTCCACCAGCGGGAAGGTCACGCCGGAATACACCGTTTCTCCCCAGCCGAAGCCAAACCCTTCCACCAGTAGGCGCGTCACCTTGGCCACGTTGGAGTTGGCGTCTGGATCGGATGAACCTCGACCCACCACCACCAGGAGGGTTTCTGTCAGCGGGACGGTGCTCGTGGCGGCGTCGAGACATTCCTGAACCCTTGCTCCGGCAGCCGACACCATCAGGCGATCCACGCCCAGCTCACGGCCGTAATCGATCGGCAGACCAGTTTCAGCGGTGTAGGTGTTGAGAACGGAGGGGATGTCGTTCTTGGCATGCCCCGCGGCGAAAAGCATGGCGGGAATGGCCAGCACCTTGGTGACGCCTTTCTCGCGGAGCGCTTCAAGACCATCCCGAAGGATGGGGCGGGCAAATTCCAGGTAGCCGTGTTCCACCGGCATCGGGGCGAGCCGAGGCCGTAGGGCTTCCACCATCTGGGCGAACTCTTCAACGGCCAGTCGGTTGCGACTCCCGTGGCCGCAGATCAGAACGCCAAGATGCTCGTTGCCGGTTTCCGCGTGCTGTTCGGCCAAAAGGTCGCTCTGCTGTTCCAATGGATTGACGATATCGGTCGCATCGCGATGGATTCAGACCGTCCCGTTTTCATCAATGCGCAGGCGGCTGATGCGAGGTGCTCCGGCCTGGTATCTCCACGGCCGGAAACCTTGAGTGATTGCATTCGGGATTGGAGTGGTCCGCGGCCATTACGACTCTGTGGGGGTGGCACCACATCTCGCGCCGCCGCCGCCGACAACTGGACGGTGGATGTTCAAACCCACTTCAAACGTCTTGATTGGGAGCCTGCCGATCAGACGGTGTTGATCGGTGCAGGGTGCCGAATGGGAGAGGTGCTCGATGCGTTGCTTCCTTACGGCCGAACGATGGCTGCCGGTTTGTCGGGGCTGCCCGGGCTTGGTTATGTGCTCACCGGCGGCATGGGGCCGCTGAGTCGACAAGTGGGGCTGGCTGTCGACCAATTGCTGGAGATTCATGGTGTGTGGGGTGATGGCACCCCCTTTGCGCTGTCACGAGCAGCTGATGGTGGCTCGTTGGAGTGGCGCGGCCTGTGTGGTGCTGCACCGTTTCTGGGTGTGGTGAGCGAGGTGCGCATGACCACCCATCCCGTTCAGCCGCTGTGGGTGGAGCAGCGTTCGGTTTCTCCGGATCAACTCGCTGCACTCATGCTCCAGGCGGAAGCATCGGACTCCAGCGCCAGCCTGCAATGGCATTGGGAGAGCACCGACGCGGTGCAGTCGCTTTGGGTTGGTCATGCTGCATGGGCCGGAGCGCAGCGGATCGAGGGGTTGCATCAGCTCCCATCGTTGAGAGGATCAGCTCCGCTGCCTCCCCGTTGTCATTCGGAGGTCGTTGGTTTGTTGGGCCCTGCAGCTGCTGAGGCCTGGGGACATTTGATGCCGGAGCTACGCCATCTGCTGCAGCACCGTCCGCATCCGGGCTGCAACCTGGCCTGTCAGCAGCTTGGTGTGGTGACAAAAAAGGTTCCAGTCGCGGCTACCTCGTTTGTCCACCGCGATGCCGAGTGGAAACCTTGGATCACGGCGGCTTGGACGCCAGGGGATGCCGATGGCCGATGCCGCAGCCTCGCTTGGCTGCAAGCGGTTTGGCAGATCCTCCAACCGGTCTGCCCTGGAGTGCATCTGGCGCAGTTTCATGACCACCTGCCGTTTCACCAAAGGGAGTTGGAGGCAGCGTTTGGACCCTGGTTGCTGGAGTTGCGAAAGCTGAAACAGCGCTTGGATCCGGCAGGCATCCTGCCGGCGCTCTGATTTACGGTCGCCCCTAACCGGCATCCGCTGATGGCCAAGCGATCCAACCCAACCCTGGTGAATCAGTGGTTTGCTAATCCCAGCAAAGACCTTCTTTCCGGACTTGTGGTGGCTTTCGCCATGATCCCGGAGGCCATCGCTTTTTCTGGGATCGCTGGGGTGGATCCCAAGGTCGGTCTGTTCGGAGCGTTTTGCCTGTCGCTGACCATCGCTGTGGTTGGGGGCCGGATGGCGATGATCACGTCGGCAACCGGCTCCACGGCGCTCTTGATGACAGGCCTGGTGGCGACGGGTGAGGCTCGGGGGCCAGGCCTTGGGGTGCAATATCTGATGGTGGCTGGTCTGGTGACGGGCCTGCTCCAGATCCTTTGGGGGTATCTGCGATTGGCGTATCAGATGCGCTTTGTTCCCCAAGGGGTGCTGAGCGGGTTTGTGAACGCGCTGGCCTTGCTCATCTTTCAGGCCCAGTTGCCTCAGCTCGGTTTGAATCTCCATGCTGGAGAAGCCGATCACGGAGCCTCCTCTCTGTTGCCCCATGGCGGGCAGATCCCAGTCGTCTGGGGGTTGGTCCTGCTCGGCCTGGTCATCATCTATGGCCTTCCAAGGCTGACCCGTGTGGTGCCATCGCAGCTGGTCGCCATCGTTGTGCTGACGGCGATCAGCGTGGGTTTCAGCTTCGACATCCCTACGGTCAGCAGCCTGGGCACCCTTCCCTCTGGCCTCCCCTCCTTCAGTCTTCCCTTCGGCGCCGAAGGTGTTCCCTTCAGCCTGGACACTCTGGGGCTGGTGCTGCCCACCGCCCTGGCCATTTCGCTCGTGGGCCTAATGGAAACCTTCCTGACCCAGGACATCCTCGACGACAAGACCGACACCACCACCAACAAAAACGTTGAGGCCCGGGGTCAGGGCATTGCCAACATTGTCGCGTCCTTGTTTGGTGGCATGGCTGGCTGTGCCCTTGTGGGCCAGTCCGTGATGAACGTGGATAACGGTGGTCGCACGCGCCTCTCAACCTTGTTTTCTGGAGTCAGCCTGCTGGCGATGATCCTTCTGGCTGGACCTTGGCTGAAGCAAATTCCGATGGCGGCTTTGGTGGCCGTGATGATCAGCATTGCCGTCAGCACGGCTGACATCAATGGCCTCCTCAACTTGCGTCGCATTCCGAAGAGCGACACGTCGGTGATGCTGATGACCTTCGCCGTCACCATGCTCACGACCCCTCACAACCTCGCCCTTGGTGTTTTGGCTGGCGTGGCTTTGGCAGGAATTCTGTTCAGTCGCAAAGTTGCCAAGGTGATTCAGGTGGAGACCATCGAGATCAGTGATCAGGAGCGTCTGTACCGGGTTGAGGGGCAGCTGTTTTTTGTGAGCAAGGTCTACTTCCTTCAGGCATTTGATCTTCACGACCATCCCGAGCGCATCACTCTTGATCTGTCCAAGGCCCATATCTGGGACCAGAGCGGCGTGGCTGCACTGGATCAGGTCATCCGCAAATATCGCAACGGTGGTTCGGTCGTCAGCGTTGTAGGCCTCAACGAAGAAAGCCTTGATCTGTTCGAGCGGATTGGGGGGCAGGAATCAGCGCATGCCTGATCTTGAGCTTTGATTTCAGAATCTTGAGGCTGAATTGGGAGCCCCCATCGTGGCGAGACAGACACTGAGGTCTTGGTGCATGGCCAGGAGGCGTTGCTGAACCTGCGCATCTTCAGGGTTGGTCTCCACGTACCTTTCGGTGACGTCGTTGCTGATGCTCAACAACAGGCAAAGCGTCTGAAGGTCACCACCAGCGCGTTGCTGAGCACTCTCTAAAAGAACCCCCAACAGAGCCATTTTGTTGTTGTAAGCCCCCCGATCGCTGCCCTCCCACGAGAGAGCAGCGGGGGCAGTGGTTCCAGCGATCAGTCCGGCCAAAAGCCCGGCCAAGACTTTCATTGCGGTGAATTTAATTAAGGCGAAATTAAGTCGGTTCCAATCGATTTGCCCGGGATCTGGGACAATCCCACCCGATCCGTACCAACGCTGATGTTCCGATCCCATTCGCGTGCTCTGATCGCTGCATTGGCAGGTCTGTCTGCCCTGCTCAGCTCTTGCGCCTCACTGGATAGTGCGGGTGGTTCGCGCCTGGATCTCGTTAAAGCGCGAGGCGAGTTGCTCTGCGGGGTGAGCGGCAAAATTCCAGGTTTCAGTTTTCTTAGTCCTGATGGGCGTTACACCGGATTGGATGTCGATGTCTGCCGTGCCATGGCAGCTGCTTTTGTGGGGGACGCTGAGAAGGTTCAATACCGGCCTTTGACCGCTCCAGAGCGATTCACTGCATTGCGATCGGGAGAGATTGATCTGTTATCCCGCAACACGACCCATACCCTCAGTCGCGATGCGGTGGGCGGGAACGGTCTGCGCTTTGCTCCAGTGGTGTTCCACGATGGCCAGGGATTGATGGTGAATGCAGCCAGCGGAGTGCGCTCTCTGGCTGATTTGAGCGGCAAATCCATTTGCGTGGGATCAGGCACCACCACCGAACAGAACCTCAACGACGCCTTCGCGTCTCAAGAGCTGCCTTACACCCCGATTAAATATCAGGATCTCAATCAGGTGGTCGGTGGCTACCTCCAGGGGCGATGTGAAGCCATGACTTCGGATCGGTCTCAACTGGCGGCTGCACGTTCTGGCTTCAGCGATCCACAGCAGCATTTAATTCTCGACGACAGGATCAGCAAAGAGCCTTTGGCTCCGGCCGTGGTTGGTGGTGATCAGCCCTTGGGCGATGCCATGGCATGGGTGGTCTATGCCCTGATCGAGGCGGAGGAGCGGGGCATCACTCAGGCCAATGTCGACGCCTTGGTGCAGCAAGTTGAAGCCGACCCTTCCCAGACGGCTCTGCGGCGATTCCTGGGTGTGGATGCAGGCCTGGGTCGCAAACTCGGGCTCCCCGATGACTTTGTCGTTCAGGTGATTCGTTCGACCGGTAATTACGGCGAGATCTACAACCGCCATCTGGGTCCGGAGAGTGCGGTGGCCATCCCAAGGGGTGCCAATCGCCTTGCCGGTGAGGGTGGTTTGATGATTGCTCCACCCTTCACCTGATGCGGCATCGTCGTCTTCTGCTTCAGGTTGGTGTTGCCGGGGTTCTGTTCGGCTTGCTGGCCCTGTTGGTCAATAATCTGGCCGTCAATTTGATCCGTACGGGGCTGGGGCTGGGTTTTGGCTGGCTTGGCCGACCGGCAGGCTTCGCTCTGGCGGAAACCGCTCTCCCTTATGCCCCATCCGACAGCTATCTCTGGGCGCTGACCATCGGTTGGCTCAACAGCCTCAAGGTGATCGTGGCTGGTCTTGTGCTGGCCACCATCTTGGGTGTGGCTGCAGGTGCAGCCCGCAGCAGCGGCAACCGTCTGCTTCGCAGCCTGGCCGGGGGGTACGTGGCGCTGATTCGTCAGGTTCCCCTGCTCCTGCAGTTGCTGTTCTGGTATTTCGTTGCCTTCCTCGGTCTTCCTGCAGCACCGATCGGTGGCTTGATCAGGCTCTCGAATCAGGGCATTCAGTTGTTGGGATTGAATCTCAGCGTTGAATTTTGCGCTGTTCTCGTCGGACTCACCGTATTTACCGGTGCATCGATTGCCGAGATTGTGCGCGGTGGCATCAATGCAGTGTCAAGGGGCCAATGGGAGGCCTTCCGCAGTCTTGGACTCGGAGAAGGTCTCGGGTTGCGTCGCATTGTGCTGCCCCAGGCGCTACCGGCGATTCTTCCTGCGCTGACGAGCCAGTACCTCAATCTTGCCAAGAACAGCACGTTGGCGATTGCGGTGGGTTATGCCGATCTCTACGCCGTAAGTGACACCACCATCACGCAAACCGGCCGCGCGATTGAAGGATTCCTGCTTCTGTTGCTCAGCTTTCTGCTGCTGAATTTGCTGATCAGCGGTGGCATGGCCGCCTTCAACAGTGCGGTGCTGGGCCGTTTGAACAGGAGCCGCTGATGAACCGTTGGTTGGATCGCTCGATCACCCTCCTCCTGGTGGCGCTGCTCGGTTGGGCCGGCTGGTCGCTGCTGCATTGGTTGCTGCACACGGCCGACTGGTCTGTGGTGACAACGAATCTGCCGCTTTATGCGGTGGGCAGTTTCCCGGCGGATCAACGTTGGCGCCCGCTGCTGTGGATGGCTGGATTGATCACCCTCACGTTGCTGACCCTCTGCGGTCCGAAGCGTGGTCCTGTTCGCCGTTGGCTGCCGCTGCTCTGGATCGCAATGGCACCGCTGGGGCTTTGGCTGTTGGCAGGAGGCCTTGGCCTTCTGCCGGTGGGATCGCGTCGTTGGGGTGGGCTGACACTCACGCTGCTGCTCACGGGAGGCAGCGGCGCTTTGGCGCTGCCGCTTGGAATCCTGCTGGCTTTGGGCCGCCGCAGTGACCTTCCGGTGTTGCGCTGGAGCAGCTCCACTTACATCGAATTGATGCGGGCTGTCCCGTTGATCGCCGTTCTGTTTTTCGGACAATTGCTGATTCCGCTGTTCCTTCCGCCAGGGCTTGAGATCAACAGGGTTTTACGGGCGGTCGTGGCCTTCGCCTTGTTTGCAGCGGCCTACATCGCTGAGGATGTGCGCGGTGGATTGCAAGCGATTCCGCCCACCCAGCGGGAAGCGGCAGCCGTGCTTGGCCTTTCACCACGACAATCACTGCAACTGGTGGTGCTGCCCCAGGCGCTGCGGGTGGCACTGCCGTCGCTCACCAACCAGGCGGTGGGTCTGCTGCAAAACACCAGCCTGATGGCCATTCTCGGTTTGGTCGAGTTGCTGGGCATCAGCCGCAGCCTGTTGGCGAATCCCGCTTTCATCGGTCGCTATTTGGAGGTGTATCTCTGGCTTGCTGCGGTTTACTGGCTGGCGTGTACGGCGATGGCTCTGCTGGCCCGGCACCTGGAACTTCAGCTCGATCCTGCCCGCTCTGCCCCATGACCGTTGCCATTCGTGCCACTGAGTTGGTCAAGAGCTACTCCCAAGGGGTGAAAGCTCTTGATGGCGTCAGTTTGGAAGTGAACAGCGGCGAAGTTCTGGTGGTGATGGGTCCTTCGGGATCCGGAAAGAGCACCTTGATCCGTACCTTCAATGGTCTGGAATCGCTGGATGGCGGTGCCTTGGATGTGCTGGGGGAACGCTTGGATGCCACCCATGGGGAACGTCAGGTGCGGGCGATTCGCAAACGTGTGGGCATGGTGTTTCAGCAGTTCAACCTGTTCCCCCATCTCTCGATCCTCGACAACATCACCCTTGCCCCGATCAAGGTGCAAAAGCGAGCAAAGGCTGATGCGGAGCATCGCGCCATCGAGCTTCTCGACCAGATGGGAATTCGGGAGCAGGCACGGAAGTACCCGGCGCAACTCAGTGGTGGTCAACAACAGCGGGTGGCGATCGCCCGGGCTTTGGCCTTGGATCCGGAGGTGATGCTGTTCGACGAGCCCACGAGCGCTTTGGATCCGGAGCGGGTGAAGGAAGTGCTGGATGCGATGCGCCAATTAGCCCAGGGCGGCATGACGATGGTGGTGGTGACCCACGAACTGGGCTTTGCCCGTGAGGTGGCGGATCGGGTGATGTTTATGGACCGGGGCCAGGTGGTGGAGACCTCCGACCCGCAGACGTTCTTCACCAATGCCAGAGAAGAACGCAGCCGCAGATTCCTGAACCAGATGCAGCACTGAAAGAGCTGAGAGACTTCGTTTCAGCCATCAGGCTGACTGTCGTTCCCTCCACGGTTCAGCGGCCTTTCTGCTGTTGGCTTGAGGCAATGGAACTTTGCTGGATGTGGTTCGCTTCGACTGCTGCCCCTTCCAATGGAAGTAAGCGGTGACGCTGACCAGCCAAAACATCACAAAAGCGAGGGTCATCACCAGACCATGCATCCGAAAAAAGGTCAGCACAATATGGATCGACAGGGCAACTGAACCACCAAATAGGAACGTATTGCTCAAGACCGAAGCGACGGCTTCCTTGAAGGATTTCAACCCTGTCGCTCCATTCCGGCTCACCATACCGAGCAAGAATTGCTGTGCCAGCCCTCTGATCTCTGCAGGAGCGTATTGGTTGTTCAGTCCTCAATAAAAAACCCCTCCCATGGATGGGAGGGGTTGGAAGAGGTTGGGAAACTTCAGAAGATGGATCTGCAGATCACTCGTCTACCTGGTCAGCGGCTTCGCTGTGCTCTGCAGCTGCACCTGTGGGGATCAGACGGATGGCTTTTTTGCCCAGTTTGATTTCAAACTCATCACCTGGCTCGAGATTCAGCATGGCGGTGTAGGCCTTGCCGATCAGCAGGTTGCCGTTGCCCTGCACTTTGGCGATGTAGCTCAACTTGCGGCCACCTTTGCCAATTGCAGCACCGCCGCTGCTCAGATTGACGCCTTTGGCCTCAAGCAGCGCCTCATAGAAAGCAGTGAAATTCAGGCGATCGCCACCGTCTTTCTTGTCAGAGACGTAGCCACAAGCTCTCACTAGATCGGATTTGGAAACATCCCCTAGTTCTTTGACCTTTGCAAGCAGCTCGGAACCGGTCAGCATTGTGAATGCATCTCATTGGATGATTAGTTCATAACTGATTGGTTGGCTGGGTGTCAATCAGTTGACCCAATATTTCCATGACTTAGTGGCCTGATTTTTGGCATCTAGGGATGCGTCTCTGTGGTCTGACCCTTGAGACTGCTTTCTTGTTATGAACCTTGACTGGGTGATATTGAGTCCTGTGCAGCGGTTTTACCTCAGGATCATTCAAGCGGTCGTTTCAGGCTCGCGTCGTGGAGACTGTCTGAACCCTCACAGATGATCGTGTAGTCGACACGATCATCATCAGAACAGCAGAAATCGCTGTAGTACCGCTCAAGCTCATCGTATGCAGCGTCGTAGCTGTCAAAACGTTGCCGCGTCAGGCGGTCCTCCGTACTGTCGCTACGCACGATGCGATGGCGTGAAGCTGGATTCATCAGCTGGTTTCACGCGACATGTCGGAACGCAGATTAGGCGCGTCCGTGGGTGAATTAGGACGGTGTCTTCATGGAATCTGCTTGTCGTTCAAGTTGTCGTTCTTTCCCTAATGAATGGTTTTGGTCTGATGCGTCAGCCGCCTCAGCTTTCTAGGGTCGTGATGTGAGCTGGATGTGCCGATGCTTCGGTTTTTGCTGGAGCTTGCGCCTTCCCTGCTGATCGGGTTTTGGGCTGGAGGACGCCATGAAACCCTCGCCGCCCGCTTGGCCACGCCGTTGGTGAGGTTCGGGGTACCGATCAGTGTGATGGGCCTGCTGTTGAAGGGTGGCCTGAGCGGCGACATGTTGCAGGCAGCGGGTCTTGCGGTGCTGGCCATGGGCCTTGTGCTGGTGGGGGCGTCGCGGTTACCGGGATTGGCTGAGCTGGTCTCTCCAACGCTGCGGTTGGGGAGCTGCACTGGAAACACGGCTTATTTCGGAGTGCCTCTGGCCTTGGCCTTTCTGCCTGATGAGGCCCTCCCGATCAGCATTGGCTACGACCTTGGGGCGACACTGCTGACTTGGAGTCTTGGTCCGCTGCTGATCGGTGAGCGGGTCAATGGCTCTAAAAGGCTGCACGGTCTCATGAGCAGCGTTGCGGCGAGCCCAGCGACCCGCGGGCTGATCGGTGCATTGCTGATTCAGGCGACCCCCTGGTCTGAACTGGTGACCGACGCTTTGTGGTGGCCTTCCCGCTTGGTGATCTTGCTGGCTTTGATGGTGGTGGGCATGCGCCTTGGCAGCATCCATCGCAAGGGAATCACTCCATCGGCCCGACCGTTGCAACTGCTGAGGCCACTGGTAGCCAAACTCCTGCTTTATCCGTTGCTGCTGCTGCTGCTTGCATCTCTGCTGCGGTTCGATCCGCTGATGGTTCAGGCGGTTGCGCTGCAGGGGGCAGCGCCGACGGCGATCTCACTGCTGTTGATTGCGGAGTCTGTGGGGGCTGATCAGGAGCGGGCTGCAGGTCTGGTGTTCTGGAGCACGCTGCTGGCGTTGGTCACGGCGCCTGCTTGGGGTGTGCTGCTGCGATCTCAGTTTTGAAAACGGCGAAAGGTGAGATTGATGCGCGTGGTTTGTACTTTCCGCCGTTGCGGAACACTGTGCATCCATTGGCTCTGACACCCCGGGTGCATCACGAGCAGATCACCATCGGCTAATGGCAGCGATATCCGGCGTTGGGGAGTGCTGCGATGGCGGAGCTGAAAATCGCGTGTAGCCCCGAGTGAAAGGGAGGCAATCGGAGCCCGCTGATCAATCTCCGGTTCGTCATCAGCGTGCCATCCCATGCGGTCATCCCCGTGGCGATACAGATTGAGCAGACATCCGTTGAACTCGGTCTCACAGGCTGTATTGACCTGAATCAGCAATGGCTTGAACCATTCGGGCCAACCACAGCCCTTGTGAACAGCACCGCTATAGCGATATTGAATGCCTTCGTTGGCAAGAAACACCGTCATCCTGGGGACTGGATGACGCTTGCCATAGACCTGCACGACTGGCTGTTGCCACAGGAGCTGTTGTTCAAGAAGCGTTTGCCAGCGCCTTGCTTCGTTTGCCTGAAGCCACCCCTCTTGCAGGGACCATTCCGTTTCGGGAGCGGCCGGATTGACGTTCATTCGTGACGTCGGATGACGAGGTCGGTTCCACCCCGAGACTGTCCCATACATTCGAATGCATGGGAGCCCGAATCACTGAAGAAGAATTCCTCAAGCGCGCTGTTCAGCGTTTTGGTGATCAATTCGACTACAGCCTGATCCGCTGGCGTAGTTACAAGAGCCCTGTTCAAATCCGATGCAAAGAGCATCCGGTTCAACTGATCACAATCACGCCGGAAAAGCATCTCCAAACCTTGGGCGGATGCCGCCACTGTCTTCGTGAAAGACGCATTGCCTCGCTGGAGAGGGAACTCAACCGCAAGTCCGCTCAGCGTCCTGCCTCCGTTTCTATTGAGCCCCCAGCCGCCCTCGAAGCAACCCCGGAACGAACCGGTTGAGGGGCCCCCGGACAGCTTGACTTGCCTGAGGTGCATCAGACCCTAAGGCTGACTCGCTGATAGCAGAACCAGAGCCACTGTTGGAACAGAAGGTTCCTATGAGACCGCCAGAGGGTCTGGGGACGGGCGGGATCAAAATTCTCAGGCGGGGGAACATCACCCCGGGCCCCGTCACGTTCCATCTCTCCGACGATTCGCCCGACGTTGTATTCGGGGTGGCCCAAGTGCATCAGCTGGCGTTGATCCGGGGTCTCGAAAATGGTGTAGCCCACCTGCTCGCCGTGGGCGAGCAGACGGAGACGTCCATCCCGTTGTGCAGCTTCCATGGCAGCGTCCGGCAGCCCTGCATGACGGCTCTGGGGACAGACGAAATCATCGTCTTGGGTACCCATTAAGGAATGACCAGGAACGAGGCTGCGCATGGGGTAGATCCCGAACAGTTTTTGAGGGAACGACACCTTGTCCACGCCAGCCAGGTAGGCGAGGGCGAAACCGGCCCAGCACAGGCCAAGGGTGCTGGCGCAGGTTTGTCTCGCTTCCTCGATCAATTTGACCAGCTCTGTCCAGTAACTGACCTGTTCAAAGGGCAGGTGCTCCACGGGGGCACCGGTGATGATCAGGCCATCAAGGGGACCCTGGGACAAGGCCTCATTCCAGCTCACATACAGCTGGTTGAGATGGTTCTGATCCCAACTCTTGTAGGCATGGGAGTTGAGTCGAATCCAAATCGGTTCGATCTGCAGCACCGAAAGACCCAGCGGATGCAGCAGGTTGAACTCGTACTGCTTGCCCAGCGGCATGATGTTGAGAATGCCAATACGCAGGGGCCGGATGTCCTGGCGTTCGGCCTGTTTAGGCTCAATCCAGGAGATCCGGTTGCGTTCAACCTCCGCGATTTTGTGGTAGTTGCGAGGAAGGATCAGCGCCATGGGGGCTGTGTTGGCATTCAGCTGAGAACGGCGAGGGCCTGCTCGAAGTCGGCCTTGATGTCGTCGATGTGTTCGAGTCCGACGGAGACCCGCACCATCGTGGGCGTGACACCAGCAGAGGCCTGTTCAGCCTCACTGAGTTGCTGGTGGGTTGTGGACGCGGGATGAATCACCAGCGTTTTCGCATCGCCCACGTTGGCGAGGTGGCTGGCCAGCTTGAGGCTGTCGATGAAGCGCACGGCATCGTCATAGCCGCCGTTGAGGGAGAACATCAGCATGCATCCCATGCCCCGTCCTGTCAGGTATTTCTTGGCGGCAGCGTTGTAAGGATCGTGCGCCAGGCCGGGATAGCTCACATGGGTGATAGCGGGATGCGAATCCAGCCAAGTGGCCAGAGCTATGGCATTTTCGGTGTGGCGCTCAACGCGCAGACTCAGGGTTTCTAGACCCTGCAACAGCAGGAAGCTGTTGAAGGGACTGACGGCCGGCCCCCAATCCCGCAGACCTTCCACTCGGGCCCGCAGCGCGAAGGCGATGTTGCGGTCATCCGGCAGGCCAAGCATCTTGCAGACGTCACTGCCGAAGCCAAACGCATCCCAGTGCACCAAGCCGTGATATGCCGCACTTGGTTGGCTCATCAGCGGGAACTTGCCGTTGCCCCAATTGAAGGTGCCGGCATCCACGATCACGCCCCCCAGGCTGGTGCCGTGGCCCCCGATCCACTTGGTTGCACTCTCCACCACCACATCGGCGCCATGCTCAATCGGTCGCAGCAGAGCACCGCAGGCTCCCAATGTGTTGTCAACGATCAAGGGGATACCTTTCTCTTTGGCGAGCGCTGAAAGGCCCTCGAAATCGGGGATGTTGAAGCGGGGATTGCCCATCGCTTCGACATAAAGCGCTTTGGTGTTGTCGTCGATTTGTGCGGCAAAGCTTGCGACGTCATCGCCTTCTGCAAAACGCACGTTGATTCCCAGCCGCGGGAACTGCACCTTGAACTGGTTGTACGTGCCGCCGTAGAGGTAAGACGTTGAGACGAAGTTGTCTCCCGCCTGCATGCAGTTGGTGATCGCGAGAAACTGAGCCGACTGCCCTGAGGCGGTCGCTAGAGCTGCCACTCCGCCTTCGAGGGCGGCGACGCGTTTCTCAAACACGTCTGTGGTCGGATTCATCAGTCGGGTGTAGATGTTCCCGAATTCCTTCAGACCGAAGAGGTTGGCCCCATGTTCGGCGTCATTGAAGACGTACGAACTGGTCTGATAGATGGGAACCGCCCGCGCGTTGGTTGCGCTGTCGGGCGATTGCCCGGCATGAAGCTGCAGGGTCTCGAAGCGGTGAGACATCGTCCTCGGCGTTGGACACTGCCCCTGTTCTAGTCGTCAGCGAGCTCAGGTTTGTCGGTTTCCGCAAGAGAAGGGAACGTGCTGCGAATGACAGCCTGGATGTCGCGGTGGGCTTCGCTGCGGAATCCAGCCACGCCGTCGGCACTGAGCAGGGGGTAGGTGCGATCACTGGCATCCACCTCGCGTAGGTGCTTCCACCGGTTGCTGCTGTCTTCCGCTTTGAGTGCGATGAGGGGAGCCTGGAAGTCGTAGGCCTTGGTGTTGCCGAGGGCGGCCACCTGGGCGGTGAGCTTTTCACGCACTGGGCTGAGGGCTTTGGCCTTCAGCGTGTCCGGCAAGCCAAGCACAGGCTCGTAATGGTCGAGAAGACGGAGTTCGGCCTCCAGCAGCACGGGCCAGGCACCGCGTTCGCCTTCGGTCAGGCCCATCGCCGCCTCGGCCTCGGTCATTGCCTCCAGATGGAAGCGCAGCCATCGGTAGTAGGTCTTGTCTTTGATTGGTTTCTTGGCCGCAGCCCTTCCGGACACAATCGCCGGAAGAGCTTTTTCGGCCTTGCGCAGGAACAGACGATCCTCCCGTTCCAAATTCATGGCTCCCCAGCGCTGCCGGTACTCCCAGAGCTCGATGTAGCGAGCTACATCAATCTCGGACCATCCGAGACCTTTCAGTTCATCACCGCGATGGGAGGTTTCCTTGGACACCCGCTTCCTGGATCACGCCAGTTCTCAGCGTAGGTGTCGATGCTCACCGGTTTGGTGATCTGCTGGCGGGGTTGGTCTGAAGAAACTCCTGAACACTGATCCGCTGCGGCTGGTTGTAGCCCACCGGCAACCAAAGATCGCCGGCTGCAGCATTGAAGTGGATTTCCCAGTGATATAAACCGGTGTAGGCCGCGGGATCCTCCCTCATCAGCGAGGCATACAGGAGCACCGCGCGGCCGTAGTAATCGCTGTTGTTGTAGCCCCATAGGCCGCGGCGAATGTCCTGAAGTCCGCCACGGCGCACCAGATATCGCGCCGCAGCCTGGATGGCGTCGTGGTGATCGCGGATGTTCCCGGCGCCAATCCCAGGTTCTGCCCAGGTGGTGGGCAGGAACTGCATGGGCCCCTGGGCATTGGCCACGGAGACGCCATCGATGCGCCCCATGCCGGTTTCCACGAGGTTTACCGCAGCTAGAACCTCCCATTCAATCCCCGTCGCCGCCTCGGCCTTGCGGTAGTGGCTGAGCAGCTTTTCCGCTGCTTCGGGCTGAATGATCCGCCAGGCGGGGAGCATGGACGGTCCACGGCCACGGCTCATACGCACGAATTCGCGCCGTGCTGCGAGGTGCCTTTCTGCCACGTTGCGCCAGCGCGGAGGCAGGCCGTTGATGACCTCTTGGGCTCTGGACTGGTCCGTGGACAGCACCCGGTAGATCACCTGTTGTTGATGCCCAAGATCGGGCAGTGCATCGGCCGGCGTGGCTGGGTCCCGTAACGCCTTTTCAACAGCTGCCAGCAGCGTTGCCAGTTCAGTTGTGTCGGCAGGCACAAGGGGGTATTGCCTGCCGTCTCGTGTTTTGGGTTGGGTCGCTTGGGCAGGAAGTGCTACCGGCGCCGTCATCACTGCCGCGGTTACCACCGGTGCGGTCACTAACGCTTCGGCCCGTGGCTGTTTCGGTTTAAGCCACAGCCCCCCCAGCAGGGTTGCCGTGAGAGCCGAGACAATCAACACGTTGCGGCTGCGCATGGTGAGGCAGGGGCGCTGTGCTGACACTACCGGTGCGGTTCAGGCCGTAAGGAAGGTGCTGCGGTCGTGAAAGTCCGGCTTGCGTCCGTGGCAGAGAGCCCAATGGCTCAGACCGTCCTGATTGCTATCGATCACAGCCGTCAATGCCAGGTCTGGGCAGCCCC
Source organism: Synechococcus sp. UW69 (assembly GCF_900474185.1). NCBI lineage: Bacteria > Bacillati > Cyanobacteriota > Cyanophyceae > Synechococcales > Synechococcaceae > Synechococcus > Synechococcus sp. UW69. Next base: position 128,921 of record NZ_UCNW01000011.1, on the reverse strand, counting down.
CTGGCGTCCACCAGGGTTCCAAAGCAATCCTGGCGTCCAGCCGCAGTTGATGCGCCCCGCGTTGCAGCCGCACCGTTGGGGGTGTGCTGAGCTCTTGCTGGGTCTGGCCACTGCGGTAGTGATCAAAGCGATAAACCGCCCAATCCCCATTGGGAGCCAGATTGACTTCCCAATAACGTTGCTCGCCAGGGGCGGCGAGAAACGCCTCGAAGCACGTGGTGGTCCAGAGATCATCCCTGCGATGTCCCTGTTGTGGCCCATCATTCAGATCCGTCGGCAGACGCAGCGCATTGATGCCTGTGGCCGCGCGGGCCAGGACTCCATAGCTGAGTTCCAGCCAGCCATCGCGCGTCCAGACGAGCTCGGCGCTGATCTGGAACCCTGGAGGCATGGACCGTTCAAAGGGGATCAGGCGGCATGCCTGACGCAGCATCACTGCAGAACGACCCATCTCAGTGGCTTGGTCCCTGCTGACGCTGCAGCCGCTTGACCAGGTGTTCCAAGTCGCTGAAATGTTGTTCCACCGCTTCTGTGAGTCGGAATTGAACCAGGGCCCGTTGCAGATTGTGCCCAGGTCGATCGCAGCGGAAATACACGTCGCCCTCAAGATGATCCGTGAGGAACCTCAGCCCCAGTTCCATCGGGATCAGACGGATGCAGTGGGGTAGATAGTGCAAGTCCCAGTCACTCAGAAACCCACCAGCAACTGACAGATAGCCCTTGAGAATGGCCTCACAGAGGTTCATGTCGAATTCCACATCATCCAGGGAGAGTGTTTCTTCTCCGGCTGGATTGCAGCAGGACCGCAAACAGTCGCCGATGTCGTAGTGAACGAGTCCCGGTTTGACCGTGTCCAGGTCAATCAGTCCGATGGCCTGACCGCTGGCCTCGTCAATCATGACGTTGTTGATCTTCGGGTCCCCGTGGATGGGACGGTGAAGGAGTTCGCCGCGCGCGAGAGCTGCTTCCAGAACATCCACGCCCTGACGGCGCTGCTCCACAAACGCGCAGGCGTCACGTTCGGCGGGACCTATGCGGCTCGTGGACGCGGCGATGTCATCGAAGCGTTGAAGGTAGGCCGGTGTGACATGGAAATTTTCCAGGGTGTCAGCCAGCTGATCGGTCGGCAGGTCACTGATCAGGTGGTGGAACATCCCCAGTCCATAACCCACTTCCTGGGCGTGAGCACTGTCCCTGATGACATCACTAGTGGTCGCTGCACCGATGTAAGTGATCGAGCGCCAGAATTCTCCATTTTGTTCGATCCAGGGGGAGGCTTCCCGACGACAGGGAACCACTCTGGGCACTTCCCAGCGGCGTCCCTTCAGTTGTGGAGGTGGAGAGGCGAGACGGCGCTCCATGTGATCGCCCAGGGCCTGCAGGTTCTGCATCACCAGGTCGGGACGATCGAAAACGCTCGTGTTCAGCCGCTGCATGACGAAGGCGCCGTCTTGTCCCTCATGAGTCACGAGGAAGGTTTCGTTGACGTTGCCTGAGCCAAGGGAGCGAATGGCTTTGATCCCCTCGCGAGGATGGAAGCGATCAGCGATGGCTTCCAGGGCCTCGGTCATGAACGGTCGCATGGGTCTCAGGCCGCACCTTGCCGCTCTTCCTGCGTTCTGCCCCGTTCAGGTGTGCAGAACAGCAGCCGACTCAGGCTTCGAGCTGGCTTTCGATGACGTCCATCAATTGCAGGTAGGCCGGTGTTCCGGTCTCACCGTTCTCGTCGAGGGCCATCTTTCTGCGCATGGCCTGATTGGCATTGTCCGCAATGACGGCATTCACCACGAGGTCGAGAGCTTTAGGGACCTCCAGGTTTTGCAGAGCCTCGGCATACCGACGGCTGTGGCTAGGCCGTACTGATTCCTGGCAGTAGCTGGAGAGTTCCCGGCTTTCCGTCATCACCCGGTAGGCGGTGTCCTTGACGCCAGCACGTCCGTAAATCGCCATGTACAGCAGATTCACCATGGAAGCGTCGTGGGCTGGGATCGCGTATTTACGGGCGATTTGAGGCCAATACCGCAGAGATTTCAAGCCCTCTAGTCCACCTTTTCGCAGGCCTGCAGCTTCACACCACTGTTCCAACTCCTCCATGGAATGGGGACAGCGGCCCTGATCGCGCATCTCCTGGGCCATCACTTGACCGGCCTGGAAATTACGGGTTGGGCTACCGGAAACGGGCAGCATCATGCTGCCGCGCACATCAGCCACCATGGCCGTGAGCTGGCTAAAGGTGTGGTCCCGTACCCGCTCGAAATCGCCGTCGCGCACCAGGGTGGATTCAATTCTTGGTACGGCGTATCCCAGTTCTGTAAGAGGAAAGGGCTGACGGTGGTACAGCCGTTGCCGATCGGGTCGTGCCATGGATACGGTGGCTGCCTGATCCAGGCACTGGTTCAGCAGCAGAGTTAGGAGCGTTGGCAACACGCCTGGGTTGTCTTGATGGAAGCCGTAGCCGAACCCGGCGAACACCGACGCCATGTTTTTGGCGGCTTTGATGAATTGCCCCTCAACGTTGTGAACACCGGCGGAGACCTGGATGTTGGGGGACAGTTGGTCCATCAGCTGGGCACCCAACATCGCTGTTAGGGCATTGGGATGGCAGAAGTTGGCCGTGAAGCTGTCGAAGGGGTTTCGCAGAGCTCCATGGCGGTGGAAGCCGGAGAAGAAGGCGAGCTCCGGTTGTTGTTCACAGAGCACATAGGCGCTGTTGCTGATCGGGTCATGGTTGAAGGATCCCGCTAAACAGGCCAGCACCACCTGCTCACGATTGAGCTCTTCCTTTAAACGACGGGCTTCGTGGAGGTCTTCTTCGATGTGATTGCTGTTGGCGCTGAGCACCACGAGTTCGCAGCGCTCGATGAGATCGCTCAGGGTGTTGGCCACCAGTTCACCGCCGCTGCGATGGCCACCCATCTCAAGCACTGTCTCCACGTGCTCGTCATCCATGTTGGCAATCGTTTCTCTGGGGAAGGCTCCCAGCAGGTCCCGGCCTGGACGTGGGGCTAACAGCAGACGCCCTTCCGCGTTCTGCATGGCGCAGTTGTAAGCCAGGGATGCGGGGTAGAGCCCGACGCTGTAGAAGCCGACCTTGCCGTTCGACAGCTCTTGCACGCGCCGCCTTATCGCTCCGGCATCCAGGCTTTGGTCGAAGAAGGAGTTGCGCATGGCGGCAAGACTAAGCAGCGCCCTGCGTGAAACTGCTCATAGCAGACAAATACCGTTCCCAATCACGATGCGGAGGCTTCCGTCATGGTTTTTTTGGTGCGATTGGGGCGATGGGTTGATGTTGGAGTGGGAGAGATCAATTCACTCCAAGGACGATGGTGAGATGCTTTGAAATTGATGATGATTCTCTTCGTGAATCTTGGTTGGTCCAAGCTTGAGGATGTAGGAACAGATAAATGATCTGACTGGAGTTTTATTTGAATCTCTTGAAGTCAGCAATGTGCGTCTTTTTTTTCGGAGCTTGGTTGGGGCCAGAGTCGAAAGCTGCTCCCGATATCGTGCGGGACGATAGCCCTGATGTGGTCAATAACAAGCTGTGAATTTGTTATCGGGTGATTTTGCAGTCATGTGGACCTTATGTTGCTTCTTGCTCTTTAAGCTCTGAGGTGAATATTTTGCTGGTTTTGAGGTTTTGAATTTTGCTCTCTCGCTAACAAGTGAACCTCAGCTCAGGTTGGGTCAAAGGCCCATGATCTGCCTGTAATTTTGGTTGGAACGTGTTCGCTGATTGAGGGACTGGATTTCTGGATAGGCTGAGAGATCTTCGTTGGGATAAAAAATGGGGAGGTAGCCAAGATATGCATTGACTGCGCAATCGGCGGCTGTCCAGCAATCCCCCACTAAAAACTTTTTCTTGCTGTAGAGGTCATTCAGTGTCGCCATCAGTCTTGGAAACTCCCGTTCCTTATTGGAGGGAACGAATAAAGCGATCGCCAGTGTGGAGTTGGCGAAAAGAATCCACTGGCTGATGGAGGCTCGTGTTGCTGGATCTTTGACTTCGTTGGTGTAGTTCTCGGAGAGATATTGAAGAATGGCGCCTGACTCAAATAGCATTAATCCATTGCTGTCGTCTTTAAGGGCAGGTAACTTGCCGAAAGGATTCACCTCCAAATAACTCGGTGCAAGATTTTGGCGAGCTGCCAGGTCAACGTTGACGTAATTGTAGGAAATCCCTTTTTCTGCCGCATACCATTTCGGCATCGATGCACGGGTCTTGGGGCCGCCGTAGAGATAAAGAGTCATCACTGGTTAGCGATCAAAACTATGCTAGCTCTTATGGTGCTCCCTGACATTTACATTGCCTAGGGGGTTGGTTTGTTTCGGGGGTTATGGTGAGTTTGCTAGGCAGGATTGTGTTTAAAAGGTATTCAATTTTTAGTTTTAATCCGGTACTTCGAAGTCTTCAGTAATTGCCCTTGTTTGATGGTTTTTGAATTTCTCTGTCGCTTGATTCCCCTTGATGTGTCGATCGAGAGGTGGCGATGGCCTCTTGGCGAGCGTGTTTGCTCCAAACACGCTGTAATGCGCTCAAGTCATTGTTCACATGCCTGTGTCCAGCCGTGATCTGCTGATGGCGTACCGCTGGCCTGCGGCGGTCGTCTTGTCCAGCCTGGTTTTGGCGGCCACGGCAATAAAGCTGCTCAGTCGGCCTATCCCCATTGCGATTGAGGGTGGATTGCAGGTGGACAAGCTGGTCCTTCCCCCCAGCGTCACCATCCGCTCAGATACGCCTTTACCGGTGGTGGTGCAGGAGCAGGTGACCATCTCCGGAGATGTCCCTCTTGCGATTGAAGGCCCCGTGTCGGTGAAATCGATTGCGGGAGCAGTGACGGTGAATGCCGATGCTCGGGTCAGCGGAGTGGAAGGGCAGCTGTCCGTCACGGCTGATCAACCGCTTGCTGTGCGAGCAGATGTGTCTGTTGCAGACAAAATCACGATTGGAGGCAAGGTCGATATTGAGGGCAAGGTGAAGCCGAGCTTGCTGCCGTTGCCTTGATCAGCCGTTGCGAGGAGCCAAGCCGTTGCCGACAGTGAGCCCTTGCTCCCAGAGGTTGAGCTGTCGCAGTCCCAGGCCCGTCACTGCGGCGGTGACCAAGCCGATGCTGCTCCAGGGGGTGCCCTGTCCGATGCCCACGAGAGTTGAGGATCCCCAGAGCAACGCCCAGGTCCATGGACGAGCCTTTCGAATGTTCGCCAAAGCTGCAGAGCAGCTGCGGCAATGGATGGTGTGGCTGAGGTACCGATCCATGAGCTCTGTTGTGGTTTGCCTGGGTGGTAGGCGTTGCCCTGCAAAGGGCTCGCCGCCGTTGGCGTTCAACCAGCGATGCAGGGCAGCGACGTAGACGTCTGAAGTTGTGGGCATAAAAAAGCTGCGCTCCACGGCGGAGCTACCGCCGGCCCGCTCGAGCACCCGTTCCTGCCAGTGCAGAAATACCTGATCGTCCTCCAGCACCTTGTGGTTCCCGATGTGCTGCAACCAGCGGGGACGCAATCCGATCAGGATGCGAGGTAACGCTGATTGGAACTGGAAGGGGAAGCGGGCGAACAGGCGGCACTCTCCGCGTCGGATCGGGACGGCATACACAACGGTGAGGATGCGGCCGAACCCCTTGGCGGTTAGGTCGTGCCACATCAGTTGGGGAGCCCGAAAGCAGGTGGACTGGGCGCCGAGCTTGCCCCGCCGAGGCCCCTCCTCCCAGAACGCTTCGAAGCCATCAGCGTCTTCATGGGTGACTTTGGCTTCAACGGGGGCAGCGTTGTCCCGCTTGCCCACGGTTTTGTGGTGGGTGAAAGGAACGTGACTGACGTCGAGCACGTTTTCCAGCAGGGTCACCGCATCCATGGGGAGATCCCGGAAGGTGTCCTGCACCGTCCAGCTTTCGGGATTGTCTTCAAGAGCTGGAACCAGGGGGAGCTGACTTGGGTCTGCGGCATCGGGGGCACCCATCCAGACGAACAGCAGTCCCTGCCCCGTCGCTGTCGGCAAGCTGGCGCAGCGGGACCGCCGGTTGTTGGGCTGAGTGTTCTCGAGCGCTTGCGGCACGCGCTGGCACTGGCCGCTGCCATCGAAACTCCAGCCGTGATACGGACATTCAAGGAGCCCTTCGTCGTTGATCCGACCTTCGCTGAGGGGAACCAAACGGTGGGGGCAGACATCGGGGAACACTCGCCAGCGTTCCTTGCTGTTATCCCACCAGATCACCAGATCCCGCTCTAGCAGGGTGAATCGACTCGGCTTTTTAGGGTCGAGGTCCTGCACATAGCTGATGGGCCACCACTGTTCGGTCCAGGTGGGGTTCATGGCAGGAGCATCAAGGCCGCCATGTTCGCTAGCCGGATGGCTTGACCGCGGTATTTCGCTTGCCATCAGCGCTGCTCCGTGCCTCCGCCACTGGACTTCTCACTCGTTTGGAACTAAGGAGTTGCGCGAAGAAATTGCACTGTTGTGCATTCGTCTGAAGCGACATCTCTGAATCTCCATGCCCCGTCTGACGCCCGACCAGTTCCTGCAAGAGCTCACAGGTGCTGAAGACCTGTTGATCGTGCAGGACCTCGATGGCGTCTGCATGCAACTCGTGAAGGATCCACTGACACGGTGCATGGATCCTGCCTATGTGGAAGCAGTCGCTGCCCTGGATGGCCAATTCGCTGTGTTGACCAATGGTGAACATGAGGGCCGTCGCGGGGTGAACCGTCTCGTGGAACAGGCCCTGGCGGATCCCGATTTACCCAAACGTGAGGGGCGTTATCTGCCGGGTCTGGCGGCTGGAGGGGTGCAGTTGCAGGATCGCTTTGGCGACCTAAGCCATCCCGGCGTCTCGCAGGAGGAAATGACCTTCCTTGCTCAAGCCCCCAGCAGGATGGAAGCCCTGCTGATGGAACGGCTGCCGGCCCTGCTTCCGCAGCTGCATGGAGACGACCTGGCTCAGGTTGCCAAAGCCGCCGTGTTGGACACCCAGGTCTCACCGACGATCAATCTCAATGGGATTTTTGCTTTTGTCCCCGGTGATGTGACTTGTCAGCAGGCTCTTCAGACCATGCTGTCTGAGCTGATGCATCAGTTGCTTTCTGAAGCTGCAGATCAGGGGTTGGAGGGGTCTTTCTTTTTGCATGTGGCTCCCAACCTGGGCCGTGATGCACAAGGGGATGAACGGATCAAACCCGCTGCTTTCGGGGATGTCGGAACCACCGACATTCAATTCATGCTCACAGGTTCCATCAAGGAGGCTGGCCTTCTGGTGCTGCTCAATCAGCACATCAAGCGCCGTTGGGGTGAATCCCCTTTGGGTGATGCCTTCAATGTGAGAACGGCTCCCCACTCCCCCGATGCGCTGTTGGCCTTGGTTAAGGAGCGGATCCCCGCGGAACGGATGCCCTTGTTGGTGGGGGTGGGCGACACCGTTACCTCCACGGCATCAGCTGATGGCACGGGGTGGCTGAGAGGCGGCAGTGATCGAGGCTTCCTCAACCTGTTGCAGGACCTCGGGGCCTGGTGTGGTCAACCCAACCGCGTTGTTCTCGTCGACAGCAGCCATGGCGAAGTGGATCGGCCCAGCCATGCCGATGGGAGCTTGCAAGGAATCACCGATCCAGAGGATTCCCTGCGGATTGACGTGCTGATGCCCGACGGTCCGGACCAATACATCGCCTGGTTCCGCCAGCTTTCCGCGCGTCGCTCTGGGGACCCTGTGCGCTAAATCACAACCGCGCTTGACCGGTGTCATCAGGAATCAGCGCTGAATTGAGGAGGGTTGCCTCAGCACCAACCCACTTCTCATGTTTGCCAAAACTTTCGCTGTTCTCGCTGTCCTCAGCGGTACCGCCCTTCCGATCGCCGCCTTGTCGATTCATGCGGTGATGGAAGCTCAGATTCCCCACTGCACGATTGATTTGCCGGCTTCAGAACCTATCTGTACGGATGCGGTTACCGGCCTCAAGTTCGACCATCAGTTTCGCCGCAGTGGAATGTTCGCCTCCGCCGGTTAACGCAGCTGATCAAGAGAAGACCCGTTGATTGTGTCGACAAGAACCAACTCCACTTCGATCTGCTGTCTGGAAGAATCAGCGTTATCTGTTGGGTGCCGGTGACTGTCGTTGAGAGCGTTTTCCCGTCATTGAAGCGCGGACAGCTCACAACGTTGCAGGTCAATCTTGGGTACCGCTGCAACCAAAGCTGCGCCCATTGCCACGTGAATGCTGGGCCGACCCGCACCGAGATGATGGCTGCGGATCTTCTGGCATTGATTCCTCAGATTCTTGAGCGCCATGGGATCGCCTGCCTCGATCTCACGGGGGGAGCACCGGAGCTGCATCCGGGCTTTCGTGATTTGGTGCGGCAGGCACGATCACGTGGAACCGCGGTGATTGACCGCTGCAATCTCACAATCCTGAGTGAACCGGATCAGGAGGACCTGGCTGAATTCCTGGCAGACCACGGAGTTTGCATCACAGCCTCCTTGCCCTGTTACAGCGCTGAGAATGTTGATCGCCAGAGGGGTGATGGCGTGTTTGAACGCAGCATCAGCGGGCTGCGGCAGCTCAATGTTCTGGGCTACGGAACGGGTGATCCCAACAGACAGCTGGATCTCGTCTACAACCCCCTTGGGCCGGTTTTGCCTCCCCCCCAGCAGGCCTTGGAGGCTGATTACAAGACCGCATTGGCTGGGTTGGGGATTCGGTTTGATCGTCTACTGACGCTGGCCAACATGCCCATCCAACGGTTCGCCAGGCAATTGGAACTCAACAGCGAATTGCAGTCATATCAAGCCCTTCTGGAGGATGCGCACAACCCCGACAATCTGGAGTCTGTGATGTGCCGCCAGCTGATCAGTGTGGACTGGCAAGGCCATCTTTATGACTGCGATTTCAACCAGCAGCTCGGACTCCCCTGTTCCGGAGACGTCCGTCACCTTCGTGATCTGATGCGCCTCTCAACCGTTCCGGCGGATCAGTCGATCCACACGGCTCAGCATTGTTTCGGCTGTACCGCTGGCGCAGGGTCAAGTTGTGGTGGAGCACTTCAGGGCTGATTCTCTCTTCATGGGCATAGTGGGGAGATATGTGTCGATGCCATGCCGCTGAATCGCATTTGTTTCGCTGCCATTGTTCTTCTGATGTCTGCGACGGGAGCCATGGCTGAGGCGCATGGCCAACCCAAACAGGCGATGTTCAGCACCAAAGCTGAAGCCGAAGCGGCTGCCCCGGGATTTGGTTGCAAGGGTGCGCATCAGATGGGTGAGATGTGGATGGTCTGCGACAAGCACGGTGAGGCGGATCACCATGGAGCGCACTGATTCATGAGTGAAGGTGGGCACTGCGGCAGCAAGCCGAAGCGAATTGCGATCGGGGTAGCTCCTCTGGGCACCATCTCCATCGGCATCGTGCCGATGGGGGTCATCTGCATTGGGGTGGTGCCGATGGGGGTGGTCTCGATCGGTGTGGTGGCGATGGGCGTGATCAATGCAGCCATCGTTGGGATGGGATTGGTGGCGGTGGGTGTCAACACCATGGGGGTGATCACAGCAGGCCCGATGAGCATGGGCTTGATTCAGATTCGCTCCACGACCAACCCGCGCTATCTGGCTTATCCAAGTCGAGAGGAGGCGGAGGAGCAGGCACGCAAGTTGGGCTGCAAAGGAGTGCACCGCATGGGCGATCGCTACTGGATGCCTTGTAACGAGCACCCTCAGTAAGGCCGCCACAGGAAGGTCTCCAAGGGTTCGCTTCACAAAAGCTTCGGAAGACTTCTGTTGCAGGCACCTTCTCAGAGGTCGTTCTGCTGGCTTCAGTGTGAGAAAGAGGGGCGTACCCGATGTCATCGTCTCCACGTGAGCGTCTTCAATCCCTACTCAGTGCCCGATGGCTGGAGATGGGTGAGGTGTCGTTGATGCATCACCGCCAGGTTCAAGTCTTGTTGAACACCTTGAGGCGCGAAAAAGAGCTTGTTTCCGTGCAGCTCATTGACCTCCTTGTGACAGATCTCTACGACAGGGAATTTCGCGCTTAATGATCAGCTGTTAAGTGCTTATCCCTGGCACTTGGGGCAGATCGCGCGCACATTCAGGCTGGATTCAATGAGTTGAAAGCCAACATGTTCTGCGGCAGCAGCCCCTGCTGCAAGAACGGATTCGCTTTCAAATTCTTCTGTCCGTCCGCAGCGGATACAGACCACATGGTAATGTTGACGATGATCTTCGACGGCTAGCTCGAAGCGTCGTCCACCCTCACTGAGTTCCAGTTCTTGGAGCAATCCCATGTCGGCCAGGAGGCGCAGGGTGCGATACACCGTGGCCAGGGACACCTTCATGTCGAGTGCCGCCAGCTGCTGGTGCACCTCCTCGGCACTGAGGTGGCAACCGGATCCACAGTGTTCAAAAAGTTCAAGAACACGTTTGCGCTGCGGGGTGAGTCGACGCCCGTCCTGATGCAGGCCCCGCTGCAAAGTTGTGTCAGTTGAGGCAGGCGCGGAGGACGATGTCACAGCTTCTCCTCGCTTGTTCTCAATAGTAGTCCTTAATGAGAGTGCCGTCTCGCCTCTATTTCATTGTCGTGATCTAATCCCCTCGGTTGCCGAGAAGCAAGACGAATTCTGGTGATAACGTCCGCCAGCGATGTCGTTCTGGTCGATGGAAACCCACGTCCTCACCTTCACGATCACCAAGTCATTTGCTGAATGGGTCGCCACCTATGACGCATCTCTGCCGCTTCAGAAAATCGCTGGTATAACTTCCCTCTACCGGGGAGTCAGCAAGGAGGACCCCACCAAGGTCTGCGCCGTGATGCAAGCCTCTCCCGGTGTGATGGAGCAATTCATTGCCGACAACACCGACATGATCGAGGCTTCAGGGCATGTGATTGAGAGCACCATCAGCCAGGTGTTCGTCGCCAGCTGATGGTTTGGCGTCCTGCGCGGGCCTGGACCAGCCAGAGCCCGGTTGCCGGTTATCGCCATTTCGAGTTGATCACGCAGGGTGGGAGCGGTGATCAGCGCTGGGTGGAATTGGCCGCTGTCCTGAAGCCATCCCATCGGGAACGGGTGCTCTGGAGCGAGCTCAAAGATCCAAATCGCTGGAGCAGCGGCTGGCAGTCCATTCCTGAGGACGATGCGAATTCTCCAACTGAGTGATCCACACCTGGTGGCAGCTGATCAAGGTTTGGTGCGTGGAAGGCTGGCCCTCGCACATGTGGAGCAAGCTCTGCGGGTTGGCTGCGCCATGGACCCCGATCTGGTTCTGGTCACGGGTGATCTTTGCCAGGACGAAAGCTGGGGTGGCTATGTCCGGCTGCGAACAGCCCTGACCAACCACGTGCGCTGCAAGGTTGCTCTGGTGCCCGGTAACCACGATCACCCGCTGTTGCTGGATGCGGTTTTGGGGCGTGCGTGCGTGACAGGCCCCGCTGATTTTGTGGTCAGAGGAGTGCGCTTGGTACTGCTGAACAGCCACAAGGTTTCTTCTGCAGCCGGTCAGCTCGGCTTGGCTCAGCTCCAGTGGCTGGAACGGCGTTTGCAGCGTTCAGAGCGCCGTGATCTGCCCCTTGTGGTTGCTCTTCATCATCCTCCGATCGCCATCGGTGATGACGGCATGGATGCGATCCGGTTGCTTGATCAAGATTCTTTTGAGGCTGTGTTACGTCCCCATCTCGCTCTGCGGGCGGTTTTGTTTGGCCATATTCATCAGCATTGGCAAGGCCACTGGACGACGCGTCCTGATGTGTCACTTCTGGGCTGCCCTTCCACGCTTTGCAGTTTCAAGGCAGTGCAGGCTTGTCCCCTCGACCGAGCTGGTGATCCAGGCGGAAGGCTTCTCGACCTGACGTCTGATGGAGATCTTCAGCATCAAGTGCTGCGTTGGTCTGACGTCAGCCCATCCCTTTCTGGGATTCGCGGAAGGCCTTGAGCTTGTCGATGTCTTTTTCTTCGTCGATGGAATAGTCCGTCAGGATCAAGGCCTTGCCAATGGTGCCCAGGGCGTACTCGATCCGGTCGAGATCCCGACGTCCCTCTTGATCCAGCCTCGCTGAGCGAATCACTTCAGGGCGCAACTGATCGGCCAACTGCTCCAACGCCGATGCGATCGCTTTGGCCTGCTCGAGTGGCTCTGTTTGACTCATGAATCCTGAACAGATGCAACCAGTTGACTCTGGCAGCTCTCCTCAGAATCCCTTGGCGGTGGGGCGCTGACTCGAGAGGGAAACGTTGCCAAGGGGCTGCTGCTGGGCGGGCTGTTGCGTTGCGGTTGGTGCAGAACCAGGTGCTGCCATGGCATTGAAAGCGAGGGACCAGCGCTCCCCTTCACCACGGAAGGGCATCACCGAATGGGGTTGCCAGGCCGGGAACACATAGAACTCTCCGGGGACGGGCAGCACGTAGTGCGCCATTCCGGTGCGGAACGATTGCAGATGCCAGTCTTCCGGACCGTGGAAGCAGAGTTGGCCATCAAAACTATCGGCATTGATCTGGGGTGGCACCTTTAGAAAGATCACCCCGGAAAAGCTGCCGCCATGGGTGTGGGTGGGGTTGTAATCGCCTGCGGTCTGGCAATTGAGCCAGAGATCAATCATCTGCAAGCGATATCGACCGGGAACCCAGGGGCCGCGACCTTGGGGAGGCTGACGGTCCATCACATGGCGGATCCAACGATCACAGGCAGGCAGCAGGTGGTTGTTGCTGAGGTCCTGCACGCCGGGTTGGTCCGGCCGCAGTTCGCGTTGCTGACGCAGTTGACCGGCCAGCTTCGCTGATGCATCGGGGCTGGAATCAGGATTGGCGAGAACGCTTTCGCTTAGATCAATCAGCTGCTGGAGCAAAGGGTCCGGCAGGGTGCCCCGAAGGATGGAGCGTGGAAACAGATCGAGAACGTCCACCAATGACTGGTCTGCTGCAGGTCATCGTGGCAGCCCCAAAGTGGGTGGACTGTTCATGCGGATCGTGATGCTGCGCCACGCACTCCTGCTGCCTTTGGTGCTTGTGGGCTCCGTTGCTGTGGCGGCTCCTGATCTACTGGGGCAACAGGGGCCCACGACAGCCTTGCTGCAGGGAGGGGCACTGCAGCTCAGTACCCGCCGAACTGCTGAGCGGTTCCCTGACGGCAACCGCATCTGGAAGGTTGAGCTGCATCGAGGCTCTCGACTCCTGGCCAGTTGGCCAGCAGCCAGTGGTGTTGCCGGGCGCCAAACCGCTGATCGCCGCTGGAGTCCCGGCAATGCTGCCCCCTTACCCGCCGGCGAGTACAGCTTGGGACGTCCCGAACCTTGGGGTAACGATCTTTGGTTTGACCTGACCCCTCGCTTCGACACCACTCGCAGTGCTCTGGGAATCCACCGCTGTTACCCCGGCACAGGGTGCATCTGCATTCCAAAGAGGGCTGACATCGATGCACTCGCAAGTTGGGTTAAGGCCTCGGGAATTCGCACTCTGAAGGTGGTGAACTGACTTTTTGCGGCCTTAATCAAAAATCGACTCTTGACGGGTCAACTCGGTTTTCAGCGAGATTGTTGAGCAATACAGACTGCTTCTTGAAACCAGCAGACGTATTGAATTCATCGTCACAGGGCTTTGGCTCATTTGAACAATGTCGTTGACTCATCGGAACGCCATCGAACATTTCACTGAGAGATATTCGTAGTGGACGCTTGGAGAAGCATCCAAATCGATGATTGATCGTGTCATCGGGCGCTGGTACACCAACTGACTTCTTCGTCGTAGGGGGAGTCGGTCCAGCGTTATCTCACCCTGATGAGTCGTCTTGCAACTTGCTCCCGTCTCATTTGGTCAAAGTCACTGCTTCATCGGAACGGTAATTGCCACTTTTCAAGGTCATCGTTGCTTTGAAGGGCAGCTTGACGGCGCCTCTTCACCCGATGATTCTGGCGAGCCATCGGGCGCTGGAGCAGAACTGACTCTTCTTCATGAGCGACGGAGAGTCAGTCCAGCGTTACCGCATTTGTCTTCGGAAGCTTTGAAACGAGACCTGGTTTCATTTGAGTGATGCCAACTTCTCATTTTTATGCAACGCCTGCGTGAGCCGGAGGCAAGATGAAATTTGAAGGTTCTCGCGAGGCACCTTCAATTCGATGACTTATCCGGGTCATCAAGCTGGGGTTACAGCTGACTCTTCTTCATGAGCGACGGAGAGTCAGTCCAGCCAATTTTGTTTTGATTGCAATTTTATTTTCATGGCTAAGAGCAAAGGTGTTCGAATTGTTGTCACTCTTGAATGTACAGAGTGCAGGACAGCTGCAACTTCCGAAAAACGCTCGCCAGGTGTATCCCGTTATACGACTACAAAAAACCGGAGAAATACTCCCGATAGGCTTGAGCTCATGAAATTCTGCCCGCAGCTCAACAGAATGACATTGCATCGTGAAATCAAGTAATAAGAGCAAGAGTTTATCTGTGCTGGTTTTGGAGTAATTGAATTATTCAAAAGCTCTAACGTGAGATAGGAAGATGCACGCTTATAAGCAGTTTTATCTTCCTGATGTATCTTTGTCTAGGTATCGCTGATGAGCTCCCATGAGCACAATTGGCGATGAGGGGATAGTGGATTCGATTCATGCCAGCGTGCCTCTTCTCTTTTGGTTCTAAGTGAATACCATGGCAATGCTCATTGTCAATGATTGGCGAATTATTAATTGATCAGCTCTTAGGTGTTTGAATATTTTTGCGTATCAATATGATTGGTCATTGGTAGAATTTAAGACGACCCTTGAGCAGCAATCAGGCTAATTTCTAGGCAACTGCATTCTAGTCATGACAAACATCGAAGCATTTGCCCATATCATTGACTTGGCAAACCGAACCACTGATAAGACTACCTATGACTATTTAATGCAGGAGGCTCAGGAGATCATGAGAGATAAGCAGACAGAAGATATAAGCTATTGTGATTTTGCGGAGTTGGTGAAAGAGCGGCTTGAAAATGAATCGCAAAGACTCAAGATTGACTGATTTTGACTCAACCCAAAAGGGATTGTGGCATCGGTGGATATGGTTGGGTGAAGCTAATGGCAGTCACTGAAGCGCATTGTGAGGGAACTGTTGTTGCTTCGGTTTGGCACTGACTCGTCTATCATGTTCTTGGCTGACCAGCCAGTCAGGCTTCATGTTTAGGCGCTAGCCGAGAATGACTTGTGGATTCCAGGGGTACCAGCCTGAGAACCTACTTGTGGTTTGTCACACCGCTCTCAAGCCTTGCCACTCCACCACCATTGATTCATGGAAGATCGAGAGAGTTGATCCCTCAGTCTGGGGTTGCATTGGTCACGTTGTCATTGCTCAAAGGAATCTCGCTGTAGCGGCATTGGAAGCACATCTTTCCAGGGGGCCAGCGAATATTTGTTTGAACAGTTCATTCCAGCCGGAGCTGTTCCTTCAATGGATTCGCTGCTGTCGAATTCATTGGCGTCGTCTGGCCCTTCTTCCCTCCAGGTTCAAGGGTCAGTCAGACGTGCACTAAAAACAGTATTAATGTCGGTGCTGATTGGGTTGCTTTTTGCGCTAATCACTCGCCTGCATGAGTCTTTCCCACTCTGGCCCCGCTCTCTGATGTCCCGTAAGACAACTCGTCTCACCAACCTTGATGCATCAGTTTTAGAAGCAGAGATGCGTTGTGGAACTGAATGGCCGATTGGTCTTATTGATGCTATTGCACAAGCCCATCAGACCACAGTTCGATGCGTTACTGAGCGGCGTCGAGTGTTGCGTCCCACCGTTTGGCATGATCCCTATAATCCACACTCCACCAGTAATTCGTAATGCTGATGTTTTGCTAGGTCTCACTAGCAAAAAATAATAGTCAAAATATTGTTCTATTGTTTTGATGCCTCTTTTTGGCTTTGATATGAACGTTGGTGGAATTGCCCATATTCTTCAATCTGGTGGTAAGGATGGCTCGAAGTCATCGCATATGCATTGCCTTCTGGATGGGCATCACTAAAGGTGTCGCTCTTCCTTTCGATCAATTGTCTCGATCAACGTTTTAGATTTAACACCCTCTTGATGCGTTAATTACGTGGCTGTGCTGTCAAGTCTTGATAATAGTTAGGTCGCCCTTGGACGGGGTTCGGCAAAAACATAAGTGATTTACTCCTCGTCAATAATTTCGAGGGGTAGATCTCTTTTTTATTCTGTATTTAAAAGACAAGCCATGGGTGGATGAACCATGGCTCGCCTGAGCCTGCAAAACCCCTGCAGGCTCAGGCGAAATCTAAAGACTGTTCTTCTATTCCTGCGCATTCATTTGATACTTCGAATGCTCTCAATTGATTTTGTGCTTTGTTGTGGATGCCGGTGGATTTTTGCAGCTAGCACGATCCAGCATGTTCTTGATTGATCCACTGCTTGCTACAATTAGACTTTCCTGTTGTCTCCATTGATGCGGTCAAGGTTTAATATGTGCAAATGATTCTTTTTCTGGTTAAATAAGATCTAACCCTAAAAAGTAATGTAAAAATAAGGCGAATTGGATCGGGTCAATTCTTAAGTTGCGAATGCCACATTTTTTTGAAAATGCAGTCTTATGGAAGTTCATCAGTCAGTTATGACTGGTGGGCTGGAAACTCAGGCGTGGCTAAACGCAGCGGCTCTTTTATTGCAGCCCATGCAGCCCATGCAGGCTTGATCATGTTTTGGGCTGGTGCCTTCACCTTGTTTGAGTTGGCCCGTTATGACGGAACACTGCCAATGGGAGAACAAGGGCTGATTTTGATTCCACATCTCGCCGGCCTTGGCTTCGGCGTAGGAGAAGGTGCTGTAATCATTGACCAGCAACCCCTCATCGCGATCGCAGCATTCCATCTGGTTTCATCTGCTGTACTTGGAGCAGCTGGAATCTGGCATACGCTTCGAGCTCCCAAAGACCTTTCAGAAGCTGAGGGCCGCGCCCAAAAGTTTCATTTTGAATGGAGTGATGGCAAAAAGCTCACTTTCATCCTGGGTCATCACCTGATTTTTCTCGGCCTCGGAGTCATCGCCTTCGTTGAATGGGCAAAGCGCCATGGAATTTACGACAGCGCCATCGGAGCTGTTCGACGGGTGGAACCAAACATTGACCTCGGCATGGTGTGGGGTTATCAGGCTAATTTTCTTTCCATCAGCAGTCTTGAGGACGTGATGGGTGGCCATGCTGTTTTGGCCTTCATTCTCACGATTGGTGGTGTTTGGCATATCATCTCCAGCCCTTTCGGTCCCTTCAAAAAGGTCTTGATCTACAACGGCGAGTCAATTTTGTCTTACTCGCTTGCAGGTATAGCTCTGATGGGATTTGTGACCACCATTTGGTGTGCTCAAAACACAACAATTTATCCCGTTGAGCTGTATGGCGATCCATTGAAATTGAATTTCGCCTTCTCTCCCTACTTCAGCGACGCAACTACTCTTGAAGGTGGTGCCCACTCAGCCCGGGCTTGGCTGGCCAATACGCACTTCTACCTTGCATTCTTCTTCCTGCAGGGGCATTTTTGGCATGCCTTGCGCGGCATGGGCTTTAACTTCAAGCGCGTTTCTGAGGCGCTTGACAACATGGGGAATTCCAAGATCAGCGCCTGATTGATCTGCCGTTTCTGATGTACCCCTCATCTCAGTGAGATGGGGGGATTTTTTTGTTTCGTGATTCGGCCGGAAGTCCGACTTGTCTGATTCTTTCTGAAACCACATCATCCTTTTCCTGGATTATTTCGTCTTGTCGGTAACCTCTTAGCCGTATTTTTTCAGGCTGCGGTGCAGATATCCACTTCGTTGTCGTGAGACCTATGGTCCGTCTCGCGTCAAGCATCTCAAGGGCTACAAGAGTATTGCAAGGGCTTGTCGAGCTCCTGACCGACCTATTTTGTATTGGATGGATTCTCTAAATGAAGACTTTTGTCTTTGTATGTGTCGACAAAAATGTCGACCTATCGTCTGCGATTTTGTTCTTTGCGTCTCGTTTTGGTTGCTTCAAGCCTTTGATCGCTGCTTTCAGTGATGCCTGCCAGGCGCTGGGATTCGCCTTGGTTTTGGCTTGTGTCAAGCCTCTTCGCCCCTTAAGAAATTCGGTGGTGTATCGGTAGACACGGATTTGTCCGTCAACGTAAATCAGTGGTCGAATCGCTCCGGTGGTGCATCGCCGTCGACCACACAACATTCATCGTCGACGCGCAGATTGCAGCGGACGGATCAGATGCCATCCGATGACAGGGTGGTCTGTAGCACCGACGTTCCCTCGGCAGAGCACTACAACGGAGTCAATCCAGCACCTTGACCGGTTTCATGGACGTCAGCCTCTGGATGGTTGTCGGTTTCCTCCTGGCGGCGTACTCCGTCGTCGCGAACGACTCTCTTCAGACCCTCGGCACCTACATCTCATCCAACAAAAAACGCACGCCAAAGCCGGTGCAGATGCTTTTTATCTGCACGGTGACAACCGTGGTGTTGATGTTGGGCTGGGTTCTGTCCAATGGTGATCCCGCCTGGGGAAGGCTCAGTGTTCCTGGCACAGAGTTCCCTTTGCCTGAACCCTTTACCTGGGTTTATGTCCTTCCCCCGCTCGCTGTTCTGGCGTTAACCCAATGGGGGGCGCCGGTGAGCACCTCGTTCTTGGTGTTGTCCTCGTTCCAGCCGGCCAACATCGGCAAGCTGCTGAACAGTTCTCTAACGGGCTACGTCCTCGCCTTCGCCGTGGGCCTCGCCGCCTATGGCCTGGGCATGTGGTTGCTGGAGCGCTGGGTGTTCCGCTGCTCTGAGGAGGGTAAGGATCCCAGCAAAATCTGGTACCTACTGCAGTGGTGCTCCACCGGTTTCCTTTGGAGCATGTGGTTGGTGCAGGACTTGGCCAATATCTTTGTGTTCCTGCCCCGTCAGCTTGGGTTCTTCCCCATGCTGATCTGCACGCTGGTGCTCTGCATGGGCCTATGTGTTCTGGTAGCCACCGGGGGTGGTCCCATACAGGCTGTGCTCCGCTCGAAGACGAACACGTCCGATCTTCGGTCGGCCACGGTGATTGACTTCTTTTTTGGCCTTTGTCTGCTCTATAAGGCGTTTCTTTCGACGTTCCCTTTGAGCACCACCTGGGTGTTTTTGGGGCTGCTCGGCGGTCGAGAGATTGCCCTGAGGATCAAGGAAAGGGAATTCGAGTACGTGTTTACCAACCAGGAAAGCGGCACGCTCGCCAAGATCATTGGTAGTGATCTTTGGAAAGCCGCCATCGGCGTGGTGGTGAGTCTGGTGATTGCCCTCAGTATCCAGCCTCTCGCTCAGTTCACTGCAGGTTGACCGCTTGATCTCATGGCAGCTCCCCGATCCACGTCCAGAGATTCTGGTGGTCGCTTTCAGGCCAGCAAGGAACCCAAGGCCAAGCCGGTGCAGGTTTGGTTGAAGCCTGATGTCTTGCAACGGCTCGACACCTACTGCGCCTTTTACGGCGTCGGTCGTGGTCGGGCCATTGGCCACCTCCTGCAGGGTGCTCTGCCTGACCCCAACTGGTTGCCCCCGGTGATTGATTTGCTGGAGGAAGCTGAGCCTGTTGCTGCAGGTGGAAACGAGCCTGATCATTCACAACATCAACAGGGGCAGGCGTCGACGCCGATGCCTTGTTTTCATGTGGGTGATCGTGTGTGCAACAAGGCCAGCGGCCGTTGCGGTGTGATTGCTGATGAGCCCCTTCTTTGGGTCGAGCCGGGGCCATCTTCCACCGGAATGCGCGGTGAAGGCCATTGGAGTTACGCCGTGGCCTGGGATGGTCAGCTGGGATTAACGATCCGTTATGCGGAGTATCTGCTTGTCCCAGAGGGTGTGGCCTGAGTCGCCTGATCCTGTGGTCAGCCGATGAATCCATGGCTATGGCAGAGAGGGATGAGGCCCTGCATGGGACGTTGTGTTCTCCTATCGCTTTTGCTCCCCTGGTTGATGGGAGGGTCGGTGCTTGCCAAGCCTGAGCCGCAGCTCAGTGCCAGACAGACCATCCTTGAGGCGAACCGCCATCTGATCGCCGATGGTTGGCGTCCTGCCCCTGAACAAATGCCAACGCCGGAAGAGCGGCGCTGGTCGTCTGTTGCACTCAAAAGTCTCTCCGCCTGTTCCGGCACAGGCGTCGGCTTCTGCCGTTTTGATTACCGACGTGATCTGCAGCGGTTGTCGGTGGTGACAGTACCTAGTAAGCCGGGCCGCCCTTCTGTTGGTCGCGTCGATCGTTGGTGGTGATTAGGGGTTGAGCGATTGCTCCTGCCAGTGCGTTGCCGCGCTCCAACGCGTGCGTTGATGGGGATGAGGCCCCAGGTGGAGCCGCTCGACGGTCTCTATCTGCAACCGCAGCACCACGAAATGGTTTGGTAGCGGTGACGTTTCACTGAGTTGCTCGGGGAAAGTTGCAGAGGGATCCAGTGGATCGGCCGGTGTGGGCCAGCCCCAGACAGCACGCCCTGTATCGGAGAGCTGTTGCCAGCGCTGCTGACAGAGTTCAGCTTGTTCGGCAGGTGTGATCAGCTGCACCATGCCGCGAAGCCTGAACTGCTGGCGGGCTTTGGGGAACAGCCAGCACAGTTCTGCTGCTCCATCGTTGGAGAGTTCTTTCCCTTTCTCGCTGCGTTGATCAGTGAATAGTTCCAGCTGGTCCACACCGGACCAGCCTCGGAACACCAACGTCCGCACCCGGGGCGTTCGATCGCGCCCGTTCGTGGCCAGTTGCACC
This sequence comes from Synechococcus sp. UW69, assembly GCF_900474185.1. NCBI lineage: Bacteria > Bacillati > Cyanobacteriota > Cyanophyceae > Synechococcales > Synechococcaceae > Synechococcus > Synechococcus sp. UW69. The sequence continues at coordinate 108,249 of NZ_UCNW01000011.1, read as the reverse complement.
CAGCGGGCGCTAACGGAGCGCCCCTCCCGCTGCAAGGCAGCGCGCAGCAGAGGTCTCCAGGGGGGCAAGGCCTCAGTCATGGCAGATCGAACAAGCGAGCTTGCTCGGCAGCGGCACGCACAACGATGGCGTGGCGCTGCACCAGCGGGGTGAGGGCGTCATAACCACCACCGATCACGGTCGCGGTTGGAATTCTGCGGCGCAGACAGGCATCGAGCACGAGTCGATCCCGCATCATTAATCCCGCATCGCTGAGTGCAAGTCGGCCGAGCCGATCATCGCGGTGGGGATCCACGCCGGCGTTGAAGAGAACCAGTTCCGGCGCGGTGTTGTCCAAGGCGTCTGGCAATCGATCGGCAATGGCGGCGAGATAGTCGTCATCGCTGGTGTGATCGGCGAGGGAAATATCGATATCCCCCTGCACTTTGCGCAAGGGGAAATTGCTGCCGGCGTGCACCGAGAGGGTGGTCACCCTGGGGTCGTGTTGAAAACAGGCTGCTGAACCATCGCCCTGGTGCACGTCGAGATCAATGATCAGAATCCGCTGCACCTCCCCTGTTGTCAGCAACACCCGTGCGGCGACAGCACAGTCGTTAAAAATGCAGAATCCGCTCCCGAAGTCGGGGTGGGCATGGTGGGTGCCACCAGCGAGATGACAAGCCAGGCCTCGCTGTAGAGCCAGGCGTGCCGTTAACAAGGTGCCGCCCACGGCGAGCCAGGTGCGCTGCACCAACGGACGTGTGGCAGGGAGCCCAATGCGGCGTTGCGCCGGATGGGGCAGGCGGTCGCGGCTGAAGGCTTCGTGATAACCGCGGGGATGCACATGTTCCAGATCCTTGCGGGCGATGCTCAAGGGCCGATGGACCTGGTTGGCCTGGATCACCCCCTGCTCCAGCAGAAGTTGATGCAGCAGCCGGAACTTCGCCATCGGAAAGCGATGGGTGCTCGGCAGCGGAGCGGAGTAGCGAGGGTGGTAGACAACCGAAAGCGTCAAGGGGTTGTTCTCACCCAAGAGGTCTCAGGCCCATTCAAGGATTATGCAGGCTGTTGGTGCAGCAACCAGTCGTTGAAGCCACTGGTGTTGAGCTCGCTGATGCAGCTCTGAATTTTTCGCAGATGACTCTGCTTGAGCTGGGTGAGCCGTTGGCCCTCCTCGGATGATGCTCCGACGCGGATTCGCTGTTGGTTGAGCAGGTCCATTTCGCGATCCAGGTGCTCCATCAGGTTGAGCAGTGCGTATCCCTGCTTGACCTCTTGCGCGCTCAGCTGCTTTGCGAGGTAACCCATGCAGCGACCCTTAAGGATCGCTTAATTATTTCATGATGAGGCTCGCCGGTCTCTTTTATGGGCTCAATAAAAAGGCCCCCGGATTGAACGGAAGCCTTTGGTCCGCGTGTGAGGGGTGTCTCGCCCCCGAGCTGAGTGTGGTCTCAGCGAGCGGATTAAGGATGACCAGGCTGTGCCGAGGGAGTGTCCAAGTGTGACTCTCTCGGCATGGAGTGGGTTGAGCTGAAGTGCAAATCCGGGATTTCAAGTTTCTGCTGGGGCCAGATCAGGCTTGTCCCTGTGCTGGAGCTGATCCGTAAAACCCCATAGACAACTTCGCTTCCGAGATCGATGCGTGCATTGCAGCTGCGGGTTGTGATCCCGTCTTGGTGGCTCATCCGCCAGCGCCCCAGGCGCCTTGCTTGCAGCATGAGATCGGGTTCAAGCTTCAGTTCAAGGCTGTTGTCGTCGAGCTTGACGCTACAGACAGCTTCTCTGGTGCCATTCCTGCAAACCGTCTGTTCAAGCTCAGTGGCCTTGGCTGCCTCTGGTGCGATGGCACATGCGGCGATAAGTGCTGCGAACAGCATTGGGATCGATCGCTGAAGCTGAATCACTTGCGGTCAGTTCGGGACAAGCTTGTCGGTAGAGACACACCGGGCCCAGCCGGTTGATGGCAGCTCGGGGTTGTCACGGTCAGCAATTTTGTAGATCAGCTTGAACTGGCAGAAGCCAGCGGCGTCTTTCTTCGGTGGAACATGAACACGTACTTCCGGCAGCTGCAGCAGAAGCTCTTGCTTGGCTTGAGGTTTGGAATAAAACGACGTGCCTGGTTTGACGGTGAAAACAGCTGCTTGCCCTGCAGGGAGAAGCGTGCAAAGCAGGAATCCAGCCGTCAGAAATCCGCGCATTCGGCTGAAGTGGGTGCGGCAAAGCTAAGAAGCGTCGGTTCCACCGTCAACGTCAGGCCCGACTCTCCGATCAGCTCTCGTAGATCGAAGTGGTTATGGTCTGATGGGTTTGGTGCATGGGCATGGGTGACTACGCAACAGCGATCTGGGTCACCATCGGCTTAACAGTCATCATCACAGTTCCTGTCGTTTGGCAATTTCTTCAGCCAAACGACGATGATTTTGGAGACCTCACGCGTAGAAAGTGAGCCAACACGAAGCCGTCACCATCCGTTGCTGGCAATTGACGGGTGAAACAGCCCTTGAAGACATGGTTCTCGGTGTCGACGAACGTGCTGTTCGCGATGGCGTCAATGTTTTGTCCTCCGAAGATTTTGATGCCTGTTTGGCGATCGTCTTATGTCGAATGGGGCTGAATTTCTACGCACACCTTTCGCAGGTGGTGGGGCATTACAAGGGGGACCCCAATGGGATCTGGGATCGCAGTCGAGGCGGCGGTGCTCCCGAAGGAACGGCCTATGAAATCAGGCCGATCAGTCGTATTCATCGGGTTCCGGATGCTTTGATCGGTCCCGATTGCTCCGATGGAGTTGGGGTCGCCCATCGAGTTGCGGTGATGCACTATCTGCTCGACATGGGCTGACCTCTACAGCGGATGGATTTGATTTGGCCATCAATGCAGGAATTGTGATCGAACAGTGTCGCTTTCTTGTGCCAATCATCGCCGTTAAGATTGCTTCTGAATGAGACAGGGATAGATCACATGCGACCCGTTGAAAATGCTTCTGAATATCCTCGTCCCCCTTTAGTTGAGCTGGTGTCTGGTTCTGTCGAAATTTGGATTTTGGGAGAGTTGATTGCACAAGATCAGCGCTATGTGCGTGTCTGTGAGACATTCCACCCTCCTACGATTTATCTTCATCCTTCGGCTTTTAAACCTGGCACGCTCCACCCTTCAACGGGGCGGCCGTCATTTTGCGAATGGAAAGGAGTAGCTTCCTACTGGGATGTAAGTGCTGATGATGGAACCAGTCGTCGCGTTCGTGCGGGGTGGAGCTACCCCGATCCAACCCAGTCGTTTGCTCTCTTAGCCGGATGGATCAGCATTTATCCAAGAAGCGTTGATGGTTGCAGGTTGGAAGGGGAGACGGTTTTGGCTCAGCCAGGTTTGTTCTACGGAGGCTGGATCACACCTTGGACACGTGGTCCGTTTAAGGGGGATCCCAACCATCCGGAACTGATATGAACAGGACGTGTTCAGTTCGATGGAGCCAGGGGATTGGGATCTGTATCCAACATGAATTGGTTGCTGAAGGTGTTAATCAGAATCTCCCAAAAACCAGGTCGGCGAGCGAGTTCACGGCTTGCCTCTTGGATGGCTAAGTCTTTTTGAAGCTCCGTAAGATCAAGGCTCTGAGTTAATTGATCGAATGCTTTGCGTTCTGCCGAGTTAACAGCAAACCCGTATTCCTCTCGGCTGCAGCCAATCACCATATAAGCGAGCTTCGCGGCCAGAGGGCGGTCGGCAATTGCAATCTCCTGGGCGAGTTGCTTCAGATCCATCGGGTTTTGAAAAGCCTGATCCCAGCTATCGAACTCTGACTTCTTGAAGTATTCCTTACTCAATCTCTCCAACATCACAAGCTCTTCTGGTGCAAGGACACCATCGGCAATTGCCATCAGCACCAAGATCCGAAGCAATGCACCTGAAGAACGAAGATCCACAGTCGGTTGTGCTCAGCTTTTCCGATTCATCATGAAGGAGTTGTCATGTATCGAACATGCCCCTGTATGACCTTGACATCTGATTGGACGTCTAAGAGCTGGGGCGGTGAAATGGAGCTGCTGATGACTCGAGCTTGGCGTGAGCCTTGTCAGCTTTCTTCAGGATCTTCTGGGCTTCGTCACGGGTCTTGCACTCTTCAGCAGCGAGCTGGAGGGACTCGAGACGTAGGTGAGCAGTGCTTGTCTTCATCGCTTCATAACCAATCCATAACCTTCTAACGCAAAACGTCCATAACTTCAAGAGTCATTGCAACAAGCGGGTTTAAAGGCGGCTTCTGCATGACTTCTCTTGTAGTGGCGATGCGATGAGTTGCAGTCCCCATCGAAGGCTTTTGGGGATTGCCTGCAGATATCGATGGAGTGGGGGCCTGGGAGTCACTGCTGAGGTGTCCAGGAAGCCCCCGAGGCAATCAGTTGCAGCCGAAAACCCCGAAGGTGATCTGACTGACGATCCCGTGTCCCGTCAGGGCCTCCGTCAGGATGCCCACAACAAAGCCAATCATTGCGGTGCGGCCATTGAGTAGCTCGGCTCGCTCAAAGCGCTCGTTGCGGATTTGTGCAGCGGCGGCGTTTTGGAACCAGTCGTCATTGGGGGTGGAAGATGCCATGACTGTTCTGAAGATTTCAAAATGTTAAGCCCTGCGTAACGGTTTGTAAAGCGCGAGCTGAAGAGTCGTCTCGCTAAAGAGCGTCATCGACTGTTGGCAAAGGGATTGGTTTGGATGCAGGCCGGAGGCATGTCATCTCTGCCAGCCATGTCAGCCTCGCGAAACCCAGCCCAGACACGCTTTTCGTCCCTCCGGATCGATCAGGAATTGCGGTGGTGGCCGGCGCGGATGTCCTGTTGCTTAACGAGTTCAGTCCGGAGTCCCTGGCAACCTTGGTTCCCATGCTTTGTCCTCAGGCAGAGGCGCGTCCTGCTCGGGCCTCCATCGTGCTGGCAGCATCTGGGGGCAACCCTGCCGACTTGAAGCTCTACGCCAAAACTGGGGTGGATCTGAACATGCGCTCTGCGCTGAGCTAAGTCGCGACAGCGGAGCCGGTCATGGTTCAAGGCGCACCAACTGCAGGGCATCTGTGCAGCCTCGATGCCCCTGGTCATAGATGCTTGGGACGAAACAGCCTCGCCAGCCGGCCGGCAGCTCGGCCAGCAGAGCCTCTGCATAGGGATGGCGGCGGGCGTTGAGGGCGATGGTGTGGGCCGGATAAAGCCGAACCTGCCGGCGACTGACACGGCACAGTTCCGCCAGAGCACGACGATGCCAGGTCAGATCCAGCCCCTGACCAGCCATCAGCCCCCCATCGGCCAGGGGCGCATAGGAGAACAGCAGGTGACCGCAGAGCACCAGATCAAAGCTCTGATCCTTGAAGGGCAGATCGGGTAAGGCCGCACTCAGATAGCGATCTGGATGGGCCCGGTGGTCGTCGAGAAATTCTTTTAGGGCGACTAGGTGCTCCTGTCGACAGGCCTCAAGATCAAAGTCGCTGCGCAGTGTGGGGCTGGTGGCTTGTATCGCCATGGTCTGCTCCAGATCCGCCAGGGCGCGGCGCTCCAGGTCCGCCCGGGGGAGCGCATAGACAGGATCGATGGCCGTAACGTCGCAGCCTTCGGCGCGCAGGTGGGCCGCCAGGGTCCCCGGACCTCCAGGGCAGTCGAGAACTGTGGAGCCCCGCCAGCGGTCGAGTTCAGCCGCGAGACCGAACATCTGCATGGCCTGCTCCCCAAGTCTCCCGTAGAAAACGACACGATCTAATTTCATGAGGGAGAAATCTTCGTGAGAGGCCCAATCCACGAACATCAGCCATGGATCCTTCGTTGAAGTTTATCGATTTAAAATGACAAGCCAGGGTAATTGTTGAGGCCGAGACAACGAGGGCTTGCAGACTGCATTTTTCACAACAAGGATGAAAGTTGGTCTGTCTCATGTTGCGATGTTATTTGTATAATGTCTCCACGGAGCTCTCGTTAGATGAAAATATTTCTAGTTCATGCAGAGAGATATTTTTGCAAGCTCTGCTACCAATTAATGCTTGCCGGGTTTATGCCTTTTAAGAATATTGGTTAAAAAGACAACATAACGCTAATTAAAAGTCCGCAGGTATCGGCTAGAAAATCCATGCATTCTCCTTGGCGATTCACACGGGGCTGGATCAGTTCGATGAAGCCGCTGTAAAGCGCAAAGCCGAGGATGATGAGCCTCGTCGGCAACGAAATGATGGGTTTTGTCGGAGCCTGGAACTTCAGGAAGCGTGTTGAGGGGATGTAACGACAACGCTGTGATGCACACAAGCAGGGTTGAGCTCAGGTTGAGCCAGTGGCGTTGAATGAATGCATCACTGTCTTCCTCTGTGCATTGGCATGAGGCCAGATCATTCGCGCTTAAGCGAAGCGTCTGTGACGTTCTTCCCGCTTCTTCTGTTGTTGGGATCCGATGGCCAAGTGGTGAAGTTCCTCTGCATTCAAGGGACGCAATGCAGAGATGAGTGCGTCATCAGTCCAGTAGTCAGGACTGTCGAGAAGTCCTAAGTGCAATGGGCAGGACGGGCCAGCAATCATGGCTGCTCCCTTAAGAATGTCTTCATCATGGCGCAGCATGATTCCATCGCTGGGTTGACGCTCTCCACCAGATCTAGTGTCTCGCCAATCACGAGCTTGTCGCCGCGACAAGCATGGTCGATGTGGGTGAGGATGCCTAACTACCGCTAGCACTAGATGCAGTGCTGCCCTTGCCTGATGCAGCTTCGTTACGCATATTCATTTGAGTCTTAAGTGACTGTTGTCGTCCACTACATCTGGGGGCTAATGGATATTATTTTTCTATTGCATCAAAATCTGGTGCAGATTGCCGGGTGATGGGGATTGCTACGGCTCTTGAAACCGCTCCTGCGATGGGGCGGTTTTTTTGTCTGCACCGAACGATTTATAACCTCGGTCTCCCTTCGAGCAAGCCTGTTGCAGCTGGATGCGGTCAGCTGTTGATCTGCACCTGCAACCCTTGCTTTGGCAAGCCATGGTTCGCACTCAAGGAGCTTGTGGAGCCTGATCAGGCTTGGGTTGTTTGTTGGCTCGGATTAAGGCCGCTTGCAGTGGTGACGGCCTTTCTCTTGGCGCCAGGCTTGTCAGCACCATGCCAAAGCCGGCGAGCCGGATTGAATGCAACAACGCTGCGGAGAAAAGGACCGATCGGGTGGCGCCATTGGAGTGAGGTGCTCCCATCGCCACAGTGTTGATGAATTCATCCGGAGACTGGATGACGCCATCGATGACGAAAGAGGAGCAACTTCATGAAAGCGTCAAAGAACTCAGCACATCTCGAAATCAAGATCGATCTCTCAGTGCAGAGATTAATGGGTCTTGCATCTTTATTTTTACAGCTTAATAGTGATTTTTAGTCACACGGATGCATCGGGTGAAGTGTTGATATGGCTTAATCAGTCACGCCGATGGTGTGGAGCATCACCAAGCAGAATATATGTTCTTAATAAGCCCAATCCAAAAGCGAGGTATAGGCAAAATTCTGCCCACTCTTGATCGATATTAATTACGAAATCAGTCCCCGATTCCGTAGCTACGAAATAAGATAGTAATGCGGCGCAGAAGAATAAGGGCCAGAAATATCTTGGCATAAAGAATACTGTGGGCAAAGTTGCCCCACCGCTAAGAAGTCTTGATCGGATTAAGCCAACAGAAGGTCGCCATAGCACCAAAATCAGGATCAAGGCTGAAAACAAGAAAAGGTTGAGATCGAGATGGTTTTGGAAGAACTTTAGGTTGTGAAATGTGGTTTGATTCTGAGCGTTAACAGCTGCAATATTCTCTGGTGTTTCCCATCCAAATAATACTTGACCCCAGGCAATCTCCTCTAGGCCAACGAAGAACATGCCAAAAGAAATGATGGCGTAAATGACAGCGTGCAAGCGCATGAATAGACGTCTCCATAGATCCCTGGAAATCAGCCAAGAAACCCACGCCGAAGTAAACAAGATCAGGGCTTGCAAATACTCAAGAATTCCTCCCTCACCAAGCAGGCGCTTGTAACGCAAGACATCCTGAACGGAAAACTTGAGCAGAACCAGGCAGCCCATGATCAAGCACGCAAGGGCAAGCATGAGTAGTGAACGTCGAGCTCGAGCTGAAGGGCTGAATTCCGAAAGCAAGGACGTTGAAAAAGCTGAGTTTCGGACAATGCTTCCTGAGATAACCAACAGCAAACCAACGGTTCCAAGCAGCAGCTCGGGCCAGGGAGAAACATTGAGCCAAAAAGCGCTAAAAAATTTATAAAGTGAAACCCCCAGAACAACAACTCCAAAAAACACAAAGGCTTGGCCACATATCTTCTGCACAGTCTTTTGCCTCACCAAGCTCTCCGATTGACCATCTCCAGAGGATTGCTGAGCCTCAGGACTCGGCTTCAGGGAGCGATTCATGCGGCAGTGCTCTGCTGTTTAACAGGAGGTTATGACGCGACGCCTTTCATTGGTGCAGGCCGATGAAGAGTGGGTGAGCATGCAGCTGCTGCTTGCATGGCGCAACCCATGCTGAAGCCCCGCCATTGCTCAGCCTGGGCTGAGCATCTCGTTCATCGTGGCGCGGTTGTCCGGATGTAACGACGCACTGGCATTCGAAGTCGATCGAGCCTGTAGATCGTTGAATTTCATCCGACCTGTGCGCTGGTTTGTTGTGAGGAAAGCCCTCACATGGTGCATCAAGACTCAACCAGCAATCCTGGCTTGACGAATCGATTCCAAGTCGAATCCCATCACTTTGGTTAAATAAAAATAGGCGCCCCAAGCGACGATATTGAGAGCAAGGGCCCAGATGAATAGCGTTCGTCTGGCTTGCGATGTCTCTTCTTTCATGGATTATTGCCGGTTCAGCAGACACCAAGCTCCGTAGATGGCCAGCCCAAGCAGAATCCACGGGAAAATGGCCCGCAAAAGCGTTAAACCGATCAAGACGACCACAAGCGTGATCGCGGATCGTTTGACCATTGCTTTGCTGCTGTCAGTCATGTACTGCCAGCGGGGAATCAAGGCCATAACGACAAGCGTGTTGACTTGCGTTCTAGGGGACTGGGGCTGAAAGCGCCAACTCCCCTAGAGCTGTTAGACCTCCATGGCATTTCGGCTGAGATCCTGCTACTGAATCGGGAGCTCTTAGCGCGGGGGGGACTCTGAGTTCTTCCAGTGGGATCACTTGACTATCCGAAGTGGCCTCTTCATCCACTTCGCATCCATGGTGTTGGCAGGTTCAGCAGTCGTATTCGAGGGTTGATTTCTGCTGTCTCTTAATTGCATTTGTTTCCCTCATCTGCGATTCGTCGTAGGCAAATTCGCTGTAAATTGTTGACTCTGAAAAGCTTTTTTTCAGCCGTAGAGCGGCGATGCGCTGACCAAGAAGATCGAATGACCATTTGGCTGCGGAAAGAACCTTGCCCATGACAACTCTTTTCAACTCTTCTCTGGTGATAGCGCATTGCTACTGCCTTAACATTGGTGCATATACTTATTGCAGGCTGTGCCAATACGCGATTTTGGTTAAGTCACCTGATCGTTGTTGAGGATTCAAGCCTCGGTTGCTCCATCGGCCTCTTGCTTCAAGGCATGTCGGCGACGTTTCGCTTCACAGTTCCGGCACTCTTTGCTGTCCAAGCCAAAGAAATTCAGGATTTTGATGTCACCGCAGCTTGTGCACTGACGTCCCTCTGCAGGGGGAGCTTCAAAGGCCATGGTTGTTGCATCACGCACCCAACACTTAGCAACTGAAACGCAGCTGTAGCAGCCGGCAGTGTCTGAGCTCAGTTGCAGAGAATCAGTTCGAGGAGTTTTGCTGCCAGCCTCCGTTGGCCTGAGGGGAGACAAGATCGGAGATCCTTCTTCTGCTGTCGCTGACGGTATCGACCGAAATAAAAATGACCGACCGGTTTGTCACCAGAGTTTTAACCCCAGCTTCAGCACCCACGGGCTAGTAACGGCCTCTTTTGAAGCACTGCACTGAGCGGTCATCCCATCCGAGGAGCGGGATGCCTTGCCAAAACACCCCAATGCGAGTCATCGTCCATGCTGTCTTCAGATTGGTTTTGGCTGGCTCTTCCTCGCTTTGAAACGATCAGCACATGGATTGGGTCTCCATGTTTTTCTTTGCGCAGTTGCCCTAAGGCGGCTCAGATCGTCCGCTTTTAGGTTGCACTGAGGGCAGTCGACTCTCACGCTCGAGTGCATGTGACCACAGTGAGCACAACAAATGAGTGACATCCTTGTCTTTGCTGATGAACCACGTTGATCGTTCAGATCATGGAATGCATCGGTGTTTGTCCCTAGGCATACCGATAGCCCTGTTCTCTAGGCCATGGCCATCGAGCTAAGAGCATCAGATGTGAGTGATCAGGATTGATCAAAGATCTTTTGCAGGATATTTTTTTCATGCTGGAGTGAATTAGCTCGCATCGGTTTGCCCAGGGGTCTTGGCTGTCGAGGGCGATTCAAAAAGACCTTGCTGAGCCACCACAGCTGAAGACCGACAAAAGCAAGAGTGAGCAGTGCCAGTTCTGTTGCTCCCTGCATCAGTAGTGCTTGCTGCGGTTCTCAATCGCATCTGCTTTAAAGCATTCCAGCTCTTCAGGTGTGTGCAATGGAGGCTTTTCCCGTTTGCCTACCAATCGCTGAAGCAGTCGCTGCAGTCGTTTCATTTTCCTATTTTGGTCAATCACACTCAGTTCTGCTTAGGCCATAACGGTGAAGGGTGAGCCTATCGATGTCCGCCCCGAGAGTTTAACGCCATCGATGATGGATGATGAATTCATGCAGGCTGAGAGACATCCAATCCTCTCTGAGCGTTCCTTATGATAAGCAGGTTTAAAAGTAGCTGATTCCAATGACGTTCCAGGAGCTTGTTGCCAGTTTTAATCAACAACAAACAACATGGGAAGAGCTCTGCCTGGAAATCAGGTGCGAAAGCTGCTTCGCTTCGGTTTTTGATGAAGTCACCGAACAAATGGGCTCCGCAAGCCATGCGCTTGTTCTTCTTGCAGATGAATTCCCGAATCATTTCAAGAGTTATGCGAAGGAGAGAGGTCTTGATCAACCTTGATAAATTCTTTCCTGATCACCTGTTTGAAGACTAGCTCTTGATTGATGTAGATGGCAATTCTCTTTTATGGATTCTCAGATTTGAACTCAAGCTTCTTAAACGTTTTGCTGGCTTCAACGCTAATCAGGCTGAATGAAGTTTGTCCACTAACCTTCGGGTTTAAATCGCCATGTAATTGAAAAATTCGATTAAAATGCTTGTATCCACCTCTGGAGCTGTAAGGCTCGAAAATATAATTCTTTTTGTATGTAGTTATTGTGAGGCTTCCAGAGTTGAAGTGCTGCATTGTGCATGATTGCTTGCGTGGCTGTGAGTTTCCTTTCGTCCAGGTGCAGGTGCCCATCACGCTCTGCTGAGCGAGCGTGCTTGTGGGTATCATCGATACAAATATAGAAACAACAACTAATCCGAATGAATAGGCTCCGAAGTGGTTTTTTCTCAAGCCAAGAAGAGCAATGCATCTTTATTGTTAGCAATTCATTTAAATTGTGCCAATTCTTTGCTGCTCTAGGCCTTGCAACCGCTGATGTCGCTTTGCGTAAGTGCTCTAGATGGTCCCACTGACCCCATTTTTGTTGATCCTTATCGCTTCTACCTGCGAGGCCATCGAGTGCTCCATTGAGGTGCACCTGAATATCTCTACTCATGCGCGGCTCAAGCTGAAGCCATAACTGATCTGATGGCTTCACTTAAGCCCGAATCACCTTGTCTTGGACGACTGGAGTTGCTAGAGCGCAACCAAGCAACCATCCGTCCATGAATAGAGCACTCTTCGCGCTGCTGCCTTTGGCACTTGCTTCAGCCATTCCTGCTGCAATGGCTCAAAAGGAGATCCCCAAAGCTCCGGGGCATGACCAGTGCCCGCTTGGTTACGTCAATACCCTTGGTACGACATGTGTGTCGCCCATCTATTACGAGGTGGCCCCTACTGCCGGCGAAGCTTGCCCGTCGGGATGGATGAATATTGGCGCTGGCTACTGCAAGAAGAAAAAGGGACCTCTCGGCATCCTCTGAGCTCTTAAGCGGGGCTCAGTTTCGAGCCCCCCCCCCCCATTCCTCAGCTGAGCTCAGGAGGTCAAGGTTCGCTGCTCCATCGCGATCATCAGATCCTGGTGTGGGCGATGCCATGCCCGACGGACCTGAACAAAAAATAGGCAATTGTTCCCCACGTATGCAATTGAGAGAACGAGCCTTTGACGGTCAAATAATGAAAAGAAAATAATTACCTATTTGCGTAATATAAAGCCTTTGGCTTGGTTAAGCAGGTAAGTGCTTAAGTCCACTTGTATTTTATGGAGGACAGTATGCACAGCCAGAAGAACTCCCCTGCGTGTTTCTTGCGCTGGTCTGTCAGTAAGGTCGCTGACAAGCTCTACGCCGTAGCAGCAACAGTTGATGGAAAAGAGTACGATTTTGTCGGTAATTTTAAAAGTGTCCGTGAAGCACAAAAAGCAGGTCGCCAATATGCTCAAGATTTAGTTCATAACTCGATGGCTGGAGGTCGCTTATCTCTTAAGCAACAGTCTTTGGCTGCATAATTGCAATGTTTCTGCTCTGTTGATCCTTTCTGGGTCATTGCTGAATTGGTCCATGGCTGATGGGTGTCATCGCTAGAAGAAAAAGCGCCTTTGGTGTGTTTCCACTCCAAGGGTTTTTTTATTGCTTCTCTGGATTGCTGCTGATGCTTTCCGGGGTGTCGGTGCTGAGTAGCTGTCGCTGTGTTCCACTCAAATGCTGCTATTCAACGCAGCTGCCGTTGATGAGTCGCCAGAAAAGGAGAGAAATAGCCGACAGCTTGTTAACCATCCATCCATCGAATAACCACGCCCGATGTGGTTTCCCTCTCGCATCTAGGCGACAGCTCTGCTTAGAGATTATGGCCGTGTGACGCTGATTCGCAGTGAAACCATCATCGAAGGCGGAGCGACGATGCAGAAGTTAGGCCGTCTGCGTTGCAACCCTCCAAGTGAAGAAACGCTGGTCTGACTCCCCGCATCGCCAGAAGAGAGTCAGTGCAGTGACCAGCGCCCAATGGTTAACGGAAAAACCATTGGAAAGAAGGTGCCTTCGTATGCGCCTTCTTTGGTGAGTTTGGCGGTTGCAAGACTTCTCGTGTCTGACTTATGAGCAGATTGCGCCGCTCAAAAGATCCTGGCGCGGGTTCAGGATTGTCCAGTATCTGTCCGTTAGGCATCAAAAACGCCTTCTACGAGACCAGTTGATGGCTTCACTGGGTTGAATCGGTACAGCAGGCAATAATGCTGCCGCTAATTTGGAGTGATAAGTCAATAATCGTGCGGGCTTTTTTATTGATATTTGATGAAAGTTTTCGGTCATGTTGTTGCCTGCTGGACGTCGATCGAGTGCAGAAGCAACGAAGGAGCATTGACTCAATGCATAACTCTTTTAAATACCAATCAACAATCTGGCTTCCTGTTTGGAAGACGACTATGAATTGGATTCCAGCGCCTGGTTAGGTACTCACGTTGCTACTGCCTGCCACTTGCATTTCGTGCATCCAGCGTTTTGGCAAACAGATCAACAGAACACTTGATAGGAACCTCAGCTCTTCTGCATCCTCCCAGTGGACATCATTTGAATCACGGCGTTGCAACCATGATTCCCATTCGTTGGTTGATCGCGATTCGAGCATTCCTCTACTTCAGCATGGGCCGAGACGTCAGAACGGCTTCCGATACTCTTCAGCACATTGAATCAACAGCTCTCGTATCAAATCAAAGTCTTTCAAGTGTGGTGTTCCATTCAGGCCGCACACCCTGCTGCCCACTTTGCTGCTCCTGGACGGATCACCAGAAGCTACCGACGTGGGTGTCTTCGGGATGTGGAGTGTCCCCAGATCACAAAGCGAATCGTTGAGGCACCCCATTGAATTTCTTGTTTATTTAGAGGCCATCTCAACACTGGCCACCGCGAGTATCTACTTACAAACCAATGAGTAGAAACAAAGGGGCAATCCCCCATACAGGGCACTAAAAGGCCTTCAGCGGCCGCTCTCTTCTATTCGGTCCTCCGCTGCCTTAAAAATCAGCTTCTGCTGGGGGAACCCTGGACGACGTGGGTCGTGTAGCTCTCGGATCTCCTCACTCCGGTAGCTATCACGACGACCAAGGCTGCGATTAAAAGCACTCCTGCCGTTCGCACGCGCATCTGTGGTTCAGATGTGAGGCTGCAAGTCTGGAAGGATGAGACGTCCCAAGTGCTCTGGCGACGCATTCACCGAGACGACCGATGTCCTCAGTACGGAAATATTGGATAGCCTTAGTGGCCGCTGTTGTTGCGGGAGCTGTGCTTTTTGGCAATCCAACAACGTCGAGATGGACCCTAGGGGGTCTCATCGGAGGGGTTGCCTTCTATTGCGGCACACGGTCTTCAACGGGCGAGATGGCTCAGAAACAAGTCCCTTCAGAACAGAAGAAGAAGAAAAAGAAGGGTTGCAAAAAGTCGAAGTGTTCCAAGTGGAGAGGCGGTAAGTGTCGTTGCGGTCGAGAGTGAAGTGTCGAGACTCAAGCAATGAACTACTCAGACATCGAGATTGACCTCTCATTAGGTCTCGGAAAGCAAGACCTAATGAGAGGTTGGGACTTTGGGCCATCCCTCCATTGACAACATGTCAGGTGGTGCCCAGAAAAGTCATGTGGTGAGCGCTGCGTGTCCTAGTGATCTGCCCCCAAACGTCTGCGCAAGCAACAAAAAACCGCCCCTTGCGGAGCGGTGGAGATGTCAGCTGGGGACTGACTTTTAGAGGCATCGGGGAGACAGGATTCGAACCTGCGGCATCTTGCTCCCAAAGCAAGAGATTCCTTAAGTCGTTTTCTGTGTTTTCCCAGTCTGTGACTCAGTTCTGGTAATGCTTCTGAGTCGTGAGCTGTCAACAGGTGTTGGCAGATATTTTGCGTTTTGCGCACGTTTTGCGCACACTTGAGATAGCGAGATGCCTCTGTCGTTTTGCCGCGCGTCGTCGATGCAGCCCCTTGGATCAAGCCATTTCGAGATTTGGTTCGCACCTCCTGTGGCGCGGGATGGAAGGTACGCAATGCCCGTGGGCGGATGCGCCTTGAGGTTCAAGATCATGGTTCGGTGATGTTGATCTACCCCTGGTCTCAAGAAGGAGCTAGTTCAGCCCTCCCTCGTATCCAGCAGATCTTTAAGCGGTGGAACGGTGGTCAGATCACCCTTGCTGCTGCAGCGCAGAAAGCTGACACCGCTAGCAGTCATCAGAAGCTGGATTTCAACCAGCTGTTTGAGAAATATCGAGAGTTCGTCCCCAACGCTGGTGATACAACGTGGCGATACAACTATCTGCCTGTTCTGAAGAACCTGCGTGTCTGCTTTGAAGGCAAGCCACCGGTTGATGGTGAGGCATTGGCGATGGAGTGCCTCAAGCAATGGGAACAAGGCTCTCGGATGCGACAGACGAGCCGTCAGAAGCTTTATGGCTTCCTGAACTGGGCGGTGCAACGTGGGCACCTCAAGCCGATCTACAGCCCCCCCGCGTCGCTTCCAGAGACCCTGAAGCCAAAGCGAATCGGATACCCCCTCAGTGATGCGCAATTACTCCAGTTGCTCGACAACCTGCCTGCGGGCGAAGTTCATGACCGCTGGCGCTTTGCAATCCAGTTATGCGCCGTCTACGGGTTGCGTCCTGAGGAGTTGAGACATCTCCGGATCAAAGACGGGGTAAGCGGGGCAGAACTCTGGACCATCTATCAAAAGTCGATGGGCGGCACCAAGGGAGCGAAGACAGAGCCGCGGCGACTCCACCCGTTGCTTCTTCGTGAAGCAGATGGCTCCGCCATTGATTGGAAGCTCCAGGCTCGGTTGCAGGTGGGCGAGAAATTGCCGCCATTGAACCGTGAGGGCGATGGGGGGCAGGCGTTGAATCAATACCTGCGCAGACGCAATGTCTGGATGATGCTTCGGGATGAAGCCGAGCACCAGGGTGAACAGCTCACGCCTTATTCATTTAGGCACCGCTACGCCAAGGGGATGCATGCTGCCAACGTGCCAATCGCCAACATCTGCGAGGCAATGGGGCACACCATTGAGGTGCATTTGAAGAGCTACGCGCGGTTCAAACCCAATGCAACCGCGGACATCATTGCGGCAGTAAACGTCTGATTGCCCGATCCCTCAGGCAGAAGCAGCTGCAGCAGGGGCAGCACCTAAAGAAGCGGTGCAAGCTCTGGACGTTCTGCTCAGGAGTTGATTCGTATCAGCCCTGAATCCTGAATTGTCTCTCGCCAAAGAAATTAACTTGTGTAAAAAGTGTGTCGATATCTGTAGGTACTTGAACTCAAGTACATGAAGTTTCCGTTACATCCAGTGAGAGACTGGCTTCTATAACAAGAGCCGCCTATTTGGAATTACAGAATCCCTTTATATTCTTCGCATCGCTGATCATGGGCGCTGCCCTGCTTCCAATGGCTTCGTCCAAGAAGGAACTCGCACTGCTGGGCGGCACTTTCATCTTTGGCTTGAGTGCTCTTGAGATGGTTCTGCGAATTGGTGGGTATTGAGTAGAGGACTGTCCTCTGCCTTTAAGCGATAACCGGGCATCAAACCAAGGTGGTGGCTTCTGCCCCCTAGTGCCCACCCCCTCAAGAGCTGTAAGCATTGGGTCTTCTGCTCAGCAGTGGATCCGTATAAGGAGGACACCTGAATGGACGCCACTCAGAAGCTTGTAGAGAAGCTTGTAGAGAGACGGATGCAGAACACCGGAGAGTCTCAAGCGGTGGCTACTGCAAACGTGTTGGCTGCATTCGTGAAGCTCAAGAAGAACGAGAGCTAGCCCGCAGCCGGCTAATCGCTGTACTTGACGGTGCACCAGTAGCGGGTCGACATCCCAACGTCTTGACTCCTGCAAGCGGTGTCGGTCACCGATGCACCTTTGGGAACTCCACGCATTGCCTCAGCAGTCGCGAATTCTTCTGACATTCCTTCGGCTGTGACCTTGGCCTCATGGGCAAACACAGTCGCTGGGGCTAGCAAAGCCAGTGATAGGAGTACAGCGAGTCGCATCTGCATAGAGCTCAGCTATTCCACTTGATAGCCATCGAGTTGGACCTAGTCGTGAACCTCGCGCCTGCTGATCACAACTTGGTCACATGGGTGCATCAACTTGAGGTCGGCGAGAAGTGCTCAGCCCCTGGGACTGACACCACCAGGGGTCTTTCTTGCCGTAGCGGAGGGGAGGCTTACGGCTGCCTCCTTCTCCCTAACCACTGATCAACGGTTCCAGATCGCCCCACTTACTGACAGACCCCTCCGTCGGAAGGTCAACAACCGAAGCAAGGACTTGGGGTCACGGAACTGCGAGGAGAAGCTAGTTCTCCCCGAGCGATGCAGTATCCGCTTAAACACGTTCCTCGGTATACAAACCTTCGCCTAAAAAGGCACAAATGTTTTCCAATTTGCGAAAAGCGCAGAAAGCTACCCCTGACAATCGCTCGTGCCAAGGGTGCTTTGACTGCCAGCCAACGGGTCGCTCTCCCGTGCTGCCAAGACGGTGATAGGTGACACCATCTGGACACCAAATATGGGGGCAGTTCGGGGGGCCTGCAGCGATTTCTCAATTCCCTGAAAAACTACTGAGCGACGTTCTTTTTGTATTGCCTACTACTGCGAGCGAACACTCGTCACATCACTCCTAGAACGCCTAGATCGTGTTGTCTGGGTTCGTCTGATACTGAGAGGCATGGCAGAAAGGCAGTTCCGAGTCGAAGAACTCAACCCTTTCTTGGAGTGGCACCTTCATACGTCAGCAGCGGCATTGGAGGTCGCCTCAGCAGAAGCGAAGAGGATCGCCAGGATGATCGGCAGGAAAACCAGGGTGCTCAGCCCAGATGGAGCAGTCCTGTTTGAGGTGGATGTCACAACGGAAGCCTGAACCCGCTGCCAATCCTGAACAGCACCGCAGTTGGAAGTCACTGCTCAAAGCAGCGGTGGAGGTGGGTCAGTGACAACAAAGAATCACCGTGTTCAGCAGCTGCTTCCACCGGAGTCAGGTGTCAGTAAAACTCAATATAGGCCGTTTTCAGCAAGTTATTAGATTCAACTTTATTCAGTGATGCCAGTCGATCCTGATTTTGATTCCTCGGGATAAATCAGCCAAATTGATCTTGCGGAATTGACAGAGTCCGGTCAGGTTCGTGGTGTCCAGAGCAACCAAATCCATGGCCTTCTCTCACGACTTCACGACTCCCGATGTGCTCTTCATTCGCAATCTTCAGATCACGACCCACCTTGTCGGGACATCGCACGAAAGACTCTTGGAGGAGTTGGATGCTCAGCTGGCGTATCTCTACAAAGAGTTTGAGCGGAAAGTCGTGGAGCTTTACGAGTCACTACGTCAGCTGCACGAGATCTTCCAGCACTTCATTGAGCATCTCCACGAGCTGGCTAATGCCCAACTCGTCAACGAAGCCGAGTTCGCAAGGCTCCAACACAGGGTGGATCGACTTGAGTCACTGATCCTTGAGCGCAATCTCCTGGTTTGAGTGGTGGAGGTGGGAAGTGAACCCATTGCCAATCCCCTCTGACCTGGAGTAGTACAGAAGTACTGCAAGGGAGGGGCTTGATGGAGGAGTGGGGCTTTCTGGATCAAAGGGAGCTGGAATCCTTCAAGGGACATAGGAGTTGCTCTACCTGTCACCACTTCGGGTACGTGACGTTGAGTCAGTGCCAGGTGCTGGGCGCTTGTCAGCTGAGACAAGGGTTGTTGGCACCTGGGTCACACTCCCTGAAGTCCTGCAAACACTGGGTTTATTGCTCGGGTGTTGATCCGTATAAGGAAGCTGTATCCCCTAACTGAGCTACCTGAAGCCACGAATAAATGGCTCGAATGGGGGAGTTGATTCCCGGCTGGAACGGAGATGGTGTTTTCACGGGGCGAGAGCCTCACAACACACAGGAATCAAATGAAACTCTTCAAGACATTCGCTGCAACAGCTGCTGTAATCAGTGCCGCATCAGTATTAGCTATTCCGGCTTTTGGGCAAACAGCCCCAAATGGCTGGAGAAGGGGTGGCTGTTTTTCCAGCAGTAGTGGCTGTATTTATGTAAAAGTTATTTCAACTGACCACCCATTCGTTACCGCAGAAATTAAGGACACATCTCCAGACGAGGATATTGATAAATTTTACAAAAAGCACTGGAGTGATAAAATAAATTAGAGGCAATTTGATTGCCGTGGATGGAGATCAAGGGATAGGTCTTACAGCACATCGCGCCCAGATATCAGCTCACCGTGGGGACCTTACAAATGGACTGACTGGTCCTCTTGGGATGACGAGTTGCCCGGAACTGTCGGCGCAGCAACCCTGCAAGCGGCATGTAGTTAATACTCTTGTCGGGAAGCCTGATGCCTATTGGCTGAAAGCTATACAAGACCCGCAAGGGAAAAGCAGGGGGCGTTGTTGTCGCCATCCATCTCCCGACAGAAATCTATTCTCCATAAATTTTTTAATTATGCCTTTTCGCAATTTCTTTAAGCGATGTGAATTTCTGAATCACTTTGACGAGCGGAAGACAATTCTTGCTCGTCGGATTGTTGAGCGTTACTACAACAAAGACTCTTGGACTTTGAAGTATTTTCGGGAGGGCAGTCTCTTTGATCCACCGTTTCTTAGATTTTTTGCATATGACGAAGTAGCTGTATTTAAATGGCATGAAGGTCTTGATGCATACAGCTTGGCGGAATTCGATCTAGAAAGGCTGGCGAGAGAAGCAGTTGAGCTTGCAATATATTTAATCAAATTTGATCCTCGACCTGAGCCAGAAGGCAAATATTATGAATATAAAGAAGAAGAGTAATAGCCATCCATCTCCAGACAAAACCTCACACAAACCACCCCGTCAGCAATCGCGGGGTTTTTATTGCTAGGCCATTACAAAGTTGAGGTCTTTGCTGAAACTAGGCTGTGGCGATCTTCAACACGTTTTGAATCGCTTTACCTGCCGTGAGAAGGGCCTTGATTTCGTCAGGCTCTAGGGGCAGGGGGCAGACCTGACTCCAACCGTTTACCCCCAGCAGAACGGGTACACCTAGGACGCCGTGCCAGTCGAGCCATTCCCCAGCCAGTTGCACCTGGGCTGCAAACACCTGGGGCTTGGCTTCCGCAAGGCAGGCCACAAGATCGGTGACGGCGTGCGCCGTCATCACCTCTGTGGTGTGACCGTCACTGGTGAAGTGGGTCAAAAAGGGACGCAAACCGGTGCGAAGGTCCGGAGGGCAAGCCTCTATTAGGGCATTGGCCAAGTCCCACCGCTTCTCTTGCAGGTGCTCGAGCAGCACAGACCGTTGCTGTCGTAACCGCTCCGGGAATGACTGCAGCTCTGCCTGCTGTCGCAGTTGCTCCTGAAGGATAATCACCGCGTCGCCAGGTACCCCCCAAGCACTGATCTGACTCCTGCAGGGCACCAGGTGATCGCCGTGTTGCCCCAGGGTCCAAGCCTGGATGTGGGTTCGGCGGAGTTGCAGTGACCGTGCCAGTTCAGCGCGAAAACGCAGAGTGTCTGACCACGCACCGGCGCCGATCACCCGATGGCGTCCCACCGCATCCGCAAAGATCTGGACACCCATTTCCACGGGATTGGACTGAACGATCACCACCGGTCCGGATCCGGATGGATTGCATATTGCTTCTGCGTATTGCTCGAATACCAGGCGGTTCTGTGCGCCGAGCTGCGCGCGGTCGGCGGTTTGAGAGGGGTCGGTACTGAGGGTTCTGCCCGCCAGCATCACCACGACGTCGGCACAGATGTTGTTGACATCAAGCACAACTTCGATCGTCGGCGCGTCGTCACAGAAGGCGTCGTTGAGATCCGTTCGCAAGGCCCAAAGACTGGTTTCGCTGGAACCGCCTCGATGACCCACCAGCTGCAGGCAGCCGTCGGTCGGAATCAAGCGGCGGTTCAGAAGCTGAACCACTAGCTGACGTCCGCAGTGGCCGGAGGCTCCAATGACGGCGATGCGCAAGGTTGTTCGCTTGGTCTGCACTCATGATGATCCCTCTACTTTTAATCGGTGCTGTTATTACGGATGCCGCTGGCTCCGCCATTCATTGGAACCTCCAGGGTCGACTTCAAGTGGGGGGGGGGGATGACCGCGGGCAGCCTTTGGCCTTGTTCTTGGATTCAGCTGATTCCGCTGGCTTAATTCACACTTAGCCCCGCTCGTTTGACAGCGTTTTTATTGGCATCTAGTTGCCTTCCAGCAGCCTGGTTAGCTGTGCCTGAAGCTTCAAAGCACCAACAGCATTGCTGTGTTGCTTGCAGCGGATGCTGGCTTCGATGATTTCATCCAGTAGGGCCAGACGTGTGCCGAGGAAGTCAGAGCGTTCGACTGAGTAATCAGCACGGATGATTTCTCTTGCACGTTGTAGGTACGTCTCAGCTTGTCGCTTCTGTACCCCCCATTCTTCCGCGCAGAATCGCAGGATGTAGCTGTTTGTTTTCGCCGACGACAACAGTTTCACGACGGTATGAATCCGCCGATCAATTTCTGCTTTGTCGGACTTCTTCGCCATAACGATTCGACCTTGATTTCAGGTTAGTGACCTAAAGAATTAGGAGAAAGAAGCTGCCAGCAGTAGGGCTGGGGGCAGTGGGGCACTGAGTTCCTTCCTGAAATCAGGGTTATTGCTTGGCGCGGGAGGCGCTCTTCACCCCCGAAACACTCCCCTAAAAACTCTTCTGTATTCACTGCCCCATTGCCCCAGCAATGGAGAGATCGCAATTAGGGAGTGAGTTTTAAGCATTGGGCTGTGGTTGGGGCAGTGCAGGGGAAGTGGGTCTGATCCATTGATTGGTTTTGTCGGTTTTGGATCCATCAGGTAAAAGTGCTCTGGTTCTGGTCTTGGATCGCGTCCAGCCCAAAATCCGCAATCGGTTGCCCACCTGACGGCTGTATTCCTGTTCGCCCATTCGAATTCGGTTGATGTCCCACACAATCCGAGCAACCACCACCTCAGTGAGGTCTGGGTGGTCATCGCACCAGGATTCGACGGCATTGAGCACGACATCCTCAGCAGCAAAGTTCTGGGCATCGGCGCTGATCTGAGTGTTCTCCTCGTTGGAGTAATGCCACTCAGTGTTGGCATTGAATGCCGCCAGGGCTGAACCCCAGATCGCATCACGGTTGGCTTTGACCCAATCGGTATTGACGCTGTTGACGCTGATCACTGGGAACCGACGATTACCTGTCGGGTCTTTGATGAAGTCGTCGCGGTTAGTGGTGCCGACGATCCCGCAGGTTCGTGGGAGCGTTTCAACGCCACGTCCGTATGGCTTGCGAACGTTGTCGACTTGAGCTGAGAGGAACTTCTTGAGCGTTTCCGACTCACGCTTCCCGACAACCGAATCAATCTCTCCCCATTCGTGAATCCATGCTGAATGGAGCGACAGAACGTCGTCTTTCAGATTGCGGAGGTCGCCTAGGGAATCGGAGAACCACCGACCCCCAAGGATTGCCCACATTGTTGATTTGCCGATGCCCTGCTTAGGGCTATGAACAACCAGGGCGGTGTCGAGCTTGCAGCCAGGCTTCATCGCCCGCGCGACCAATCCGATCAGCTGGCGTTGCAGATGAACCTGCGCCCACGGCTCAGGAGTGTTCAGGCAACAGGCTGCAATTTGCTGCCAATCAACCTCCTCAAGCTTTGGGAGACCGCTGTTGAGGTAATCGCGAACAGGGTGATAGGCATTGCGCCTGGCAACGACGAGTGCAGCATCAGCGGCTCGCTTGGAATTGATTTCCAGCTGGTGTAGTTCAGCCAGCTGCAGATAAAGGGTTTGCAGGAAATCGCTGTCGACCTCTTTGCCGTTGTTCTCAATGCGCTGAGTCAGTTCGTTGAACCGCAGCGGCAGAACAATGTCGATTGCCTGCGTCAGTTTGTCTGTGCGAGGTCTGCGGAGCTTCCCGTCTTCGACTGGACCGAGAAGGTCGTCAAGCGTTTCTGCGCGGTCAAGAATGACTGGCTGAGGTTGCCAAGGCTCACTGGTGATGGCGGCGTTGATGGTGTCGGCATCAGGCTTCGCTGCTTCGATCCAATCCTCAACACCAAGCCCACCGTGCTCTGGCGGTTGTCTCCAGTTCAGACCCTTCATTGGGCTGAGCAGATGACGGCACTGAGGGAGCTGACGGGTTAGCTCCGCATACCACTTGTTTAGGTCCGCTAGGTCACAGTCAGGACAGAGCACGACATCACGACCGAGACGGCGCAGTTCAGCAATCAACCGCTCACTGATGCCAAGGATGCTGATGGCGTTATGCCCAAGGCTCAGCAGTAGCTCTGCCTTCAGCTCCCCACGGACAACGAAGAGAACACCACCATCGGTTGCCAGACGGGTTGTTGATTCCTTCCATAGATAGGGCTGTATCTCGGCTTCAGGGCGACCGGTGAGGGTTCCAGCCCATCGGACATCTTTTGGGCGGTTGTCGGGGTAATCAATCCGCCGCCGCTTTACGGGAACTTCTGAGCCATCCCAAAAGCGATATAGAAAATGGTGGGTTTTGGGTTCTCGCTTCAGCTTCTGAGGTTTGTCATTAGCGAGTTGCTCTGGTAGCCACTTCCCAAACCCTTGGGCTTCATCTGATTCACCGCAGTAGATGTAAGGGCGCTCAGGATGACGATTGCCTTTGGCGACCACGCCACCACGACTGGTGTGACAAAGAACCATCCCGACGTCCGTGATACGGCAATCACCGTCTTTTGTCCTGCCGCAAATGGGGCAGGGATTGTTTCTTCCAGAGGAACGCATGACTCATTCCCCCTCTTTTTTGAGGTGGTCCTCTTCGCCATAGGTTTCGATCAGCCCCAGGCGTCGCTCTAATTCAGCTTTCCGCTGAGTCTCGTGTTTGCGCACTGCCGCGATGGTTCTCTCGGCAAGTGTTTTTCTGATGGCGTCGATGTCATAGACCACCGGACCACCAAGGTTCCCAGTGGCAAATATGTAGTGATCGCCAGGTGACAACCTGCCGTCACGGCGCATTGCTCTGAGTGTGTTCTGTCTAATCGCTAGAAGCTTTGCGGCTTCAGGCTCATGCACCCAATGAGTGATTTGTGATGTGGAGGTCGGGGTATTTGAGAGGTCCCCATAACCACTCGAAGTAGGCGCTGATTTCGGGTGAGTCTTCTGCGGGAGGTTTCGATGCTTCTGCATCTATTGCTTCCTGCTGCACTGCAGCGGGTGGCCTTCCCTCGGTCTTGAACAGATGCTGCTGAAGGTGGTGAAAGCGATTGCCGATCTTGTGGCAAAGCAGTTCACCTTCGCGAGGTTTGCCCTCGGTGTGCTCCCGAATGACGCCTAAGGCGTGGGCGCGTCGAACCTTGCTATGAGCCGCCGCCGTTTCAGCCGCATTCCCGCAACGCACCGGGCGCTCACCTTTAGGTGTGCGGATTGGCAAGGCAATCCACTCTTCTAAGGGCAGCGTCTGCTGCGTCGGATGAATGGGCTTTGGCAGCTGTTCTCCAGACAACTGTTGACTGAGAGAAGGAGGTCGACGTCACCGCGGGTCGGGGGCACCGAGAAGCGCGATTCCGTTAATAGGGACGTTAGCTGGTGTGTGTAAGCGTCACTAGGCGTTCTGGAAAGTCGTGCGCAAAAAGGATTGTGGTCAGCTGGTTTTACGCACGTTTTACGCACGCCTGAGTGAATGCAAGAAAAAACCGCCCCTTGCGGAGCGGTGAAGATGTCAGCTGGGGACTGACTTTTTGAGGCATCGGGGAGACAGGATTCGAACCTGCGGCATCTTGCTCCCAAAGCAAGCGCGCTACCAAACTGCGCCACTCCCCGGCGCCTTAAGAGGTTAGCGGTCAGCGTGCAGTTGTTCAGCGAGGTCGACGCCGCTGCGAATCGCTCCTTCCGCTGTTCCAAAGCCAGGGCCCTCGATCCAATCCCCGCAAAATCCCACTCCGCTTTTGGGGCACCACTGAAGCTCTGGGTGAAGAGGGTGGTTGAGGGGGCGTGATGCTCCCCAGCGCATCACGCCGAGGGGTTTTGCCTGGTTCACCGCAGCTGATAGACCCGATGAAGACTTGAGCAGTTCTGGCAACAGGTTCACAAGACGATGTTGCTCTTGGGCGAGCAGGCGAGCCTGGCTTTGGGGAGTGATCGCTTCTCCCGAATCCAAACCATGCACCACCAGCCCCCAGCGTCCATCGCTTTGAGGCTGAAAAACGAGTCTTTCCACCTGCCAGCGCGCCTTCGCAGCTTCGTTCAACCAGATTTGAGCAGGGAAGCCATCACCCTTGAGGTCGGGCACGCCGAGGTCCACCATTAAGTTCCAGCGCACCTCGGCGCGCATGCGTTGGAGTTGACTCAGCACGGCATCGAGGCCGACGTCCACGCCCTTTGCCACGGCTGATCTCAAGGGGACGTCGTCCCACGCCAGCATCTTCAGGGAGCGGGGATGGGCCAGCAGGGTTCCACTAAGCACCAGTTTCTGGGCCTTGAGGCTCCAGCTCCGATCCTCGTTTTCCAGCAGCCAATGATCGTTGCGTCGTTCAAGCCAGCGCACGCGGGTCTCGAAATGACGGCTCACTTGCGCTGAGCCAACACCATCAAGCAGCTCTTCGCAGATGCGGGCCATGCAGGGAACGCCATGCCACCACCCGCCCTCCGGGCAGGCCTCAGGGCTTGTGGCGGCAGACAAGGCTGCGTCTGCGTCCAGAGAAAGCACAGGACGCTTGTTGCGCTCCAGGACACCTGCCGACTGCAACGGTGAAAGCAGTTCCTCCATCCCCTTGGAGGGAGGGTTTTTGAGAGCAAAACCAGGTGCTCCATGGTCGAGCAACCAGCCGCTTTGGTCTCTCCTGCGACGGCTAGCAGCCCTGCCCCCCGGCCCCCGGCCGGCTTCAATCAGCGCAATGTTCAGATTGGATTGCAACTGGTGGAATCGGCCGATCAGGCTGCAACCGGACAGCCCAGCACCGATGACCGCGAGATCAACCTCAGGCACGCTCGCTGACGTCATCGCCGCTGATCACATCCAGTAGCGCTCGGCAGCGACCCGGGAAAACAGTCCGCCCAGCAGAGCCAGAAGAATCGTGACGCCAAAAAACGCGAAATACGCCATCTGAACCGTAGGCCTGATCAAGAATTCACGGCTTTCTAACAGCCGCCGCAGTGATGGCCAGCCTGAGTCACGAGACGACATCAAAGCGTTGATATGGGTCGCCTGAGATTCGAACTCAGGACCAGCCGGTTAAAAGCCGGATGCTCTACCGCTGAGCTAGCGACCCGTGCCCGCTTGGGCATGCCATTTATGGCACCGAATGAGGTTATCACTCAGGTCGCCAGAGAAACTGGTGGTTGCTGAACCATGGTCATGACTGGCTCGAAGCCCTGGCCCGATCCCCAGATCGATGCGGACGCTTGGATCGCCGATTCCGCTGTTGTAATCGGCAACGTCCGGATGGCTGAGGGCAGCAGCCTCTGGCCCATGGCTGTGGCTCGCGGTGATTTGGAACAGATCAGCATCGGAGCGGGGAGCAATGTTCAGGATGGCGCCGTGCTCCATGGCGATCCGGGGCAGCCGGTACAT
The DNA here is from genome assembly GCF_900474185.1 of Synechococcus sp. UW69. NCBI lineage: Bacteria > Bacillati > Cyanobacteriota > Cyanophyceae > Synechococcales > Synechococcaceae > Synechococcus > Synechococcus sp. UW69. The sequence continues at coordinate 81,632 of NZ_UCNW01000011.1, read as the reverse complement.
ATCGGTATCAACGTCACCATTGGTCACCGGGCCGTGATCCATGGCGCCACGCTGGAGGATGGGTGCCTGGTGGGGATTGGTGCCATCGTTCTGAATGGCGTCACCGTTGGTGCAGGTGCTCTGGTCGCCGCCGGATCAGTCGTCACGAGGGATGTGCCCCCTGGGACCCTGGTGATGGGCGCCCCGGCCGTCGTGAAGCGGGATCTTCCTCCGGAAGCGATCGAAGAGCAGCGCCGCCATGCCCAGCGCTATGCCCGACTGGCGGCATCCCACGCTCAAATCACTCCTTGAACTCAACCCCTTGATTGCTGCGAATTTGATCAGCTTTCAAGGAAGGTCGTGGGATCCACGTAGAAGTCCGTAAGATCGGCGACACTGATTTCCGTTTTCAAGAATGGTCCGAGTTGCCATCGGTCTGGTCCTCATCCTGGTGATCGTCGGTTACTCGGCCTTCAGCGTGATCACCACGGGCCAAGTCCTGGGTATTGATGCCCGTCTGTTCCTTGTGGTTGCTCCGATTCTCGCCGCCGTCAGCTGGGCTGCCTTCAACATCGGCCGTGCTGCGGTGGGTCAGTTGCAGCTGATGCTCAAGCGCAGCCGCGCTTGATTCACAGGCGAGCAAGCTTCGTAGGCTGAAGGCTGCTTGATGCAGCTGGTTGTCTCAATCTCCACATGTCACTGTGCTCGGTGCCGGTCTTGCCGGTACCGAAGCGGCTTGGCAGATCGCCCGTGCTGGGGTTGCAGTCACCCTGGTGGAGATGCGTCCGATTCGACGATCTCCCGCCCACCACAGCAGCGACTTCGCTGAGTTGGTCTGCAGCAACAGTTTCGGCGCCCTGAGCAGCGACCGTGCAGCGGGTTTGCTGCAGGAGGAGCTGCGTCGGCTGGGATCCCTCGTGATCGGCACGGCCGACACCCACGCTGTCCCGGCGGGTGGGGCGTTGGCCGTCGATCGCGGTCGCTACAGCGCTGCGCTGACTGAAGTTCTGGATCAACACCCTCTGGTCACGATTGAACGCCGCGAGCAGCACACCCTGCCGCCGGCTGATGCGATCACGGTGCTGGCGACGGGGCCGCTCACCAGTGAACCCCTCGCGGAGGATCTGCGCTGTTTCACCGGCCGAGCTGATTGCCACTTCTTTGATGCGGCGAGCCCAATCGTCCATGGCGACAGCATTGATCTGTCGGTGGCTTTTCGCGCTAGCCGCTACGACAAGGGTGATGCGGACTACATCAACTGCCCCATGGACAAGGAGCAATACCTGGCCTTCCGCCAGGCCTTGCTCGAAGCCGAACAGGCCGAACTCAAGGACTTTGATCAGAACGACGCCACCTTCTTTGAGGGCTGTTTGCCGATTGAGGAGCTGGCCCGTCGGGGTGAAGACACCATGCGCTACGGCCCGTTGAAGCCGATCGGGCTCTGGGACCCTCGTTGGGGTGATGTGAATGATCGCGACGTGCGCCGGGCCAAGCGCGCCTACGCCGTGGTTCAGCTGCGGCAGGAAGACAAGGATGGTCGTCTGTGGAATCTGGTGGGCTTCCAGACGAATCTCAAATGGGGAGAGCAGAAGCGTGTTCTTCAGATGATTCCTGGGTTGGGCCAGGCGGAATTCGTGCGGTTCGGTGTGATGCACCGCAACACCTTTCTTGAATCGCCGCAGCTGCTGCAGCCCACGCTGCAATTCCGCCAGCGTCCCACCCTCTTGGCTGCTGGTCAGATCACGGGCACCGAGGGCTATGCCGCCGCCGTTGCCGGTGGCTGGTTGGCCGGCACCAATGCGGCTCGGTTGGCCCGGGGGCTTGAGCCCATTGATCTGCCATCGACCTGCATGAGTGGAGCCCTCACCCATTTCGTTAGCGAGGCGCCCACCGCGAAATTTCAGCCGATGCCCCCCAATTTTGGACTTTTGCCCGATCTACCGGAGCGGATCCGCGACAAGCGAGCCCGCTATGGCGCTTACCGCGATCGCGCCTTGCATGACCTAGAGCCGGTGCAGGCCCTTCAACCCGAGACTCTGACGGTATGAACACCCCTGCTGAGGCTCGCCGGATCGAACAGCGCTCGCTGCGCTTTGGGGTCGGAGCCAATGCAGTGATGGCACTCGCCGGGTTTTCCGCCCATGTGCTGACCGGTTCGTCGGCCCTGCTGTTGGACGGTCTCTATTCCGGTGTGCTGGTGGGTTCATCGTTGATTGCCAGCCGCATCAGCATGAATGTTGTGCGTCCCCCGGATCGAGCCTGGCCCTATGGCTATGAGGGGCAGGAGGCCCTGTATGTGTTGTTCCGCTCCCTGGTGCTGCTGGGGGTGATCGGCTTTGGCGTCGGCAGCGCTTGCTCCACCCTGATCGACTGGTGGCGGGGCTCCAGCATTGCTCCTCTGCATCTGGAACCGGTGGGGCTTTACACCGTTCTGATGACAGCGCTGTGCGGGCTTTTGGCCTGGCGGCATCGGCGGGATTGGCGCCGCACCGGGGGAGTGTCCCTATTGCTGTTGACGGAGGCCCGTAATGCTCGGATCGATGCGGTGATCACCCTGGCCACAGGCCTGGCCCTGCTGGCCTCTCCGTTGTTGCTGGCAACGCCGCTTTCCGCGCTGGCGCCGATTACCGATGCACTGCTGGTGCTTGCGGTCAGCCTGGCCTTGTTGCGCGAACCCTTGGCGGCGCTGCGTGATGCCATGGCCCAGGCCGCCGGGTGCGCCGCCGACCCGGATGTGTTGCAGCGCACCCGGGTTGTGTTGATGCAGGAACTGGTGGGGCTTCAGTTGCAAATGATGGACTTCACCGTGCAGCAGTTGGGCCGTACAGCCTTTGTCGTGGTCTACATCAATCCTCTGCAGCCCCAGGAAAGTTGGGTGATTGATGGGCTGCGCCATCACATTGATGCCCGTTGCAGTGCCGAACTCGGGCGGCCGGTGCGCTCTGAAGTGATCCTCACGGTGATGCCGCCGATTCATCGTCCGGATCCAAGGCCGCAGACGGCCCCTTAGCGTCACTTCAAAGAAGCGATGCCATGAGCGAGAAGCAGCAGTGGGATGCCGTTGTGATCGGTTCAGGCATCGGTGGCTTGGTCACCGCCAGTCAGTTGGCGGCGAAAGGAGCCAAGACTCTTGTCTTGGAGAGGTATGTGATCCCCGGCGGCAGTGGGGGAGCCTTCAAGCGTGAGGGCTACACCTTTGACGTTGGGGCCTCGATGATTTTCGGCTTCGGGACGAAGGGATACACCAACCTGCTCACTCGGGCCTTGGCGGACGTGGGCGAGCACTGCGACACCATTCCCGACTCCGCCCAGCTGGAGTACCACATGCCCGGTGGCCTGCGCATCGCGGTGGATCGCGACTACGAGCAGTTCATCGCTGATCTCACGGCACGGTTTCCCCACGAGGCCGAGGGAATCCGCCGCTTTTACGACACCTGTTGGCAGGTGTTCAACTGCTTGGACGCCATGCCGCTGCTGTCCCTGGAGGATCCGGCCTATCTGACCAAGGTGTTCTTTAAAGCGCCACTGGCCTGCTTAGGCCTAGCTCGCTGGCTGCCGTTCAATGTCGGAGCGGTGGCTCGCCAGCACATCAAGGACGAGCAGCTGTTGAAGTTCATCGATATCGAGTGCTTCTGCTGGTCGGTGATGCCGGCGGATCGCACGCCGATGATCAATGCCGGCATGGTGTTTTCCGATCGCCATGCGGGGGGGATCAATTACCCCAAAGGAGGCGTCGGCGTGATCGCCGAAAAGCTGGTGCAGGGATTGGAACGCCACGGTGGCGCCATTCGCTACAAGGCTCGGGTCACCGAGGTCCTGATCGAGAACGATCAGGCGGTGGGCGTGAAACTGGCCGATGGCGAGATCATCCATGCCAAGCGGGTGATCTCCAATGCCACCCGATGGGACACCTTCTCGGGTGATGGTGATGAAAAGCGCCGCTCTGGCCAGGCCCTGGTTGATGCTGCCCACACGCCTGACAAGGAGCAGTTCTGGCGCAAGCGCTATGTGCCTTCGCCGTCCTTCCTCTCGCTGCATCTGGGCGTTCGGGCCGATCTAATTCCGGCCGGCACCCACTGCCACCACCTGCTTCTCGAAGAATGGAGCCGGATGGAAGACGAGCAGGGGGTCATCTTCGTGTCGATGCCTTCGCTTTTGGATCCGGATCTGGCCCCGGCTGGCCATCACATCGTCCACACCTTCACGCCTTCATCGATGCAGGCCTGGCAAGGGCTATCTCCCAGTCAGTACCGGGAGAAAAAGGAAGCCGATGCCGCGCGATTGATCCAGCGACTCGAGGCGGTCCTGCCCGGCCTTGCGGAGGCCATCACCCACAAGGAGATCGGCACGCCCCGCAGCCACCGGCGTTTTCTTGGTCGCTTTCAGGGCAGCTACGGCCCGATCCCGGCGATGCAGCTCCCGGGTCTGCTGCCGATGCCGTTCAACCGCACCGGACTGAAGAACCTCTATTGCGTGGGTGATTCCTGTTTCCCCGGCCAGGGTCTGAATGCTGTGGCCTTCAGTGGGTTTGCCTGTGCCCATCGGGTTGGGGCCGATCTGGGCCTGAACCCCTGGGCGCTGCCGGCCTGATCTTTTGCTTAGCGTGATTTCATCTAGGAGTTGGGATGTCGCCTGAGTTTCAGCCGTCGTCGGAAGATCTGGCCCGCTACCTCGAACAGAGGGGTGAGCTCAGCAAGCCCTGGAATCTGCAGATGCTGCGTCTCAAAAAACTCAAGGAAGCCAAAGACTCGATGGATCCTCAGCTGTATCTCGAGAAGGTGCAGGAGGCCCACGCCGATCTAATGCGTCTGGGACAGTTCTGGAAAGGCCGTGAACAGGAGGTGTTTGGTGGCACCTACCAACCCTCCGAACTGATCGAACCGCTGCCGGGGTCCCCGGACGACCGATGACCGGCATCGAACGCTTCGGCCTATCACCCCTGATCCGCTTCACCCTGCTCAGCCTCTATGGGGCCTTGGTGTTGCCCTTGCCGTTGCTCGCTCCTGCTGAGCTTCGATGGCTGATGGTGGCAGGGCTGCTGCTGGGCCTGGTGTTGGTGATCGGTTTGTTGAGTGAACGGGTGGAGACCGATGCCGAGGGAATTCAGGTGCGTTACCCCGCCTGGATCCGCTGGTTGCTGCGCCGCGGCTGGACCATGCGTTGGCAGGACATCCGTGGCTTGGTTCCCGTCGGCACCAGTCAGGGCGGAACGGTGTATTACGTGAAGGCAGCCGATCTTCGTCACCAGCTGTTGCCGCAACGCATCGAGCGCTTTGATCGATTCCTGGCTCTGCTGGCGGCCAACACCAATGTGTCGACCAAGGGCATCGGGCGTTTGACACCACCCTGGACCTATCAGCTCTTGGCTGGCCTAGCCGTGATGATGATTGCCGGCGAACTGCTTGCTTCCCTGGCCCTGGCTCAAGGCTGGATCGGCTTGCCTGCAGGTTATCCAGGCTGACGAAAGAAAGCCCCGGATCGTGCTTCTCGGTGGCTTTGTGATTGATACAGGCTTCAACACTGCGGAAACCAAGGACTATCCCTACCCCTCCTCCGGTGCAGAAATCCGGCGAAGACGTCTGGTTCGTTAACGCCGAATCGCAACTGGTCTGTCAGCTCAAGCAGATTCAGCGGCAGTTGATTCTCAGAGAGTGCCTTGCTGCAGGGGGCCAGCACATTTTTTCCAGCCCATCGACTTGAGCGTGTTCCATTTCTCCAAAGCCTCTTGGCGCGTCATCAGCTGACTGCCCTGGGGGATTGGATCATCAGGTGGTCGCCAATGAAAATTGCGCAGGCAAATTAATTCATTTCGAGAGCCATCCCGATGGCTTGTGAACTGGCAGAACATCTGCTGTGGCTCATTGCTTAGCCAAGCGCCTTCAGTTTTGTAGGAAAGATCTTCAGTAATGGTTTCGCTCCATATGAGCTTGCCTTGATTCGGAAACCAGCTGCTGCTTTTGGTATTGGAGCTGGCGGAGTTTCTCAATGTGCTGCGCGTGCTCTCCGCTGCTCCAGTGTTGAGGGAATGCAACTCGGGCCTGAAGCTCTGAAATTTCGTTATTGAGTGTTCGCGCTGGGTCCTCGGACCGAAGTACCCCTTCACTGTGAACCATCACAGCCATCTATGCCGCAGAACCGCTTGGGGATACCCAGGCACAAGTCCGTCCATCGAAGATGTGGAGACAAGGCTGAATCCAGCCAGGCCAACCCAATGAGCAAAGTCAAAGGCCTCATCAATGCTCACCTTTGTCCTGTACTGATCAGCTTTGTGGTGATCGATGCAGCCATCCAGATCGCACCGATCGCCGGCACTTCAACCAGTGCTTTGAAACCATTGGGAAAGTGACCGGGAAGCCTCTGGGCGGCATAGGTGCTGTAGCCGTCTGTAACGGTCGCCCCAGGGCTGACGTGGTGATCGTCGACTGATTTCAGACAGGTATTTCTGCTTCGATCTCCCAGCCTTCATTGGCAAGCTCTTCCGACGTCTTGGGGGCGTCTTCAGAAACGACATCGATGAGGAGAAACTTCTCTCCTTGGTTGCAATAAATCCTGGTTAATCCGATCACGGCGGGGGCTCCCGGGTGTCGACCCCGCCATGGTTACCCGTGTGAACGGATAAATCAACTGCGCCTGGGCTGGAAACAACTCTTGATTTCGTTCAGATGTTTGCGGTTGCCAAGTCGCTTCAAGACGCTCAAATCGACCCAGTTGGTCTTATGGGATGACAACCGAGCTAACAAACCTCCCCTGTGGAACGGTTCAGGTCAAAGTCTGTTTGAACCACGTCTGTGAATTGGGTTGGGTGACCTCACACCATTTGGTCCCGCCTAAAGAGGCTCAACTGAAGAAATCAATCCGCCTCCACTCGGAAGGCATAAGCGAATCTCTCTGAATGCTGCCCTGGCGGTGATTCGTGATGGAGCGGTGGGATTTTGTCGTCTCCTCGTGGCTGCTTGTAAGCGATCCCTTGCGGTGACTCTTGGCGTTCCCCTACTGGTGTGAGCAAACATCCCAGGGTTGTGAGAACGTCGATTTCAACTCATCCAACGACGGTAAGAATCCAGTCTCTGACTGGAATGACGACACCTGATCTAGCTCGCCGGCAGGTTGTCCAGGCTGAAGCGATAGCCCCGCTGACGCACGGTGGTGATTCCACCGCCCTCGCCCAGACCAGCCTGTTCCAACTTGCGGCGCAGGGTCAGCACCTGGGTGTCCACGGAGCGGGGGCCGCCACTGAAGGGTGGCCAGGCCATCCGCAGCAGTTCCTGTCGGCTACGCACCAGCCCAGGGGGCATCAAAAGGGCACAAAGCAGGGCGAATTCGCGAGGGCTGAGCTCCACCGGCTGCTCCCTCAGCGTCACTTGGCGCAGCAGCAGATGCACTTCGAGCGGTCCGACGGTGACCCGTTCCTGCAGACCGCTGTGCCCCCGCTTGAGCAGGGTGCGGCAACGGGCGGCCAATTCCTCAAGACCGAAAGGCTTGCGCAACACATCATCGGCGCCGTCATCCAGCAGGCCCACCACTGGTTCTGCACCGGTACGTGCCGTCAGCACAATCACAGGGCATCGCAGCTGTTCGGCCAGACGGAGTGCAGAGCTCCGCTCCAGCAGTTCCGCGCTGACCAACAGATCGGGAGACTGTTCCTGACAGACCTCCAAAGCTTCAACGGCATTGGCAACAGCTGCCGTGAGATGTCCGTCATGACGGAGCCGCTGGACCAGCACCGTGCGCAGGGTTGGATGCGGCTCGACCACCAAGACCCGAGAAGGCTCCTGACCGGTGTTTGAGGTTGGCATCACAACCGAATCGGAGCTGGCTGCAGACGTTTCAGCCGAAAGGTTGTGGGGAGTGGAGGTCACTGGATCGGCTCAGGCGCGCCTACGCTAAGCCGAATTTCCTGGCAGGCTGGTAACAGGGGCTGCTGTTGCATCTCATGACATCACTCGACGACCCTGAAGCTATCCGTCATTTCCAGTCGCTGTGCGATGCCTGCCAGGAGCTGACCACGCGCTATCACACCCCTTCGGAGCTGCGGCTGTACTCCGACGGCTATCTGCATGCCTTGAGAAAATCAGGTTCTCTTGACCCTCGTTCTCAGCATCGCCTTGAGCAATTGATCGATCGCTGGATCATGGATCCCTCCAGCTTTATTGGCCCTGACGGGGATGTCAGCACTTTGTATATGCAGCATCCCCGGGGCTATTGAGTTAGCTCGCCAGAGCAATTTCCAATTTTTCCCTGAGTTCGCCGGAGTTGTACATCTCGATCAGGATGTCAGAGCCGCCCATGAATTCCCCGTTCACGTAAACCTGGGGAATGGTGGGCCAGCTGGAAAAGTCCTTGATTCCCTGGCGAATTTCCATATCGGAAAGAACATCGAATGTCTCGAATGCCACACCGAGGGAGTGCAGGATTTGGACCACGTTGTTTGAGAAACCGCACTGGGGCATCAACTTGGAGCCCTTCATGAACACGAAGATCGGGCTGGAGGCGACCAGAGTTTCGATTCGAGCTTTGGTGGAAGGGTCCATCGTTGATCGTGGGTTGAGCGTTAAGCGGACGCAGCGTCCGAAGGAGTTGAGGTGTTGAGCGCGAGGGCATGAATCGCCTCGCTTGCCAATTCTTGCTGCAGAGCGCCGTAGACCATCTGATGCTGACGGATGCGTGAGAGGCCCGCAAAAGCGGACGACACAACCGTCACTTGGAGGTGGTCACCGCCGCCGGTCAGATCCTCAACGGTGACCTTGGCGTCTGGAATGACCTGTTGGATCGCGGCTTCAACGGCATCCGGCTGCACCATGGCGGTGGTTGCGCAAGTGGGAACTGGCTCAGATGCTGACAGACCGGCTTATTGGCCGGCTGCAGATGCACCTCGGAATTCCGTTTCGACAAAGCCCAGTTCCAGAAGGCTTTGGTAGGCCTGCTGACCCTGGGGCTTGGCGGGTGTCATCAGCTTGACCACCTCGACCAGCACTGGAACAGCCACCTCCGGCTGGTTTTGGCGACGGAACAAGGCTGCAAGCCTCAGGTTGGTTTCGGCCAGCAGCTCGAGGGCTTCACGGCCCTTGTTGTCCATCTCACGGGGAATGCGCGCGTCCAGCCCGCGGAAGGCACCACTGAGATCGCGGTAGAAGGCCAGCAGTTGCTTGGACGCTTGACGGGCCTTGTCGTAATCAGCCCGTGCCGCTGCAAGGTCTCCCCGGCTGGCGGCAGCATCGCCGCTGGCGAGCATGGATCGAACAGCCGCAGGGTTGAATCCACCCTGGGTTTGAGCAAGAACGCGGTTTCCTGCTGACGTTTGTGCGATGCCAGGAGCCGCAGTGACACCCAGGGTCGCCACCAGTGCAGCAGCTGTCAGCAATGCGCGACAACCCATGAGAACAGCAAGAAAAGTTTGGCGGACTTTAGAAGCCTTTTAGTGGTCGGCCAACGGCAGTACGGGCCGCTTGTTCAGCCGTATGCATCGCATCCGCCAATTGGATGTTGAACAGGCGTGTTGCCTCACGCTCGCCTTTTGGTGGCACCGTCAGGGCGGAACCGAAACAAATGGCAGCCCGGCTGAAGGGCCGTGGTGGGGCCTGGCTGTACCCGAGCCCGACGGGAACGACAGGAACGGAAACGCCTCGGCTCTGGGCGAGCTGAGCCAGACGCACCAGACCCGGCCACAGCTGAATGGCCTGGTCGGTTCGATGGATCCTTCCTTCGGGGAACATCACCAGCTGCTGTCCGGCGGCCAAAAGATCGATGGCGAGGCGCAAGGTGGTCATCGAGGGTCGTCCCTGGTCCACCGGAAAGCAGCCCAGCCGTTGGAGAAACCATCCCTGCAGCCCACGCATTTCAGTGGTTGTCACCATGAAGCGACAGTCGCGGCCACTGACCCGTCGGCCAGCGGCCATCGGCAGCATGAGGGCATCCCAGCGGGCGCGGTGCGTTGGCGCCAAGATCACTGGTCCTTGATGGGGCAGATGCTCCGGATGCAGCACCAGCCGCTCACGAAACTGAAGACGCAGCGCGAGATCCTGGGTGGTGAACATCGCCAGGGGGGCCCAGAAACGGTCGATTCCGACACTTAGGGCGCTTTCTCGGGTCGCCAGGGCCGCTTGCAACGGGCTCTACAAATTCGACGTTTGAGAACTTAAGGCCCCCAGGCAAAGCTGCATAGGATCCGGCCAACGACTGCCTCGTCATGGCCAGCCTCGGCGTCAATATCGACCACATCGCCAACATTCGAGAAGCGAGGCGAACCGTGGAGCCAGACCCAGTGTCTATGGCTCTTTTCGCCGAACTCGGCGGTGCTGATGGGATCACCGTGCACCTGAGGGAAGATCGCCGCCATATCCAGGATCGGGATGTGGAGTTGCTCAGGCAAACCGTGCGCTCCAGGCTCAACCTGGAAATGGCAGCCACCGAAGAGATGGTGGCCATTGCGCTGAGGATTAAGCCCGACATGGTCACGCTGGTGCCGGAACGGCGTGAGGAGGTCACGACCGAGGGAGGCCTGGATGTGGCAGGACAAAAAGACTCCCTGCGTGGTTTTGTGCAAACCCTTCAGGCCGCCAACATTCCGGTCAGCCTGTTTGTGGATCCGGAGTCCAATCAGCTTGATGCCTGCAGAAGCACGGGTGCCTGCTGGGTGGAATTGCACACGGGACGGTATGCCGATGCCGACTGGAACACCCAGCCGCAGGAGTTGGCGCGGTTGCACGAAGGCACAGCCATCGCTCGGCAGCTGGGTTTAAGGGTCAACGCCGGCCATGGCCTGACATATCAGAACGTTGAGCCAATTGCAGCCATTCCCGGCATGGAGGAACTCAACATTGGCCACACGATCGTGGCGCGTTCCGTGGCCGTCGGACTGCAACAGGCGGTGCGGGATATGAAGGTCTTGGTTCAGAATCCCCGCCTGGATCCCCTTTTTGGACAAGCGCCCGGATGACGACGTATCACTTCATTGCAGCCAGCGAGCGCTTCCTCACGGTGGAGGAGCCGCTGGAGGAAGTGCTTCGGGAGCGTCAGCGCAACTACGCCGAGACGGGAAAGGAGATCGATTTTTGGTTGGTGAAGCAACCGGTGTTTCTTGAGGCGCCAGAGATGGCTGACGTCAAGGCGAAGGTCCCTCAACCAGCTGCTGCAGTGGTGTCCACCGACCCCACCTTCATCACCTTCCTCAAACTGCGTCTCGAATACGTCGTGGTGGGCTCCTTCGAGGCACCGTCCGAGGTTATTCCCGATGCTCTTGCCAATGCCGTCTGATGAATCCCAGTTCCCTTCCTGTTCAGCAGCGCATCGCACTTCTGGTCAAAGCCCTCGATGGTGCTGAGAAAACCAATAAGGCCTTGGCAACCTGTGCCGATGGAGACGCAATGGTGGACATCCTTTTGGGTGCTTCGGCCAAGCTGGGGTTAAGGCTGACCCGTCGCGATCTCACCGAGACGCCCCCGATTCGTGACTGGATTTGGTTCAAAAACAATGACCCTCTGGTCACCGTCGGTGATACCAAGCCCCGTTATCGACGAGCAACCCCAGAAAAAGCCAAGCCAGACTCGTCAGAACAGCCGGAACGCAAGCGTTTTCTCGGTTTGTTCTGATCTGCTTTTTGGTTGATTGCTGGGGTCAGTGGGGTAGACAGAATTGGGAGATCTCCATGGCCTTGTCTTGAACCAGAGCAAACGCAAGCACTGGGTGATTGGAGATGTGCACGGCTGCTACCAGCCTTTGCTCAATCTGCTTGCGATTCTGCCGCCGAACGACCATCTGGTGTTCTGCGGGGATGTGATCAACCGTGGTGAGGCCATCCCTGCAACGATGGATCTGGTTTGGGATCTGATCCAGACGGGCCGTGCAACGTGGTTGCGCGGTAACCACGAGCAAGATCTCATCCATGCTTTGGAGAACCACGTTGTTGATTCATCGCAGGAAGGCTTGAGCCAACACGCCACCGTCGGCCAGTTGGGCGAGAGCAGCGCGAGACAGTGGCTCCCGCGACTGCAACAGCTCCCCCTCGTGTATCGAGGTGACGGCTGGTGCGCCACCCACGCCGGATTCAATGCTGATGGCCAGCCGGATCTCTCCATTCGCGACCCGTTCTGGGAGATCTATGACGGTCGTTTTGGCCTCGTTGTTGTGGGACACACGCCCCGTCCCCAGGTGGAGCGCCTGGAGCGCATCGTGCTGATCGATACAGGGGCGGTCTACGGCGGTTGTCTGTCGGCGTTCTGCCCGGAAACGGATGCTGTTGTGCAGGTTCAGGGGGCTGCAACGGACACATCCTTTCCCAGGCCTTCGGATCTCCAGCAAAGACCGTCTGTGCTGTCTGCAAATACAGGCTCTTGCTGACGGTTTACCGAAGCAACAGGGCTGAATTTTTGGCTCGCTTGCTGTCTCGGCAGTTGATTGAGCAGCAGCTTGGGCCTTTGGAGACGGTTGAGGTGATGGTCAACACCTGGCCCACCAGCCGATGGCTGGGGGAGCAGCTGGCCATGGCCAATGGCATCAGCTCTCTGGTGCGTTTCCCGTTTCCGGGCAGTCGCTTGCGGCAGCTGGTGCGCCAGGTGCTTCATCTCCCGGCTCAGGAAGATGATCCTTGGCGGGCGGGCCAGCTGGTCTGGGCTGTACTTGAGCTGCTTCCCGAACTGTTGGAGCAACCGGTCGCCCAGCCTCTTCAGGTGTGGTTAGCCCAGCGAGAGGGAACCACCTCGGGGTTAACGCGGGATCGCTGGCAGCTGGCACGATCAATCGCCGATGCCATGGACGATTACGCCCTCTATCGCCCAGATCAACTGGAGCGATGGAAACGGCCGCGGCCAGAAGATGACTGGCAAGCCGTTCTCTGGAGACTGCTAGCCCAACGGCTGCCCCGCGCCCCCTTTGGCCTGCAGGTGCGTGAGGCTGTTGATTCGCTTCGGCGAGGAGACGTCGACCCGGCCGTGCTGCCGGAGCGGTTGAGGCTGTTCGGCATCAGCGCTCTGGCGCCGGTGCAGGTTGAACTCATTCAGGCCTTGTCTGGGCTTCTGGAGGTGGAGATCTACCTGCTGACGCCTTGCCCGGACCTCTGGCAGCGTTGCGGCAGTCGGCGGGCCTCACTTGGGGAGGACTGGCTTTCCCCTCCCGATGGTGGCTGGTTGGCTGAAGCGCCTCGTTTGGAGGCTGTTCTCGGGCGGATGGGTGCTGAATTTCAGCAGTTGTTGGAAGGCTCCGGTGAAGCGCAGCTGGGGGAGCGACGCGAGGGTGACCTTTTTGCGGGGTCCCTGCAGATCGCCGCTGCTGAACAGCGTCAGCCCACCCTGCTCGATCAGCTTCAGCAGCAGCTTGTGGATGCCGAAAGCATCCCCGCGTTAACCCGTTTCACCAACGACCAGTCGCTGTTGTTTCAGGCAGCGCCGGGGCCTTGGCGGGAGGTGCAATTGGTGCGTGATCGCATTCTTCAGTGGCTGGCGGCCGATCCCGATCTTGCGCCGCGAGACGTGCTGGTGATGACGCCGCAGATTGAGCGCTATGCACCGCTGCTTAGCTCTGTGTTCAACGACACGGCTGCCATCGGTATCGATTTGCCCTGGCGCCTCACCGACCGCAGTCAGCAGAACAGTCCTGGGTTGTCGATGGCGATGTTCACGTTGTTGGAGCTAGCGGCCACGCGCCTCACCGCTACGGGTCTGGAACGTCTTCTGGCCAACCCGGCTATTCAGGGCCAGCAGGGACTCACGGCGGAGGACGCGGTGTTGATGACCCAAACGCTTCAACGCAGCGGTTTTCGCTGGGGTCTGGATTCCCGGGAGCGCGGGAGTGATGAGGTGCACAGCCTGCGCTGGTGTCTGGACCGCTGGCTGCTCGGGCTGGTGCTGCCGGTCGAGCCGGGCCTGGCGCCAGCGGGGGCGGCACCGTTTCAGCAGGGGCTCGACCCCGACCACCTGGTGCGTTGGTGGAGTCTTCTGGATCGTCTGGCGCGCATGCTGGATCGCTTGCGCCAGCCCCGGCCATGCCATGGCTGGGTTCAGCTGCTGCAGTCCCTGCTCGAGGAGCTGTTTGCTGATGGTGGAGCCTGGGCCGACGAGTTGCAGAGCTGGGCTGCGGCGCTGGAGGAGTGGCGGCTGCGGGCGGAAGATTGCTCCTTGGACCTCGACGCTGCCGTGGCGCTGGAGGTGCTGCAGGAGGCGTTGTCGGTGGACAGCGGCCGCTTCGGTCACCGCAGTGGTGCTCTCACCATCAGCGCCCTGGAGCCGATGCGAGCGATTCCCCACAAGGTGATTGTGTTGATGGGGTTAGACAGCGCTGACTTCCCTCGCCCGAGCCGGCGTCCTGGCTTCCATCTGCTGGAGCAGCAACGGAGTCTGGGGGACCCCCGTAGCAGCGACCAGGACCGCTACGTGCTGCTGGAGGCCTTGATGTCCGCTCGGCGTCATCTTTTGATCAGCTGGTGCGGTCGGCTGGAGCGCACGGGTGAGCCCCAGCCGCCAGCGGCGCCCGTGGAACAGTGGCTTGCCGTCCTGCAGGAGCAGTTGCGTCGGGCCAGCGCCTCCACGGAGGGGTTGGTGATCACTCCGGCGGCCAACCCCCTGTCCCCTGAAAACTTCAGACCCGAGGCGCCGCTTAGTTGTGATCGACGCCAGCTGGAGGCCAGGCGTTGTCTCGATCGCGCCCCAGCATCGGCCCAGGACTCCCTGGGGCTGGCCTGGTCATCGCTTTGGCGGGAACCGCTGGCTAGGGACGCTGACGTTCCGACCTCGGTCTCGGCGTTGGACCCTGAAGCGTTGCTGACCTGGATGCAGCAGCCCCAGAAGGCCTGGTTGCAAGCGCGGGGGTTGCGTCCAGGTGAAGGCATTGAGGCTGTGGAAGACCTTGAAGCCCTCGAGCTGGACGGTTTGCAGCGCTATCTGCTGCTCAACCATGAGCTTGAGGAGCAATTCATTCTTGGGTCGGCTCCAGATTGGACGGCGTTGCTGGCGGGCCAGGGCGTGCTTCCTGCGGGTGCTGGCGCTGCTCTGGAGCAGGAGGATCTGCAGCAGCGTTGGCAGGCCCTGCAGCGTCAGTTGGCATCGCTCGGCCCCTGCCGGCGGGAGGTCCATGTCCTCGCGTGCTTGCCAACGCCCCTGCTTTTTGCCGGGGACACCCAGGTGGTGGTGCAGCCCGGCATGCTTACGGCCGCGGCCGTGATGCGCGGTTGGTTGCTGCATCTGCTGCTTTGTGCTGAGGGTCTGGCTCCTGCTGGTGGTTCAGCGGTGGTGGCCCGCAGCACACGGGTTGCCGGAGCTGAGGTGCATCTGCGTTGGGCTGCGTTACCGGAGGCTGAAGCCATGGATCGGCTGCACCAGCTTCAGGATTTGGCGCAACAGGGCCTGGTGCAGTGCTGGCCGGTTCCCCCGAAGAGTGGCTGGCAGATGGTGGCCAAAGAGCAGCGCAAACCGGGTTCCGGGGAACTGGGATTTCGAGCGACCTGGCAGGAGGAAGGAACCACCCCGGTGATGCAGCTCTGCTTTGGTACGGAGATCTCCGCGGAGCAGCTGATGGATCAGGACGGATTCCAAGAGGCTTGCCAGCTGCTTTACGGCCCTCTCCTGGCGCAACTTCGCTAAGTGAAAAGCTCGTCCAACATCTCGCCCATGCGTTCATTCGATATCACCACGGGATCTCCTGCCTGACGTCGGAAGAAGTAAGCCCGATGTTCCTGGCCGATGCTTTCGACAGCGGCGGCCTTGCTCACGAGCAGCTGAGCCAATTTCTGACGACGTTCAGGAGACACAACAACGCAGGTGCTTTTCACCAACCTGTTCGCTGCTGGCACCGCATCGACACAAGCCCCTGTTCTCTCAAGGGTTGAGTCGTATCGCTTCATAAGCCCACAAAAAAGCGAGGGTTCTTCAGGCCCTCGCTCAGGTCGTCTTCTGTTCTGGGACGTGACAGCACCCAGTCCAGTTCGCAGCTTTCGCCGGCTACTTAATAGAAGTTAACACTGCTCTTGAGGTCTGTGCCGATCAGACTTCATCCATGGCTCAGCGCTTCGATGCCAACTCTTACCCCCTCAGTCCCGGGGTCCGCTTGCTCGAGGCAAGTGCTGGCACAGGCAAAACCTTTGCCCTGGCTCATCTCTGTCTCCGTCTGATCACGGAGGCCGATCACGCTCTCGACAGTCTGTTGGTGGTGACGTTCACCGATGCGGCGGCTGAAGAGCTGCGTTCCCGCATCGGCCAGCGCCTGCAGCAGGCGTTGCAGGGTCTGGAACAACTTGAGCAGGGTCGAGATGCTTCCGCCCCAGATCCTGTTCTTGAGGATTGGCTGGCGGGAACGGACCCAGGGGATGCGCGTCAGCTTTGGATTCGCCGCTTGCTGGTGGCTCTGGAGCAGCTGGACCGGGCTGATATCACCACCATTCATGGCTTTTGCCGACGCAGTCTTCGCCGTTTAGCCCTCAGCAACGGTGCTGCGATGGAGCCCCAGCTCGACACCGATGCCACCGCGCTTCAGGCCGAAGTGGTGCAGGACCTCTGGCAACAGGAGCTGTTGAGCCTGCCGCCGGACCAGCTCAAGGGTTTACGTCAGCGTGGACTCTCTCCGCAGGCTCTCCGCAGGGGGTTAGCGCAACTCGATGGCGAACAGCAGCCGCGCTTCAGAGCCAGCGAAGCGGCAATCGATCTGGACGGCTCTCTCGCACCGCAGCTGGACCGCTGGGTGGCGCAACTCTGGGAGGACTTTCTCCCGCTCTGGCACCGGGACCATGCCGCCCTTGATGCCGGGTTCCGCCAGGCCGCTGAACAATGGAAAGCCCAGGGATGTGGTTCCACCACCCCCTACTCCGCCAAGCCGAAGAGCGATCGCTGTGCGCAGATCAATCAGTGGCTCAGTGTCCAGACGGCTGTTCCCTCGCTGCTGGAGATTGCGTCCCATGAGAAGCCACTGAAGGATTACTTCCACCCCTCCAGTTGGTGCCGTATCGCGCGGAAGTGCGGTGAAACCGACCCCAGCCTTGTGATGCCGGGATTGCAGGCCGCCGTCGCAGCGCTCTGGGATGCACCGTTGGAGCGCACCTGGCAGTACTTGCTGGAGCGAGGCTTGCAGGAGCTGGACCGCCGCCGCCGCCGTCGCGGTGTGATCACCTTTGCCGGATTGTTGGCGGCGATGGATCCCGGTGATGGCGACGTCGCTTGGCTTGCGTCGCTGCAACAGCGCTACCGGGCCGTGATGGTGGATGAGTTCCAGGACACCGACCCTGTGCAGTGGCGCCTTTTGCAGCGGGCTTTCGGCGATGGTGAACGCCATCTGCTGCTGATGGTCGGGGATCCCAAGCAGGCGATCTACCGCTTTCGCGGCGGTGATCTAGCGACTTACATGGCGGCCCGGCAGCAGGTGGAGCGGATCGATCACCTGCTCGACAACTTCCGTACGACGGCACCCTTGATGGAGGGGTTGAACCGGTTAATGGCTCCTGGTCTCCCCCGCTCTGCGCTTCCAGTGCCCGCGGTGCAGCCCTGCAGCTCTGCCACGCCACCGCAGGACGCCGCGGCGTTGCAACTGCAGTTGATCTCCACCGAGTCGCCATCCACCCGCAGTGCCTTGGAGGAGGAGATGCCCCATCGCCTCGCTGCAATGGTGCTGGAGCAACTGCAGCAACAGGACACCCTCAACCCCGCCGACCTGTGTGTGTTGGTGAGCCGCCATCAGCAGGCTGAAGCGCTGCGGCGCGCCCTGGGTGCCTGTGGTCTCCCTACGCGTCTGGTGACGCAGGGGGATGTGCTCGAAAGTGAAGCCGCCCTGCTCTTGCAGTGGTTCCTCGATGCGCTGGCAGAACCGGGCGATGACGTTCGCCTGCGCTTGCTGGCCTGTTCGGGATTGATGGGCATACCGCCAGATGGCTTGGACCAGGACCGGTTGGATCAGCTGGCCCTGCAATTGCGTGGACTGGCCGAGTTGATGCCCCGGCTGGGCCTGCTCGGAGCGCTGGCCGACCTGCTGAAGGGGGAACAGTTGGCGGGTCTGTCGGAACGGGGGCGGATGTTGGGGGATCTTCAGCAGGCAGCTCGGCTGGTGCAGGAAGCAATGCACCGCCAGGGGCTGGACGTGGCCACTGCTGCGGATTGGTTGCGGCGGGAGCGGTTACATCCCAGTCGGCCCGTGCCGGAAGCGCGCCAGCCCCACAGCGATCAGGCCGACAGCGCCATCGCCGTGGTCACTGTTCACCGCAGCAAGGGTCTCGAATATCCGGTGGTGATTTGCCCGTATCTCTGGGAGTCACCCCCAGCTGTTGCTGGCCCGCTCTGGCGTGATCCCCGTTCTGGTGAGTGCCTGGTTCGGGTGGATGTCCACTGGGGTGAGGGCTGGCAAGCGGCGCAACAGGCGCAGCAGGAGGCCATGGCCGAGGCCGAACGGCTGGCCTATGTCGCGGTGACCCGAGCCAAATCCCAGCTCATCCTGATCTGGGCTCGAGCCTTTGGCCAGGAGGGCTCGCCCATGCCTGCCTGGCTCTTTGGTGCTGAGGCGGCTGGAGACGCGATCGAAAGCCTGACCGATCAACGGCTGAGTGATGCCCTGGTCGAGCGAGAGGTTTCTATCCGCGTCTCCCCCCTGGCGGAGAGCCTGCCCAGCGGGGCGCGTTGGCGGTCTCCGCTGCGGGCGGAGACGTTGGCCTTGGGTCCGATTCCCAAGCGCATCGATCGGAGTTGGGGACGTGCCAGTTACTCAGCCTGGATTGCCTCATCCGACGAGATTCGGCTCCATGAGCATGGGCGCGATCGTGACCCAGGGGCCGAGGAAGTTGTCTCGGCAGTTGCTGAATCAGAGTGGTCTGAGACGGGGCCTTTGGCGGCCTTCCCCCGTGGAGCCGCGGCGGGGGATTGCCTGCATCGGATTCTCGAACAGTTCCCCTTCACCGCAGCAGAGTCGCCGGAGCCAAGCGAACGACTGGAGCTGATCGCCGCCGAGTTACGGCGGGCTGGCCTCGATCCAGGCCTGCAGAACGATGTGTTGACGGGCTTGGATCAGGTGCTTCAGACGCCCCTGGGTGGACCGTTGGGGTCGTTGTCGCTGGATCAGCTGGGCCCGGACCAGCGCCTGCCCGAACTCAGCTTTGATTTGCCGGTTCAGCACGTGCGTACTGCCGATCTGGTCGCTGCCTTTGCCTTCGATGCCAAAGCCCGTTTTGGTGCGTCCTACAGCCCTGCTTTGGCGTCGTTGTCGATCAACAGTCGTGGCTTTCTCACCGGGTCGATCGATCTGGTGTTCCAGGACCCCCAGCACAAGCGCTGGTGGGTCCTCGACTGGAAGAGCAACTGGATCGGTGAGCGGCGCACCGGTGTTGAACCCGGGCTGTGCGGTCCGCATCACTACTCCCAGGACGCGATGGAGGATCAGATGCTGCATCACCACTACCCCCTTCAGGCGCACCTCTACCTGGTGGCCCTGCATCGACATCTGCGTTGGCGGCTGCCGGATTACGCCCCCGAGCGGCATCTGGGGGGCTATGTCTACTGCTTCTTGCGGGGGATGCCCGGATCGATGAGTGCCTCTCCAGAGGGTCCTGTCGGCCCTGGCCGCATCGTCGAATCCGTGCCGCTTGATCGCATCGCAGCTCTTGATCGTGCCCTGTCTGAGGTGACGTCGTGACGGAGCTCCTGCCCCTGGGAAACAGTGGTTGGCCTTCCGGCTTTACGGCCGGTCTGCATGCCGCTTTGCGGCGTCGGATTCCGCCCCAAGTCGATGGTCCGGAGTTGGAGGAGCTCAGTCGCGACCTTGTCTTGGCGTTGGAGCAGGGGGAGTTGACGGTGCCTCTCACGCCGGAACGTTTGGTCGTTGCTGAAGCCAGTGGATGGCTGCAGGGGGAGACCTCCCCCCTGCTTCGTCAGGGCGACCGGCTGGGCTGGCGCCGCTGGTTGCAGGCCATGGAGCAGGTGGTGGACGAGCTGGTGGAGCGGGCCCATGCTTCCTTCCCGGAGCCCGTTAATGATGCCGACCCAGGGCTGTCGGCTCGTCTCAATCCTGAACAGTGCGCCGCCGTGCGCGCCCTGGATCAGGCGTCGGTCGTGCTGCTCAGCGGTGGCCCCGGCACGGGCAAAACCAGCACTGTGGTTGAGATTTTGGCCCGGGCGGAAGCACGCGATCCCGGCTTACGCATCGGATTGGCGGCACCTACCGGTAAGGCAGCCCGGCGCCTGGGGGATGCGGTGCTGTCCGAGCGGGCTCCGTTGCCCTGCAGCACCCTCCACCGCTGGCTCGAGGCTGGCAGCCGTGGATTCGGCAGACACCGTCATCGCCCTTTGGAGTTGGACCTCCTGGTGATCGATGAAATGTCGATGTTGGATCTGGCCCTGACCCAGGCCTTGCTGGAGGCGTTGCCCAGCGCTTGTCGGCTGTTGTTGGTGGGGGATCCAGCCCAGCTGCCTCCGGTGGGAAGTGGAGCGGTCTGGCATCGGCTTCAGCAGCCCGAGGTGCGCGACCGTTTCGGCGCCGGTGCGGTGCATTTGGAACGCACCTATCGCAACCGAGGTGCTCTGGCCGAGATGGCGCAGCTGCTGCGTCAGGGGGATCTGACGGCATTTGCAGCGGATCTAACTGCTTTGCCCGAACAGGCCAATCTTCAGGTGCATCCCAGCCCCTTGCGTCGTTTTCCGGCGTTAGTGCGTGAGCGCTGCATCCAGCGCCTCAAACAATTGGAGGTGCTGGCGCGTGACCTTGACCGCTGCAGCGACCAGGAGCTGATGGCAGCTTCCCGGTCGTTGTTCGAGTCCCTGGAGCATGACCTGCTGCTGTGTCCACGCCGTCGGGGGCCCTGGAGCCTCGAGGATGTTCACCGCACGCTGCTGGGGGCCAGTGCCCTGCTCAAGGTCGAGCGATGGCCGGTCGGGTTGCCGGTGATCTGCGGCAGCAATCAACCGGAACTCGGTTTGGCCAATGGCGACCTCGGTGTTGCCATCGGGGCCGGTTCCGAACGACGTTTGCTGTTTCAGGTGGTGGACCCTGATGGCCAACTGGAGGTGCGCCGCTTCCATCCAGCCCGTTTGCGTCGCTTGGAGCCTGCTGTCGCCCTCACCATCCATCGGGCCCAGGGCAGTGAGGCGGATCGGGTGATCGTGCTTTGGCCTGATCCCCTAGAGGATGGACCGGCTGCTGATCATCAACGCCGATTGCTATACACAGCCATTACCCGTGCCCGTGTCAGCCTTGACCTGGTGACAGTGATCTGACTCGGGTGTACTGATGCGTGTTGAGCGTCCCTGGGGCTGGTACGAAACGTTGGTCCAGGGGGAGAATTATTTGGTTAAACGCTTGCTTGTACGTGCCGGGCAGCAGTTGTCTCTGCAGCGGCATCATCACCGCAGCGAAAGTTGGACCGTGGTGTCTGGTTCAGGTGCTCTGCTCTGCGGTGATCACTCGCAACCGGCCAGCACTGGCGTCATGCTCTCAATCCCCTGCGGCGCCGTGCATCGCGCCCGTGCAGACGATGCTGATTTGCTGATTCTCGAGGTTCAGCATGGTGAGGATCTGCGGGAAGACGACATTGAACGCCTGCAGGATGATTACGGCCGGGTGATAAATTGAACTTCAACCTTTGAAGCGTAGGCAACACAACCAGAGCGCAACTGTTTCGGTTGCAGGGAGGTTGTGAGCCTGATTTCAGAGATCAATCAGGCGAAGCCACCTTCTATGACTGAACAGCAGCAGCAGCGCGACGATTCCGCCTGCGCAGTCGATCTTTCTGCATCGGCTCTTCCGGAATCTGAACCGAATGCTGAGGTGTTCACCACCACCATCACGCCGTCTGAACCGGAGTCCGGTTTTGCTGGTTTTGGCTTTAGCGAAGCCATGATGCGCACCTTGGCTGATAAGGGATACAGCGAACCGTCCCCAATTCAGAAGGCGGCATTCCCCGAACTGATGCTTGGCCGTGATCTGGTGGGTCAGGCCCAGACCGGCACCGGCAAAACAGCAGCCTTTGCGTTGCCGTTGCTTGAGCGCCTGGAGAGTGGCCAGAAAACCCCCCAGGCCCTGGTGCTCGCCCCCACCCGGGAGCTGGCGATGCAGGTGGCCGATTCCTTCAAGGCCTATTCCGCCGGCCATCCCCACCTGAAGGTGCTTGCCGTTTATGGCGGCACGGATTTCCGCTCTCAGATCAGTGCCCTGAGGCGTGGGGTTGATGTGGTGGTGGGCACCCCTGGACGGGTGATGGATCACATGCGGCAGGGCACGCTCGACACCAGTGGGCTGCGCAGCCTTGTGCTTGATGAAGCGGACGAAATGCTCCGCATGGGCTTCATCGATGATGTGGAGTGGATCCTTGGCCAGTTGCCTGAGCAGCGGCAGGTGGTGCTGTTCTCGGCAACGATGCCGCCGGAGATCCGTCGCCTGTCCAAGCGTTATCTCAAGGATCCTGCTGAGGTCACGATCCGCACCAAGGATCAAGAAGGCAAGCGAATCCGCCAGCGTTCGATCACGGTGCCGATGCCGCACAAGCTCGAGGCCTTGCAACGGGTTCTGGATGCCTGTGGTGGAGAGGGTGTAATCATCTTCGCCAGAACCAAGGCGATCACCCTGACGGTGGCCGAAACCCTCGAAGCAGGCGGCCATCAGGTGGCGGTTCTCAATGGCGACGTTCCGCAGAACCAGCGGGAACGCACCGTGGAACGGCTTCGCAGTGGCTCGGTCGACATCCTTGTGGCCACCGACGTTGCGGCCCGCGGTCTCGATGTTGAGCGCATCGGCTTGGTGATCAACTACGACATGCCGTTCGACAGCGAGGCCTATGTGCACCGCATCGGCCGTACGGGCCGGGCCGGTCGGACCGGAGAAGCCGTTCTGTTTGTGACCCCCCGGGAACGACGCTTCATTCGCAACCTTGAGCGGGCTACCGGTCAGCCGATCGAAGCGATCGAAGTCCCTGGCAATACGGCGATCAACCAGGGACGTCTTGACCGTCTGCGCAAGCGATTGAGCGATGCGGCCCAGGCGGAACGCGCCGATGCCGATGAAGCGGCTTTGCTTCAGGAGTTGATGCAGCGGGTGGCAACCGAGCTGGAATTGAGCCCTGAGCAACTGGCCATGGCGGCTCTCAATCTGGCGATCGGTCCTGATCCGCTTCTGCGTAAAGGGGACGATGACTGGATTCAGAACACCCGTCGCAACGACCGTGACCGCGATCGGAATGGGGGAGATCGCCGGGAGCGGCGCGACCGACCGGCGCGGGCTCCCGAGGAGAACATGCAGCGTTACCGGGTTGAGGTGGGCCACCGCGATCGGGTGAAGCCGGGCAATCTGGTTGGAGCTATTGCCGGCGAGACCGGTCTGCAGGGACGGTTGATCGGTCGCATTCAGATCTTCGACAACCACAGCCTGGTGGATCTGCCCAAGGGCATGCCCGAGGATGTGTTCAACAATCTGCGTCGCCTGCGGGTGATGAACCGCGAACTGCAGATCACTCAGGCCTCCTGATGCGCAAGCTTCTGGCTGCTGCCCTGGTTTTGGCCCCTGTTTCGGTAGTGGCTTCGGACAACAGCCTGATCACCCAGTTCTGCAGAACGGCCGTTAAGGCCGAGCTGCAGAGCGCTGGGAAGGTTCCTCCTGAAGGCATGGTGGAAGACACCTGCCGCTGTTTCCTGGCGGAGGTGCAGAACGGGGCTGGAATCACGGGAGCCCAGGCCTCCTGTAAGGCCAAGGCGGCTGAGGCCTACGCCTTCTGATCCCAGGGGCTCGATTTTGGTTAGAGACTGCACACCTGAACGGTGACTTCAGGCTGAAGCAGGGCCAGCTTCTCCACGACTTGAATCAGCTCGATCTGCTCGGTAGGTGTGGCCTGTGGAATCAAGCTGTTGAGCAGCACAAGCTTGTCACCAGGATCCAGTTCCCCGTCAGTGGTCCAGCACAGGGTTTGGCAGTAAAGGCTGTCGAATGTCATCTCACTTCTCTGTCAGGGTCTTCTGACAATGGTGTGGATGGGCGAATTGCGGGCAGGTCTTCGGAATTGCTTCTTTTTTTTGTGTTGTTTCATACGACTGCCCTGTAACGTCATCGGGTTCACGTTTGAGCACTGGCACTTTCCGAGCTTTCGGAACCGGCTCAAGCGATCGATCAAGTCCAACGGTTCCACGGTCCATGACCATCTACATCGGCAATCTTTCGTTCCAGGCGGAGCAAGAGCACCTCGTTGATCTCTTCACTGAGTACGGCGAGGTCAAAAACTGCAGCCTTCCCCTGGATCGGGAGACAGGTCGCAAACGCGGTTTCGCCTTCGTCGAGATGGCCAACGATGCCGATGAACAGAAAGCAATCGACGACCTCCAGGACGTCGAGTGGATGGGCCGCATGATTCGCGTTAGTAAAGCCACCCCCCGGGAGCGTTCAGGCGGCCCCCGTGGTGGCGGCGGCGGCGGCGGCGGTTACCGCGGCTGAGGCTTAAGCCTCGGCTTCCAACAGGTCCAACTCCATTTCACGTTGGCTCAGTTGATGCAGACGATCTGCGCTGCCGTCGACTGGGCCTGGTTGGTTGTCTTGGTGATTCTGGAACTGCGGCAATACAGCCCGCAGTCCACGGCGTTTTTGTCGTGCCAAGTAACGGTGAAAGCGGTTGAACGACCTTGATCGGCTCATGGCACCTCCTTCGGTTGTTCTTCCGTTGTAGTGCGTCTTCAGAGGGAGAAAACCCTGTTGGAACGAACCCTCAGCAAAGCTTCAGCAAGCCGCTCACCGTTGATGCGGCTACTGCGCCACCTCGCCCCGCAGCGTCGTTTGGTGCTCGCTGCGGTGAGCTGCTCTCTGCTCAACAAGCTGTTCGATCTGGCGCCACCAGCCTTGATCGGTCTTGCCCTGGATGTGGTGTTGCGTGGTGAGCAATCTGTGTTGGCGGGCTTTGGCCTGAAGACGGCGGGACAGCAACTCTGGATGCTGGCTCTTCTCACCTTTGTGATCTGGGCGGCGGAGTCGCTATTCGAGTACCTCTACGACGTGCTCTGGCGCAACCTGGCGCAGACCACACAACACAGCCTGCGGCTCGAGGCCTACGACCATCTACAGAAGCTGGAGCTGGCCTTTTTCGAGCAGGACAGCACCGGTCGTCTGATGTCGGTGCTGAATGACGACATCAATCAGCTCGAACGGTTTTTGGATCGAGGTGCCAATCAGATCCTGCAGTTGATCACCACTGTTTTAGTGGTGGGCATTGGCATGGCGATGGTGGCGCCGGAGGTGGCCTTGTTCGCCTACATGCCGATTCCGGTGATTCTCTGGGGATCGTTGCATTTTCAGCGTCAGCTGGCTCCGCGTTATCGGGAAGTGCGGGCAAGGGCTGGTGATCTCGCCTCCCGGCTCGCCAACAACTTGGGGGGGATGCTCACGATCAAGAGCTTCACTGCAGAGGCTCTCGAATTGGAGCGCCTGCGCGCTGAAAGCCTGGCCTATCGCCAGAGCAACGCCCGTGCGATTCGTCTTTCGGCAGCCTTCATCCCCTTGATCCGCTTCGCGATCCTGTTCGCCTTCTTGGCGATTCTGTTGATCGGTGGCTTCAAGGCCTTGGCCGGTGAACTGCCGGTCGCCACCTACAGCGTTCTGGTGTTCATTACCCAGAGGCTTTTGTGGCCGTTGACCGCCATTGGTCGAACCCTGGATGAGTACCAGCGCTCGATGGCATCCACGCAGCGGGTGCTTGATCTAATCGATACGCCGGTGATGATTCAGGGAGGGATGGTCCCTGTGGATCCGCATCAGCTGCGGGGTGAGATTCGCTTTGAAGCGGTTGATTTCGCCTATTCAGGGCGTTCAGCGCTGTTGCAGGGCTTTGATCTGACAGTTCCAGCAGGCTCGACCCTGGGCATCGTCGGGGCCACAGGTTCCGGCAAGAGCACGGTGGTGAAACTCTTGTTGCGTCTGTATGAGCGCGATGGCGGACGCATCTGCCTGGATGGTGTCCCCATCGACACCCTGCAGCTTCAAGACCTGCGCCGTTGCATCGCCCTGGTTAGTCAAGACGTCTACCTCTTCCATGGCACCGTTGCCGAGAACATCGCCTATGGGGTGGCGGATCCCGACCCAGTGGCCATTGAGCAGGCCGCTCGCTTAGCGGAAGCCTCCGGATTCATCGATGCCTTGCCCCAGAGGTATGACACCTTGGTTGGCGAACGGGGCCAGCGTCTATCCGGCGGGCAGCGCCAGCGCATTGCTCTGGCCCGCGCCATTCTCAAGGACGCTCCGGTGCTGGTGCTCGACGAAGCCACCGCAGCGGTGGACAACGACACCGAAGCTGCCATCCAGCGGTCGTTGGCTCAGATCACCCAGGAGCGAACAACTGTGGTGATTGCCCATCGGTTGAGCACAGTCCGCCATGCCGACTGGATTGTGGTGATGGATCAAGGCCGGATTGTGGAGCAGGGCTGCCACGACAATCTGGTGGCCCAAGGCGGGATCTACACCAATCTCTGGCAGGTGCAGGCCGGAGAAGGGGTTATTTCTTCCTGAAGCAAGCGTTGTTGGCCGCCGGCGCGGTGACCATGCTGGGTCCGCAAGCCGGCGGTGCAGCCATGGCCATGCAGGCCTCGATCAGCCATGTCATGCATCACCCCCTCGGGGTGTTTTCGCTGTTGGTGGCCATCAGTGCGGCGGTGCCGCCGTTGATCCGGCGGCTCGGTCTGCCTGATCTGGTGGGATTGCTGGCGGCCGGCGTGGTCGTGGGGCCGCACGCTTTGAACTGGGTCGACAGCACCAGCGAAACGGTTCGGCTGCTTTCAGATCTCGGGGCGGTGTATTTGCTGTTCACGATGGGTCTGGAAATTGACCTGGAGGAGTTCAACCGGGTCAAACGCCGATCTTTCATTTATGGCCTGCTGATCCTGTTGATCGGTGTGGGAACGGGCGTGTCGATCGGCCTCTTGGCTGGTTTTGCTTCGGTGTCGTGCCTGTTGCTCGGTGCCTTGATGGCCACCCACACCCCGCTTGGCTATCCGATCGTGCGCAGCTACGGCGTCCAGAAGGATGAGTCGGTGGTGGTGAGTGTGGGCAGCACGATCTTCACCGACATCGTTGCCCTGCTGCTGTTGGCGGTGGGTCTTGGTCTGGGTCAGGGAAGCCTCAGCGGCATGGGCCTCAGCCTGTTGCTGCTCAAAATCGGCATCTTTGCCCTGGTTGTGGTGCTGGGCATCCGCTGGCTAGGCCGACGCCTGGTGCTGCGCGGCATCAGCGATGAAAACAGGATGGTGCTCGCCGTTTTGGTGGCCTTGTTCCTGGCTTCCCTGGGCGCTGAGCTGGCTGGCGTTGAGAAGATTGTCGGCGCCTTCTTGGCCGGCCTGGCGGTGAATTCCGTCTTGCCCGAAGGCCGGGTCAAGGAACAGGTGATCTTCGTGGGTGGGGTGCTGTTCATCCCGATCTTCTTCATTGATCTGGGATTGCTGTTGGATCTGGGCAGCCTGGGGCAGAGCCTTAGCAACTTTCAGTTCACCGCGCTGATGCTGGTGGGCGCGATCGGCGGCAAGGGGCTGGCGTCGTGGCTCAGCGGACGGCTGTTCGGCTATCGCCGAGCCCAGATTTTGATGATGTGGTCGCTGACGATGCCCAAGGTGGCGGCGACGCTGGCCACCGCCTTCATCGGCTATCAGGCGGGTCTGCTCAATCAGACCGTGTTGAACAGCGTGCTGGCGGTGATGGTCGTAACGGCCACCCTGGGGCCGATCCTGACCGAGCAGTCGGTGACCCGGCTCAAGGATCCCAGTCCCGATGCGGTGCCGGTCAGCTTCGGGGAGGAGGCGGCGGTTCTTGATGGCGTCAACGAGGTTGTTCAGCGCCCCTTGCGGATTGTGGTGCCCGTGGCTAACCCCAGCACCGAGAAGGGGCTGTTGAGCATGGCCGCTCGCTTGGTGCAGGGCTCTTCGGGGGCTGAAGGTCTGCTGCTTCCTCTGGCAATGGTGAATCCCAGCCTCGAGGAGATGCGCGGCGGCTTGAATCGGGCGGTTGCAGCGGCTCGCGGGCGGCTCAGCACGGCTGAGGCCATCGGCGCTCAGTTGGCCGTCCCCACCCGCAGCCTGCTGCGGCTGGATGAGGATATTGCTGGTGGCATGAGCCGCACGGCGCTTGAACAGGCCGCAGACCTGTTGTTGATCGGTGCTGCACGTACGGATCAGCTGCGGGCTTGGCTGATGGGCGACATTGTTGATGGGGTCTGCCGCACAGCGCACTGTCCAGTGGTGGTGGTGAACTTTGGCCGCGATTCCGACAGCGGTCTGGGCCGGATCCTTGTTCCGATCAAAGACCTCTCCGCCAGTGCTCGCGAGCAATTCGAACTGGCGCTGCGGGTGATCAATTCAGCCCCGGAGGAACAGCGCCTCCGGATCACCCTGCTTCATGTGCACGACCCTCGCTTCAGCGGGCAGGACCGTCAGTGGATGGAGCAGCAGCTGATTCGCTGGCGACCGCCGGGGATTCCGGCGGAGCGGTTCCACATCGTCATCGTGCGGGGACCCGGTATCGATGGGGCCATTCATCGACTCAGCCGCGAGCACGATCTGGTGATCCTGCGCACCCAGCGGAGACGGGTGGCGGGTCTGCCGATTCCTGGCAGTGATCGCACCAGCAAATTGATCCGCCAGCTTCCCTGCGCCTCAATGGTGATCAGCGATCCTCTGGTTTAAGCGGGAGGCCGTCCGACCCTCTACCGCAGACAGGATCTGCACGCCAAGATGCGGAATAGCTTGTATTCCATGGCACAAGACCCTCCTGCCAAGCCATCTTCTGCGGCCACCAGGTGGCCGGTTGTTTGTGCTGTCGTGGTGGGTCTCAGCGGCGGCTTGATGCTGTCGGTGCCGCTGAGCCGATTGATCAATACTGAACCGTCCAGCACGGCAGACCAACCTGTGGCGGCAGCTCAGCCCCCGCCGATGGCCAACCCATTCGCTGGTTGGACTGGCTTCGGTGCCAGGGAAGTGGTGGTGCTGGGGCGTGACCGCACTGGCAACAACACCGATGTGATCTTCACGGTGCGGGTGAAGGGCACCACCACGACGATTACTCAGATTCCCCGCGACAGCTACATCGATGCTGAGGGCTTGGGGGGCATCAAGCTCAATGCCCTGATGGCCTACGGCGGTGTGGAGGCGGTGGAGCGGGAGTTGTCTCGACTAATGAATCGCCCGATCCGCCATCACATCGTGGTGCGCTTGGATGCGATCGAAACCCTGGCCAATCTGGTGGGGGGGATCGAGGTGGATGTGCCCAAGCGGTTGTATTACGTCGACCGCAGTCAGAACTTGGTGATCGACCTGCAGCCCGGGCCTCAACTTTTAAAGGGGAAGGATCTCGAGGGTTTTCTGCGTTGGCGCAATGACGGCCGAGGTGATTTCGGTCGCCTGGAACGGCAGCAGTTGGCGCTCAAGGGCCTGTTCGAACAGATGAAACAACCTCAGAATTTGATTCGCCTGCCGGCCTTGATTACTGCTGCGGGTCAGGCGTTGGAAACAGACCTTGGGCCGATGGAATTGGGCGGCTTGATTACTGCGATGGGCACAACTGACCTCAATGCCTCCAGCTTGAATGCGGTGCCTTTCAATGCTGATGGCATCAGCTACCTGGATACAGAGTGGCCGGCCAAGTCCAGCAGTGGTGCTGATGCCAGTGAGGCCAGCAGCCAACGCTTCAGATTTTTGTTCTGATCAGATCAGCAGAGTTAGTGAGCGCACCACCCGGCCGCAGATTTCACCAACCTTGCTCCAGCGGTCTTCGTTGACGCTGGTTGCCAAGGTGTAAAGCCGGCCGCGGTCGACCACCACGGTCGCTAGCTCATGACGGTCGCGGTCTTCCAAGTGCACCGCATATTCCAGGTCGTAGAACGTGTGGCCATTCACCTCGCGCTCCTGCGCTTCTACCAGCTCAGCAGTGCGGCCGCTGCCGGCGGTGGCGATCACTTCTCGGCGCAAGCGCTCACCGACCGCGACGGCACTGCCAAGTTCGTTGAGTTCGTTGTCTTCACTCACCTTGTTGATCATCAGGCTCACGGTCTCATCGCTGTGGATCAGGTCGTGAAACACCACCCGCGGACCGTTGCTCACCTGAACCTCGGTCCAACCGGTGGGATACAGGAAGGCGAAACGGCCATCCGGGCTCTGGTACGACTGCAGCCCTGCCGTCGGTCCCGCCGCACAGGCTCCCAGCACCAGTGCCAGGACGCCGCAAACGATTAGGCGACTGAGAGACCGGAGGAGCTGCATTAACGGTGAAATCAATCCACGACCCATTCTGCCGTTGCGGCCTCATTGATGTGAAGCGCCAAAAAAGCGCAACCTGTGGCATCTTCGGAGCGTTTGATCGGGGCACGCCTTGGCCTCGGATCAGATTCAGGCCTGATGCTTCCACTGTTCAAGACCCTGAGCTCCCTTGCTTTGCGGTGAAGCGGGGTTGCTCATCGAATTCTCTAATCATGGATTGGTGTTCCGGCAGATGATCTCAACAACTCCTACATTCCTCGCATTGGCGGCAGACCACTGAGCGGCTTCACCCGACCGTTGGCCCGACTGATTGATCAGTTCGAGCGTCTGCCAGGCATCGGTCCGCGCACGGCCCAGAGGCTTGCTCTGCATCTGCTGAATCAGCCCGAGGAGCAGATTCACCAGTTTGCGGATGCCCTCTTAGCGGCCCGCACCCAGGTGGGCCAGTGCCAGATCTGCTTTCACCTCTCCGCTGAGCCGGAGTGTGAGATTTGCCGTAACCCGGAGCGCCGCAATGGGGTGATCTGCGTGGTGGCCGATTCCCGGGATCTTCTGGCGTTGGAGCGCACCCGCGAATTTCAAGGGCGCTATCACGTGCTCGGTGGATTGATTTCGCCGATGGATGGCATTGGTCCGGAGCTTCTTCATGTGACGGCACTGGTGCAGCGGATCAGCAAGGAGGAGATCACCGAGGTGATCCTGGCCCTTACCCCAAGTGTTGAAGGGGATACCACCAGCTTGTATCTGGCACGGTTGTTGAAGCCCTTCTGTCCGGTGAGCCGAATCGCCTACGGCTTGCCGATGGGGAGTGAACTCGAATACGCCGATGAGGTCACCCTGAGCCGAGCCTTGGAGGGGCGCCGGCCGGTTGATTGATTGATGTCAGTGCCCTGATTCGTTGTTTCTTGAGCAGAATCAACACAGGCCGTCCGCCGGTATGAGCAAGTTCAGCGCCATTCCCCCTGCGGAGCGATTGCCCGAATGGCTGCGTCGGCCGATTGGTAACGCCTCTGAATTGGAGCGGGTGCAGGGGCTGGTGAAGCAAAACCGCCTGCACACCATCTGTGAGGAAGGGCGCTGCCCCAACCGTGGTGAGTGCTATGCCGCAGGGACGGCAACCTTTTTGCTGGGCGGTTCGATCTGCACGCGCAGCTGTGCTTTCTGCCAGGTGGACAAGGGGCAGGCACCGATGCCGGTGGATGTTGCAGAAGCCGAACGGGTGGCTGATGCGGTGGAAGCGATGCAGCTCCGTTATGTGGTGCTCACGGCAGTCGCCCGTGACGATCTCATCGATCACGGCGCCAGCCTGTTCACCACCACCATGGCGGCGATCCGGGCCCGAAATCCGCTCATCGCTCTTGAGGTGCTCACTCCCGATTTCTGGGGGGGCGTGGCTGATCAGGCCCTGGCGGTGAAGGCTCAGCGTGAGCGGCTGGCCACGGTGTTATCAGCCCAACCGGTGTGCTTCAACCACAACCTGGAGACGGTGCAGCGTCTCCAGGGCGAGGTGCGCCGGGGGGCTACCTATGTGCGGTCGCTCGGGCTATTGGCGGCCGCCCGTGAACTGGCGCCTGAAATCCCCACCAAGAGCGGCTTGATGCTCGGCTTGGGAGAGACCCGTGATGAGGTGATCGCCACCCTCAACGATCTCCGCGCTGTGGATTGCCAGCGGCTCACCCTGGGGCAGTACCTGCGTCCTTCGCTGGAGCACATTCCGGTGGCCCGCTACTGGACGCCGCAGGAGTTTGATGAGCTTGCGGCGGTAGCCCGTGAACTGGGCTTTGCCCAGGTGCGCAGCGGCCCTTTAGTGCGCAGCAGCTATCACGCTGCTGACTGACGCCATCCCCGCAGACTGCGTTCAAGAACGGTGGAGATCTCTCCACTCATCAGGGCACCGGCGCCACCCCAGACCATTCGGAGGGGAAGATCCCAAAGTGCTGCTTCCACCTCGCGCATCGTGCTGAACCCGCGTTGGTGGAAGTAGCGGACCAGCCGTCGGTGTTGCCGCTCGTCGTCGCGGATGGCCAGCAAACGGGCTCTTGCACAAGGCGTGGCCTCCTGGGCCCAGGCCATGGTGGCGGCCCAGATCAGATCACCAACGCCTGGAGGTGCCATCGGCATCACGCGCATCGTGTCGAGTTGCAGGCCCGTGGCGGCGGGATAGGCCCATCCCTTCATTTCCCCCAGCAGCAGCAGGCTGCCGCTCGTGGCTTGCTGGGCCACCACCAACCTCAGGCTCCACAGTCCTAGGGGACGGCCAACCTGCAATCGCAGCAGCAGGCCCCGTTCGCGGGCCTCGGCTTCCAGGTGTTCAAGCATCGATCGGGATCTGGCCATTTTTATGGTGCCGTGCTCATGCTGATGCGGGCATGGTGACGACCGAGCGCACCGCCTCCAGCGGCAAAGCTCCGTAGAGGTGGGGGAACAGTTCGCCGCTGGGAATCGCATCGGCGCGCAGGGGAGCATCGACGGCAGCGGCATCAATCTCCAGCAGCAGCACGTCGCCGGCATCCGCGTAAAAACGTTCAAAGGTGGCGTTCACCTGCTCCTGCCAGGAGCAGTGGATGAAGCCCACTTGATCGAGTCCCATACCTCGCGTGGAGATGCGATAGCTGCCGTTGGTCTGCGCGGCCTGCCAGTCGCCCTTGAGGGCCAGGTGGAACAGGGGTTGATCCAGGGGCACCGCCACGGCATCGGCAGGGAAGTGGTGCTGTTGCCCACCGGCACTCCAGGGATCGGCCCGCTGCATCAGCCGTTCGAAGCGGGGGGCCTCCAGGAAGCCGGTGAGCCAGCTGCGCAGTGGCGCCAGAGCGGTGTCGTTGTCGAAACCCTCAGGATCGGCGATACGCCACTGCCGCACGAACGGCCAGATGGCCGCATCAGCCAGTGAGATGCGCTCGCCAAGCAGCCAGCCCTGCTCGGCAATCCTCTGGTTCCAGCTTTTCAGAATCGTGAGGCCGGCGTTCCGCTGCTCATCCTTGTTGGTGCCGGGATAGCGATCGGTGTATTTGAACCGGTCCAGGTGGTGCTTGAACGGTCCGTCGTTCTGCTGGATCAGCGCTGACGTGTCGCTATCGCTGGACCACAGCAGCTCCCGTGGGTCCGCCTGATTCAGGGCCCAGTCCATCACCGCATGGCTTTCTTCGATGACCTCTCCGTCTGGCAACACCAGCACCGGAACGGTGCCCTTGGGGGAGACCGCCAACATCTCAGCCGGTTTGGCCTTCAGCGCGATTTCGCGCCACTGCACCAGAAGACCGGCCTCCAGCAGGGCCCAGCGGGCGCGCATGGCGTAGGGGCAGCGGCGGAAGCTGTAGAGGATCGGCAGCACGGCATGGAGTCGTCCTTGCAAGGATTGTCCGATGCGGTCTGAATCCCTCAAGCCTGCATCTGATCAATTTGCCGTTGCCGCATCGCAAACCGTTCCCGGTCGGCGTCGGTGAAGCGATCCACGCAATGCACACATTGCACGCCTTTGATGTAGCTGGGCAGTGCGCGTTGTTCGGCTGAAACCGGCAGGCCGCAGGCATGGCAGAGGCTGTATTCACCGGGTTCAAGGCGGTGGTTCAGGGCCACCCGCTGATCGAACACGAAGCACTCCCCCTGCCAGCGGCTCTCGGCTTCCGGCACCTGCTCCAGGTACTTGAGGATGCCGCCGCGCAGATGGTGCACCTCTCCAAAGCCCCGTTGTTGCAGATAACTGCTGGCCTTCTCGCAGCGGATGCCACCGGTGCAGAACATGGCGATGCGCTGGCTGCCGTTTTGTTCCATCAGCGGCCGCAGCGTTTCTTCTGCCCATTGCGGAAATTCACGGAAGCTCTCAGTGCCGGGGTCGATGGCGCCGTCAAACGTTCCGATCGCTGTTTCGTAGCTGTTGCGGGTGTCGATCACCAGCGTGCCGGGATCATCCACCAGCGCATTCCAGTTTTCAGGTTCCACGTAGGTGCCCACGCTGGCGTGGGGGTCCACGCTGTTCACGCCGATGGTCACGATCTCTTTCTTGCGCCTGGCTTTGAAGCGGCGAAATACCGGCTTGTCGGCCCAGCTGCGCTTCACCTCGAGCCGCGCGAAGTGATCGTTGCCGAGTTCCAGGGAGGAGCGCAAGTGATCCAGCACTGCGCTAACGCCTACCTCTGGCCCACTGATCGTGCCGTTGACTCCTTCTAGAGCTATCAAAACCGAGCCGAGCACACTCCCTTCGCGAGCAAGCGTCGGCAAGCTGGCCAGCAACGTCTCGCGATGCTCGTCATCAAGGGGTACGAAGGCATAAAAAGCAGCCACCAGGAGTCGGCTGTCTTTCGCCAGCACAGGCTCTTGGCGGATCGGGTCCACGGTGCTCCAGGCTCAACGTCCCTCCAGCCTGCATCAGGACGGTGGGTTCCCCTTCAGTGCTTCCTGCTGATGCGCACAGAGGCAGGCCGCAGTGGACACGCCAGGGCATGAAAGGGCTTGTGCCCCTCTTCAAAAATGAGGCTTCCCATGGGTTGAGCGTTTGCGCTGTCGATCTTCATGGCTGAGCCTCTGACCTATCCGGTGTAGCTCAACATGGATGACACCAACAATGAGTCTTTCTTGCAGTGTTTTGGTCAGGCCAGGTAGCAAATGGCTCAACCGGTCTGCTTCACCCGGACAATCCTTTGGTTTGAACGGTGTTCTGGGTCAGAGACGGATCGTGGTTGCATTCCTGGCTTTGGTGACGGCGTATTTGATTTTGACGCTCGCTCGTCAGGTTCGTTCCTAGTTACTTCTGCCGATTCCACTGAGATGGTGCTTTTCGATACGGCCGCTTGAGTGACTTCAATGCCATCACGGAAAGGTGCTCCGCTTCCGTCTATGGCACTCGCTTTAATCGCTGTTGTCTTCACAGCCACAGCCATCGGAACTGTGTTTCACAACAAGTACTGATTGGCTTTGGTGATGGAACTTGTTTTTGTAGCGCTGATCATCACAGCAACCCTGATCAAGGAGCTGTCGTCCAGATCAAACGCCACTGGCTTCGTGAAGGGGAAGCAGCGTTAGCCCAGCACTCAATAACGGCGATGGTGGTGACGCTCGCGGTCGTCTTTTACGGCATCAAGAATGACGGACAGAACAAAGAGGCCAAATAGTGATGGAAGGACGATGGGGTCAATCATGGCTCCTCGTTGAAGGGCTACCTCTGGTTTAACCCTGCTCCAGCCCAGGCTGTGTGCCAGTAGAGAGATTGTTACACGAGTTCCTGGGGGATGCGCTCTATCCCCCAGTCGGTGGAGCCAAGTGGACCCGGTAATCGCTCAGTTGAGGGAGGTGGTTTTACCTCTCTCCCCTTAGAACACCTCTAGACGAAATCGATGAATGGTTTTTGTATTGGTAGCAATCTGCATTGGCATCTATATCAATGCGCTTCGGATCATTCATACAGACGACGCATGAATTTTCATCCTTCAATGCAACATAAAAATCAATTGGCTGAACTCTGGGAAAGGTCTTGGGGATCGATGCAGGGCCATGTCACCGCACCCCAGGAGATCCATCGCAAGGTGCTGCGGATGGTGTCACCGCTGACGGAGCAGGATGCCAAATTAATGCTGAAGCAGATGGGTCAACGCTCGTTGTGAATTGGGTTGATGGCTCACTTCATGGGGATCATGTTGGGGAGACCTTCAACGCTGGCAAAGGTCACCATTGCTTCTGCTGGTTCTGGGCCCTTGTTGGTCACGAAGTGAGGTTCATCCGGGTGGCCATCCAGGAAGCCATTGCCGGGCCGGACCACGCTCACAACCTCTTTGCCGTCGACAAGGCGCACGTTGGTCATCGCGCCCTTCGTCACCACAACGACCACGGGTGAGGGATGGGTGTGGAGTGGAATCGTTGCTCCAACGGGGAGGCTGACCCGAACCACCCTCAGCTCCGGCGTGCCCTGCGGATAGGCCACGATCCGTTCGCCTGGTGTTCGACTCGCCCTGAACAACTCCTGAATCTCTGGCTGAGGTGCAGCCTGCACGCTGCTGGCCAGAAGCAAGATGCCGGCTGTCAAGCCAAAACGTTTGAACTGCATTGTCTTTTGATGATGCACCTTCTTACCCGATTTGGCGGCTGGTGGCTGTCGGGTCAGATTTTTGTTGTTTGAAGTTGGTGAGTTTTAAGTGCCTATCGTCAACCGCCAGACATCTGTTCTACAGATTTCTCATCTTCAAAGGAGGTGACTTTGAAAGGTTTTCCTTTTTGGTTTGGTGATGCGTTTGCCCATGCAATGGGTGCTTTGGGCTGGGAGGAGAAGAGAACTATTTCTCCTTCAATCGGATGACAGCCTTATAAGGTTTTCGCGACAAGCAAGGGCATGGTTGTTGAGCCGTGTGGCTCATGTCTCTCTGGTCTTGATCATCCTGGATTGATGTAGCCGTGGCCAAAAGGGTCGCCTCATGTTTGTGAGGTGATCCTTTCGCTTCCTCTTCTCGGGTTAAGTACCTATTGTTTTTATCGCCTAGAGGAGTAGACAGAAATCAGTATCAAGGATAGCGATGATCACGATCTGCTCTGGTTTTTTTGATATCTGCATCCCTCTCGGTTTGGTCGATAAAACGCAATCCAAGCAGGATTCCGAGCCTCGACAAGCAATCCAGTCGCAACACGACCTGTACTGGGAAGAGCGTTGCGATGTGTCGCCAACTGCACCCGGATGCAAAATTTATGATGCCTAAACAGAAGACGCACTCCGTGGAGCATGCAACGGTCCTTTAGAGAACGTTTCTGTGGAGGAGTGATCTCGACCAATTGATGACATCGCTCAGTCCTTTCAATGGAAAGGATGGCCGATGTCATTGCTTAGGCGTTTCATCCATAGGGCTGTCGAAAATCAGTCTGCTTAATCAACACCCACTGGAGTTGGGCCTAACGATTGCGGAAGTTTGTTCTGCAAGCGTCCCGCAGATGTTGTCGGGGGTTCGGAATGGGGCGCGTCTTGTTTAGCGGGGAGCACAGTTGGCAGGAGCAGCCTCCTCCTGCCAGTTGGCGGTTACCCCGGCATCGGCGAGCAGCTGGCGATCGGCCTCCACATCGGGGTTTCCAGTGGTGAGCAGAACATCGCCGTAGAAGATTGAATCGGCACCTGCCTGGAGGCAGAGAATCTGGGCTTCCCGGCTCATCGATTCACGGCCCGCGCTCAACCGCACCCGGGCGTGTGGCATCAGGATTCTGGCGGTCGCCACCATCCGCACCAGCTCCAAGGGCTCAAAGGGGGCTTGCTCTTCCAAAGGGGTGCCTTCAACGGCCACCAATCCGTTCACCGGCACGCTTTCGGGATGAGGGTTCATGCTGGCGAGCACCTGCAGCATCGAGGCTCGGTCCCGCAGGGTTTCTCCCATGCCGATGATGCCGCCACAGCAGAGGGTGACACCGGCGTTGCGGACGCGTTGGAGTGTTTCCAGCCGCTCTTGATAAGTGCGTGTGGAGATGATTTGGTCGTAGTGCTCGGGGCTGGTGTCGAGGTTGTGGTTGTAGGCCGTGAGCCCGGCTGCGGCTAATCGTTCCGCTTGTTGATCGGTAAGCATCCCCGCGGTCACGCAGGCCTCCATCCCCATGCCGCGCACTCCGCGCACCATCTCAAGCATGGCTTCGAAGGGGGCACCGTCGCGGATTTCCCGCCAGGCCCAGCCCATGCAGAAGCGATCGGCACCGGCCTCCTTGGCAGCTCGGGCGCGCTGCAGCACCGGTTCCACCTGCATTTGGGCCTCAAAGGCCGCCACATCACTGCTGTTATGGATCGACTGAGAGCAGTAAGCGCAATCCTCTTCGCAGCCCCCTGTTTTCACACTCAGCAGCGAGGCCAGCTGCACCCGATAGCCAGGGTTGGCCTCACGATGAATGGTTTGCGCCTGCCAAAGCAGCTCCATCAAGGGGAGTTCCAGCAGGGTCTGGATCTCCGCGGTGGTCCAGTTGTGGCGGATGCTGAGCGTCATGGGCTGATCGGATCGAGTCCGCCGAAGCGGCGGTTACGGCGTTGGAAATCGAGTAGGGCCTCTTTCAACGCATCGGCATTGAAGTCGGGCCAGAGCACGTCGGTGACGTGGATTTCGGCATAGGCCAGCTGCCAGAGCAGAAAATTGCTGATGCGGTGTTCCCCGCTGGTGCGGATCAACAGATCGGGATCCTGCTCGCCAGCGGTGAACAATTCAGCGGCGATGCTGTTCTCATCGATGCTGTCCGGATCGAGCTCCCCCGCTGCAGCGCGTCGGGCGAGGCGCTGGGCTGCCTGCACCAGTTCCCGTCGCCCGCCGTAATTCGTGCACACGTTGAAATGAATGCCGTTGTTGGAGGCTGTACGGGTCGTGGCGTCAGCGATCAACTGCTGCAGTTTCTGGGGCAAGGCTTCCAGATCTCCGAGAAAGCGAATCCGCACCTGTTCGGCTTCCAGTGCCTGAAGTTCGGCCTGCAACACCCGTTCGAACAGGGTCATCAGGAAATTCACCTCCTCCCCTGGACGCGACCAGTTCTCCGTGGAGAAGGCGTAGGCCGTCAAGGCTGGGATGCCCCAGTCGCTGCAGAGCCGCAGGCTGGTTTTCAATGCCTCCACGCCGGCACGGTGCCCCATCACCCGAGGTAACCCGCGCGATTTCGCCCAACGTCCGTTGCCATCCATGATCAAGGCCACGTGCTGCGGGAGCCGGCCTGGGTCGAGGTCCGCAGGGAGAAGCGAACGATCGGCCGTGTCAGTGCTGGTGGCCGGAGGGCGGCTCAAGACAGCGATTCAGACTGAGAGCTTCCCACCGTACGTCGTGCCGGCGGCATCGATTCGGCGGTGCTGAACAGCTCCTGCAGCAGTTCCTTAAGGCGAGAGCTCGTGATCGGGCGTTCCAGCTTGCCCTGGTTGGCCAGGGACAGCGTCCCTGTTTCCTCGGATACCACGATGCAGATGCAGCGATCAAAGCGTTCGGTAATGCCAAGCGCCGCCAGATGCCGAGTGCCGAAACGACTCACGCTGTGCCGGGAGAGCGGAAGAATGACCCCGGCCGATTCGATCCGGTTCCCACGCACCAGAACGGCACCATCGTGCAGTGGTGTGTCGGCAGCAAACAGATTCAGCATCAACTCGCGACTCAGCACTGCGCCGATAGCAACACCGGGATTGAGAAAATCCTCGGGCCTGAGGTCGCTCCCCAGGTCAACAACGATCAAGGCCCCACGGCGCAGCTGAGACAGCCGGCCAGCGGCATCGGTGATCTGGCTCACGGTGCCGGCGGATGCCCGGAACTCCTTCTGGGGATTCCCCAGCAACACCGCCAGTCGACCAGTTCCCAGCAGCTCCATCAAGCGCCGCAGCTCCCCCTGCCAAAGAATGGCCAGCGATAGCGAGCAGGCCATCACCAACCCGTCCACCAGTTTTGTGGTGAGAGGCAGGTTGGCGAATCGCTGGACAAACCAGGCCATGGCCACCAGGAACAACCAGCCCCGCAGCAACCAGAGGGTGCGCTGCTCGTTGACGCGCGAGAACAGAAGAAAGCCGATGGAAGATGCAAAGAGAACGTCGAGCACCAGGCGCGGATCCACCACCGCCAACACGTTCACTCCGATCTACGAACCGCTGACGTCAACGTAACGCGTTGAATCGTTCTGGCAAAACGTCGTAGCGCAGCAGGTCATCCGGCTGCTCTCGCTTTTGCACCAGCTCCGCGGATCCGTCGTGCACCAAGACGGCTGCAGGCCTCGGGATCCGGTTGTAGTTCGAGCTCATCGAGGCGTTGTAGGCACCGGTCGCGAACACGGCAACGATGTCTCCGCTCTCGGTGCTGGGCAGGGGAAGGTCCTTCAGCAGCACATCGCCGGATTCACAGTGCTTGCCCACCAGATTCACGCTTTCGTCAGCCTGGGCCAGAGGGCGGTCAGCCAGGTAACAGGTGTAAAGCGATTGGTAGGTGATCGGGCGGGGGTTGTCGCTCATTCCACCGTCGATGGCCACGTAGGTGCGGACGTTGGGGATCGTTTTGCGGGAGCCCACGGTGTACAAGGTCACACCGGCGGTCGCCACCAGCGAACGGCCCGGCTCGCACATCAACCGTGGCAGCTCGAGGCCACGCTCACGGCATGCCGCTGTGACGGCTTCGGCCACCACCTTGATCCATTGCTCAATGCTCGGCGGATCATCGGATTCCACATAGCGGATCCCAAGTCCGCCTCCAACGTTGAGGTCGTTGACGGGATGGCCCAGGTCGCGGGCGAGCTTCAGTTTGTCGGCCATCACCGCGGCTAGATCACGGTGGGGTTCGAGTTCAAAGATTTGAGATCCGATGTGGGCGTGCAGGCCGGTGAGTTGGGCCCAGGGTTGTCCCACAAGTTTGCGCAGCACGGGCTCCACCTGATCGGGATCGAAGCCGAACTTGCTGTCTAGGTGACCCGTGCGGATGTATTCGTGCGTATGGCACTCAATGCCTGGGGTGAAGCGCAGCATCAGGCGCGCTGGTTCTGATCCAGCGGGCACCAGTTCGGCCAGGCGATCCAGATCGTGTTGGTTGTCCACAACGATCGTGACCTTGTTGGCGTAGGCGAGCAGCAGCTCCTCGTCGGATTTGTTGTTTCCGTGGAGCACCATGCGCTCCCCTGGCATCCCTCCGCGCAGCGCCGTCAGCAGTTCACCGGCGGAAACGGCATCCAGGCCCAAGCCCTCAGAGGCCGCAATGCTGCTCATCACCAGGGAGCTATTGGCTTTTGAGGCGTAGATCGGCAGAGATGAACCTGCGTAGTGCTTGGCCAGAGCCTCGCGATAGGCCCGGCAGGTGACGCGAACGGTCGCCTCATCCAGCACATATAAAGGTGTGCCGTAGCGCGCCGCCAGATCACTGAGACGACAACCTCCGACGACCAGTCGGTCTGTGGCGTCGAGCTCGGTTGTAAGCGGTGCCAGGTTGCGATTGGGGCTCTCCGCATCCCGGTTCGCCTCGAAGGGCCGTTGACTAGTGATGGTTTGGGTCACGGAGTGTCGGCGTCGAAGGGCAATCTAGGAATCGACCCTGCGGTGGGTGGATCGACCCTGCAGATCCTGCGTCTTGATCCCTCATGGCAGCACGCCTGTCTGGTTCTGGATCAGACTGCTCTCGATGGTCTTTGGACGGCTGACCAATGGCGGCGTGAGCTGGACGACACCAGGCGCCTCTGCATCGGTCTTGTTGACTCCGAAACATTGATAGGAGTTGCCTGCGGCTGGTTGGTGGCCGATGAACTCCACATCACGGCAGTTGCTGTGGATCCGGCCAGTCGCCGCAGCGGCTATGGAGGTCTTCTTTTACAAGCACTGTTGCAACGGGCACGTCGGGTTGGTGCGGTGCACGCCACGCTCGAGGTGGCCAGCGACAACGTTGCCGCTCTGGCGCTTTACGCCCGGAACGGTTTCCGCACCGCAGGCACCCGTTCCGGGTACTACTCCGATGGTCGCGATGCCCTCATTCAGTGGTGTCGCATCCCACCACCGACATCTCCAACGTCGGATTGATGTTGTTCGGTTTCCCGTCCCTGGGAAACAAAAATAAGCAGTGAATCTTGTGGGATTCATTGTTATTTTTTGCGCGCTCAAGGCCAGTCTCAGACTGGAAAGTGACCGTACAAACCGAACACTCGCGGCGGTCCCTCAACCCTGATAGCTTGGTTACATCACTGCATTGGCCCAGCGATGTTCGAACGTTTCACCGAGAAGGCCATCAAAGTGATCATGCTGGCCCAAGAAGAGGCTCGCAGGCTTGGTCACAACTTTGTTGGAACCGAACAGATACTCCTCGGTCTCATTGGCGAAGGAACGGGTGTAGCTGCCAAGGTCCTCAAGTCCATGGGCGTCAACCTCAAGGATGCCCGGGTGGAAGTAGAGAAAATCATTGGGCGTGGGTCCGGTTTCGTTGCCGTTGAAATTCCGTTCACTCCCCGCGCCAAGCGTGTTC
Organism: Synechococcus sp. UW69; assembly: GCF_900474185.1. Taxonomy (NCBI): domain Bacteria; kingdom Bacillati; phylum Cyanobacteriota; class Cyanophyceae; order Synechococcales; family Synechococcaceae; genus Synechococcus; species Synechococcus sp. UW69. Next base: position 39,598 of record NZ_UCNW01000011.1, on the reverse strand, counting down.
TGGAGCTCTCTCTTGAAGAGGCTCGTCAGCTTGGTCACAACTACATCGGTACGGAGCACCTGTTGCTCGGTCTCATCCGAGAGGGCGAAGGTGTAGCGGCCCGGGTTCTGGAGAACCTCGGTGTCGACCTGGCCAAGGTGCGAACCCAAGTGATTCGCATGCTGGGTGAAACGGCCGAAGTGTCTGCCGGTGGCGGCGGTGGTGGAAAGGGCTCCACCAAGACTCCCACCCTCGATGAGTTCGGTAACAACCTCACGCAGCTCGCGACAGAGGCGAAACTCGATCCAGTTGTGGGCCGTCACAACGAAATCGATCGCGTCATCCAAATCCTTGGGCGCCGTACCAAGAACAATCCAGTTCTGATCGGTGAGCCCGGCGTCGGTAAGACGGCCATCGCTGAAGGCCTGGCCCAGCGCATTCAGCAGGGAGATATTCCCGACATCCTCGAAGACAAGCGCGTCCTGACCCTTGATATCGGCTTGTTGGTTGCTGGTACCAAGTACCGGGGTGAGTTTGAGGAGCGTCTCAAAAAGATCATGGAGGAGATCAAGTCGGCCGGAAACGTCATCCTCGTGATCGACGAAGTTCACACCTTGATCGGTGCAGGTGCTGCTGAAGGTGCCATCGACGCTGCCAACATTCTCAAGCCGGCGCTTGCTCGTGGTGAGTTGCAGTGCATTGGCGCCACCACCCTCGACGAGTACCGCAAGCACATCGAACGGGATGCTGCTTTGGAACGGCGTTTTCAGCCGGTCAATGTCGGTGAGCCGTCCATCGATGACACCATCGAAATCCTTCGCGGTCTTCGAGAGCGTTATGAGCAGCATCACCGCCTCAAAATCACCGATGAAGCGCTTGTCGCGGCGGCAACCCTTGGTGATCGGTACATCTCTGATCGCTTCCTGCCCGACAAGGCCATCGACCTGATCGATGAAGCTGGCTCCAGGGTCCGCCTGCTCAATTCGAAGTTGCCTCCTGCTGCGAAGGAGGTTGATAAGGAGCTGCGTTCCGTCCAGAAGGACAAAGAGGATGCTGTCCGCGATCAGGACTTCACCAAGGCGGGTGAGTTGCGTGAGAAGGAAGTAGAGCTGCGGGAGCAGATTCGTTCCCTGCTGCAAGCCAACAAGGACGAGGTCAAAGCCGACACTTCTTCAGAGCCCGGTGAAACGACGGCTGCCGAGTCGGTTGCTTCAGACAGTTCCCCCATGGTGAATGAGGAGGACATCGCTCAGATCGTTGCCTCCTGGACCGGTGTCCCGGTGCAGAAGCTGACTGAGAGCGAGTCGGTCAAGCTGCTCAACATGGAGGAAACCCTCCACAAACGCCTCATCGGTCAGGACGAAGCGGTGAAAGCCGTGTCCAAGGCCATCCGCCGGGCCCGGGTTGGTTTGAAGAACCCCAATCGACCGATTGCAAGTTTCATCTTCTCCGGCCCCACGGGTGTTGGTAAAACCGAGCTCACCAAAGCTCTGGCGACCTATTTCTTCGGCAGCGAAGAGGCCATGATCCGCCTCGACATGTCGGAATTCATGGAGCGCCACACGGTCAGCAAGCTGATCGGCTCGCCTCCTGGCTACGTGGGCTTCAACGAAGGCGGACAGCTCACTGAGGCGGTGCGTCGGCGCCCTTACACCGTGGTGCTCTTCGATGAAATCGAAAAAGCGCACCCCGATGTGTTCAACCTGCTGCTGCAACTCCTGGAAGATGGTCGTCTCACCGACTCCAAGGGCCGCACAGTTGACTTCAAGAACACCCTGATCATCATGACGTCGAACATCGGTTCGAAGGTCATCGAGAAGGGGGGTGGCGGCCTTGGCTTCGAGTTCTCCGGTGAAAGCGCTGAAGATTCTCAATACACCAGGATTCGCTCCTTGGTGAATGAGGAGCTCAAGCAGTACTTCCGTCCTGAATTTCTCAACCGTCTCGACGAGATCATTGTCTTCCGTCAGCTCAACCGCGAGGAGGTCAAGCAGATCGCCGAGATCATGCTCAAGGAAGTCTTTGGTCGCATGGGCGAGAAGGGCATCACCCTCACCGTGTCCGATGCGTTCAAGGAACGTCTTGTTGAGGAGGGATACAACCCTGCCTATGGCGCACGTCCCCTGCGTCGTGCCGTCATGCGTCTTCTCGAAGACTCCCTCGCAGAAGAAGTGCTGTCAGGTCGGATCAAGGACGGCGACCATGCCGAGGTTGATGTCGACGAGAACAAGAAGGTGGTTGTGCGTCACAAAGGTCAGGTGGAAGCGGCACCGCAACTGGCAGGTGCAAGCCTCTGATGGTTCGATCCATCTCGTCCCATTCCATTGCCCCCGCCAGTGTGTTGCGGGGGGATGGAGCATGGGATGAGGCCTTGCCTCAGATCAAAGCGCTGTGTTCGCGTCCGCTGGTGCTCGGACGCAGTGTCTCAACCGCGGGGCAGCGTCAGCGCTTCGTCGCCGATTTGCAGGCCCAGGGACTCAATCCTCTTCAAGCTCAGCTTCAGTTCGACTGCTGTGAGCAGGACCTCCAGAGAGTGTCTTCTGAAGCCGACGGCTGTGATGCCGTTCTGGCAGCCGGGGGCGGAAAGGTTCTGGATGCCGGCAAGCTGCTGGCCCATCGTCTTTCTCTTCCATGCATCACCGTTCCGCTGAGCGCCTCTACTTGCGCGGGCTGGACGGCTCTGGCCAACATCTATTCCCCTCAAGGTGCCTTCGAAGGGGATGTGGCGCTGGATCGCTGCCCTGACCTTCTCGTCTTTGATCACGGCTTGGTGCGCCAAGCTCCGCCTCGCACTCTGGCCAGTGGTGTCGCTGATGCCCTGGCCAAGTGGTACGAAGCCTCCGTGAGCAGTGGCGACAGCAGCGATGGTCTGGTGCAGCAGGCCGTGCAGATGGCACGGGTTCTCCGCGATCAACTGCTGATCGACAGCCTCACGGCGCTGGAGGATCCAGACAGCGCGGCGTGGGTGCGCACCGCCGAAGCCTGCGCGCTGACTGCCGGAGTGATGGGAGGACTTGGTGGTGCCCGTTGCCGTACCGTCGCGGCCCATGCTGTTCACAACGGCCTCACCCAGCTGGAGGCGTGTCACCACGTTCTCCATGGCGAGAAGGTGGGTTTCGGAATCCTTGTGCAGCTTCGATTGGAGGAACGTCTGGGCGGCAACCGGCTCGCCGGGCAGGCGCACCGCCAATTGCTGCCGCTGCTGCGGCAGCTGGCTCTGCCTGTCAGCCTTGATGATCTGGGTCTGGCGCAGGCCAGCCTCAGTGAATTGCAGGAGGTGTGTCGCTTCGCCTGTCGCGAGGGTTCCGATCTGCATCATTTGCCCTTCGCCGTGACGCCCGGTGCTTTGCTGGAGGCCCTTGTGGGTGCCGCTGAACTCAGCCCCATCAGCCTTTGAAGACGCTTCTGGATCAATTGCGGCCGGCTCTGCTTGACCCGCAGGCCGAGACCCTGGCCGCTGATGTGCAGTGGTGGAATTTGCCTGGCCTGGGTCTGGATGATCCCTTCCCGGTGGCGGTGCTCGGCCAAGGCTCTCCTTTGCTGTTGCTGCATGGTTTCGACAGCAGTTTTCTGGAATACCGGCGCCTGGCTCCCCTCCTGGCCGATCGCTTTCAGCTGTTCATCCCCGACCTGTTCGGTTTTGGCTTTTCACCTCGTCCCTTGGGCCTGACCTACGGGCCGGACGCTGTTTTGCGTCATCTCGATGCCCTGCTTGAGCGGCTTCCCGCTGAGGCTCCTGTTGGGGTGATCGGTGCCTCGATGGGCGGCTCCGTGGCCGTGGAGTTGGCCCGGCGTCACCCCGAGCGGGTGGGTCCTCTTGTGCTGCTCGCTCCAGCAGGTTTGACGGGGCGTCCCATGCCTGTGCCGCCCCTGCTGGATCGTTTTGGTGCCTGGTTTCTGGGTCGCCCCGGCGTGCGGCGGGGGCTGTGTCGCCAGGCCTTCGCCGATCCCGATGCTGATGTGGGAGCTCCGGAAGAACAAATTGCCTCGTTGCACCTGCAATGCCCCGGCTGGGCTGAAGCCTTGGCGGCATTTGCCCGCAGTGGTGGTTTCGCAGGATGTGGAGAACCCCTGCCATCCCAGTCACTGCATGTGATCTGGGGTGCGGATGATCGCATTCTGCGCGCCCCGCAAAAACAGGCGCTTCAGGCGTTGCTGGATCGGCCTGTAGAAACGTTCCCCTGTTGCGGGCACCTCCCGCACATCGATCAGCCCCACAGGGTGGCTGAGCGTTGTTATTCGCTTTTGGCCTGTGGCTGATCCCCTTCTCACTGTGCTCGCCGGGGCTCTGCGTCTTTGGATTCGCAGCCGCTGCGACCGCCTCGGAAGCCTCGAACTGCATCTGAACGGTTCCAGTTGGTCTCTGCTGCGGGGACGTCTGGACGGCGTGTCGCTTAATGCGCGGGACGTTTGTTTTCAGGGGCTGCCTCTGCAGAGCGTGGCGTTGTGCAGCGGTCCGATTGCGGTGGACATGAAGCTGCTGACTCCAGGCCAGATGCTGGCGTTGCAGCAGCCATTTCAGGTGGAGGGTGAAGTCAGCTTCAACGGCCGTCAGCTCAATAGCGCTGTGCTTGCCGAGCCCTGGCGCTGGCTCGGTGACTGGATGGCTGAGCAGCTGATGGGTCTCAGCCCCTTGGGCGCCTTAAGCATTGAAGAGAATCTGATCGAGTTGCATGCAGTTGTCGCTGCACATCAAGACCCGGCTCGCCGTCGCTTCCGCCTTAACGCTGAGCAAGGCACCTTGTGCTTCCGGCCTGAGACAGACGATGAACCCTGCATCCTGCTTCCAATGGATCCGGCCATCCGGATCGAGCATGCCCAGCTGTTTGCTGGCCAGTTGGTTCTGAAAGGCCATTCCATCGTCACCCCTTAGTGCCGGTCTGTTGTTGAACCGGCGCTACTTCGAAAGCAGCGGTTGGCACAGGGCGATCGCGTAGTACACCACCGCTGGGGTGAATAGATAGCTGTCGATGCGGTCCAGGATCCCGCCATGGCCCGGTAGGACGTCACCTGAATCCTTGACGCCCGCATCTCGTTTCATCATCGATTCCGTTAGGTCTCCCACCAACGCGAACAGAGCGATCAGCGCTCCCAGCAGCAGGCCTGGCAGACCATGCAGGACCCACCCCATCAGCTGACCGCAGATCAGGCCCATCAACATCGCCGAGAGGAAGCCGCCAATGGCGCCTTCGATGGTTTTCCCAGGAGAGATCGGCGAGAGGGGGCGCTTGCCGTAACGCCGGCCTACGGCCCAGGAGCCGATGTCGGTGGCCACGATCATGAGACAGGCGGAAAGGGTGATCGCCAGCCCGTCCTCAAGACCACGCAGACTCAACCAGTGGCTGGGTAGAAACCCGAGGTAGAACAAGCCGAAAATCGATGCTGCGATATCGGCGATGGAGCCCGTCACCGGTTGTAGGAGCAGCCAGCCGCAGATGGCAGCTCCAGATAGGGGCAACACCGCGGAGGCCACCGCTTCCGGCAGCCCTCCCTGCATCGACCATTGGGTGGTGAATAACAGCAGTTGACAGGCCACCAGGGTTGTTTTGGTGGCTGGGCGGATCCCCTTGAACTGGGCCATTCGGAAGAACTCCAGCAGGCCGAGGTGCACCATTCCCCCCAGCGCAGCGGTGAACCACCAGCCCCCGAGTCCAACCACCAGTAGGCCAAATCCGCCGACACCGAGGCCACTGATCAGCCGCTTGCGCAGCACCGCACGAGCGGCTGGCGCTTGGCTTTGATCGAAGACAACCTCACGGATCACGCTGATTGGAGGCTTCGTTGGTTCAGGCTATCAATCGCTCATGGTTGGCTTCGTCTGGCGAGCCTGAAGCTGCTTTATGGCGACGACTTGAGGATCTCGAGTTTCACTGGTACTTGACCCGCCTGCATCATCTTGAGTTGTGATGCGGCGCCATGGGCGAGATCAATCACCCGGTGGTCCTTGAAAGGCCCACGGTCATTGATACGCACTACAACGCTGCGTCCATTGCTCAGATTGGTGACGCGCACCTGGGTTCCAAAGGGCAATGTCCGATGGGCTGCCGTCAGCGTGCCCTTGCGGAAGCGCTCACCATTTGCGGTTGTTCGGCCGTAGAACCCTGGCCCGTACCAGCTTGCTGCTCCTTGAACCACCTGGATGAGCTTGCTTGGTACCGGAGTCTTTTCGGCCAGGGGGCTTGGGGGAGGGAGTGGCAAAGCGTTGATCGTGTCGACATCCTTGATCCCCTTGATTCCTGTGATCTCCTTGCTCTTCTGGATGTCTTCCAAAAGGAATTCCTCGCCATTGGGGCTGGCCCCAACGGAGGGGCAGATCAGCAGTGCCAGCACCAGCCAGGTCAGAGGTTGCATCCACCACTGCCGAATGCATGGATTGAAGCGGTTGTGGGGCTGGATTTCACCCCCTGCTGACGACAAACAGACCGTCGGGAATCTGTTCACCCCAGAACAGCTGCTGGCGTTTCAGCCAGGCTTGCCGGTTGCGATCCAATCGCTCACCGGGAATCAGCAGTGGGATGCCAGGGGGGTACGGACACAGCAATTCAGCCGCCAAGCATCCGCCCGCTTCGTCTAACGACACGCGGAGACGTTCTGCGTGCCAGGCCTGCGACGGTGAATGGTCTGTGGTGGTGACTAGTGGCAGAGGCGGAGCTTCGAACGGCGGCAGTGGATCGCGATCGGGATAGGTCCGCCGGAGGTCCTGCCAGTGGTGCCTGATCCGGCGCCCGAGCCCACGGTGTCGGGCTAGGCCTAGGCAAAAGGTCAGCGTTGCCGGTTCCGGCAGTTCGCCAACGAGGCCTTTGGGCAGGAACCAGGCGTCGGCCTCTAGGCCGGTGATCCCCGCCTGGCCCGTGTGCAGGATCAGGCGCAGCGGGTCCTGGTTGTTGAGCAGAGGGACTCCGCTACGGCGTAAGACATCGGCGAGCTCTTCAGCCTCCTGCAGACGCTGCAGCAGTTGTCGGCGTCCCCTGCGGCGCTGCCAGTGTTGAAGGGCTTCTTCGCAGGAGGCCAGCAGCAGCGCACTGGGGCTCGTCGTCTGCAGCAATCCCAGACTTCGTTCGACACGCACGGGATCCAGACGCTCCCCCTGCAGCCAGAGCACTGCCGTTTGCGCGAGGGCTGCAGCTGATTTCTGCAGGGAATGCACCACGAGATCGGCGCCGCAGTGCACGGCACTGGGAGGCAGGGGATGATTCACGCCTGCGGCGAAATGACAGCCGTGGGCTTCATCCACCAGCACGCAACAGCCTCGCTCCTGTAATCGTTTGATCACCTCCGTGGGGTCGTTGGCATAGCCCTGGTAAGTGGGATGCACCAGAACCGCGGCGCGGATGGGTGCCCCATCGGACGGCAAAGCCGCCAGCACCCGTTCGATCCAGGCGGAATCCACCGGCGCAGGCTGGCCCCGGTCGCTTTGAAACGGAAGATCGAACAGCACCGGCTGCAGATCCCCGAGAATGCAGGCCTGAATAAGGCTGCGATGGACATTGCGAGGGAGAAGCACCCGCTCCCCAGGCCTGACCATCGCCAGTAGAGCGGCCTGAAGCAATCCCGTGGCCCCGTTCACCCCGTACCAGCACCGCGCCACACCCATCTGAGCTGCGGCGCAGCGTTGGCTTGCGGCGATGGCGCCGTCCGGTTCCAGTGGACCACCGAGTTCAGGGAGTTCCGGTAGGTCCCAGATGCCAGCGCGTTGTCGCAGCAATTGACGCAGTCCATCCGGAAGCGCGGCCCCCCGGCCATGGGCCGGCAGAAACAGAGGCTCACCGAGCCGACGGGTGAGCTGGGGCAGAAGCGCCATCGAATCCGCCTGATCTCCTTAAAGTCTCCCTCTGTACTCAGCTCGATGCGATGCGTTACGACCCCCGGCGGGATCTGGGCTGGTTGCTGCTGCGTCCCTGGGTCGCTATCCCGCGGCTGGTGCAGGTGCTCTGGTCCCTGGCTGGCCTGGTTTTGGTGTTGCTGCTGCGCGGAGGCAGTAGTAACGCCGCTGTGCAGCAGGGCTTGGCGCGTCGCATCCTCAACACCCTCACCGGTCTGGGTCCCTGTTTCATCAAATTGGGTCAGGCCCTGTCAACACGTCCCGATCTCGTGCGTCGGGATTGGCTCGAGGAATTGACGCGCCTGCAGGACGACCTGCCGGCGTTTTCCCATGCTGTCGCCCTGGCGTGCATCCGCGAAGAGCTGGGTGCACCAGCTGAAGAGTTGTTTGAGGAGTTCCCCGACACGCCAGTCGCCGCCGCCAGCCTCGGGCAGGTCTACAAAGCTCGTTTACAGGGCCAGCACTGGGTTGCGGTGAAGGTTCAGCGACCCAATCTCACCTTCATCCTGCGGCGGGATCTGGTTCTGATCCGGGCGCTCGGTGTGATGACGGCTCCTCTCCTGCCCCTCAATCTTGGCTTCGGTCTGGGCGGAATCATCGATGAGTTTGGCCGCAGCCTGTTCGAGGAGATCGACTACGGCCTTGAAGCGGCCAATGCTGAGAGGTTCTCGGCTCTCTTTGCTCAAAACGATGCCGTCTATGTCCCGAAGGTGGAGCGGATGCTCAGCTCCACCCGTGTGCTCACCACCACCTGGATTGATGGAGCCAAGATGCGCGACAGCGAAGAGCTGCGCTCACAGCAACTCGATCCAACGGCATTGATCCGCACGGGTGTGATCTGCGGTCTTCAGCAACTGCTGGAGTTCGGCTACTTCCACGCCGATCCCCATCCCGGCAACCTGTTCGCCATGCGGGGGCGAACGGGGGACCTCGGCCATGTGGGCTATGTCGATTTCGGCATGATGGATTCCATCAGCGACAGCGACCGTCTCACCCTGACGGGTGCAGTGGTGCATCTGATCAACCGTGATTTCCCCGGTTTGGCCAAGGATTTCCAATCCCTTGGTTTTCTCAGCCCCACCGCTGATCTCACCCCGATCATTCCTGCTCTTGAGGAGGTGCTCGGCGGCAGCCTTGGTGACTCGGTCGGTTCGTTCAACTTCAAGGCGATCACCGACCGTTTCTCGGAGCTGATGTTTGATTACCCCTTCCGGGTGCCGGCTCGCTTCGCGCTGATTATCCGTGCGGTCGTCAGCCAGGAGGGTCTGGCCCTGCGTCTCGATCCCGACTTCAAGATCATCGCCATCGCTTATCCCTACGTGGCCCGTCGACTGCTCGCGGGAGACACGAGCGAGATGCGCGAGAAGTTGCTTGAGGTGATTTTTGATGAGTCAGGCCGCTTGCGCCTGGATCGGCTGGAAAGCCTTCTGGCAGTGGTCGGCCAGGACGCACCCGCGCCTGGTAAGGAACTGATTCCTGTCGCCGGTGCCGGCTTGCGGTTGCTGTTCAGCCGCGATGGTGCCGACCTTCGCCGGCGTCTGCTGATGACGCTGATCCGTGACGATCGCCTGCACACCGACGACGTGCGTGCCCTGGTTGGCCTGCTTGGACGAACTTTCGGGCCCGGGCGGCTGGCCGGTGGGCTGCTGCAACGTCTCAACCCCCTGGCGGCAGCGTGATCCAGCAGCCGAAGATGCTGACGGAACTGAAGACCACAACGGTGAGCGGCCAGATTTCGTCCAGTTGCTCCAGCCGATGCTCTTTGCGAGTTTTGGCGTCGCCTTCCGGCATTGCCTCCAGCTCTCCGTAACGCCGTCCGATGAAGATCACCAGGATGAAGGCCAGCAGGGTGACCACATAGGCAATCACATAGACCTGATCCAGAAAGGTGAGATAGGGCAGGTCGGGCAGTTCCTCCCGGTAGGTCTGTTGGAGGAACACCAGGGTCAACAGCACGGTGACAGGAATTCCTGCGCGGGCATCCTGTTCATCGGCTCGGACTTTGAACACGAGAAGAACCATGGCCATCACCACCAGCAGGGGCAGCATCAATCGCCAGAACGCAGACCAGGAGGAGGTGCCGAACGTGATATCGAAGATGACCAGGCTGTAGTCATCCGCGCTGCCCCCCAGCCCGAAATTGGTGGCGTAGTTATGCCGGTATTCGGCAATGGACCAGCCTCGGTTTAGCCAGCCGATGATTCCTGCGAACAGGCCCATTCCGCTGTTTTGAATGTCGGGCTCGAAGCGGAAATGGGGATAGTCGAGGGAACCATTCACATCCTCCATTTCAAGGACAAGGGGCAGGCTCACGGTCACAAAGGGAAAGTGCCTGAAGCTGGCTTTGTCGATGTAGAAGCGGCCGATATAGCTGAACAGTTGGTAGTACGTTCCGTCGTCGTTGTGCACTGGGGCTGAGGACATCGGCGTCAGCACTGGATCGGCATCGGAGAGCAATCCGTTCACCAGGGTGATTCCCTGTTCAATGGTTTGATCCCGTTCACTCAGATAGCGCTGCAGCTCCTCTCCCCAGCGCATCCAGACGTAACCGTTGGATGAATAACTGGGGATGCTCAGATCCAGGTCGTAGGTGCTGGTGGCATAGATCCCCACCTGAACGTGGTACGAGGCGTCCTCCAGCCCCTGTTGATCCAGGACCATCTCCTGGCCCGACAGCTTTTCGCCCCGCAGGGAGGTCCAGCCGTCCCCGGGTATCCGTTGACTGTCTGTTGTCAGGGCTCGTGATGCCGATGACAAGCGCAGCGCATCACGGCTAGGGACACGACCGACATCAAGCCTGTTGATGCCGGTGAACGCAAGAAGACCGGCAAGCAGAATTGAAACAACGGCAAGGAAGTTCCAGTGCTTCTGTTTCTTGGAGGCCATTTGCGGCGCAGCTCTGGAGTCACTCTGACGTGCTGGGCCTTACTGAGCAGTGGACTGCTCACGCTGCTTCAACCTCGCCCTGTTGCTTCTCAGCCCCCTGGCAGTGGGCAAGATCCCAATGCTCTGGTGCTTGGCCAGTCCCTACCGCTCTCGGGCCCTTCGGCACAACTCGGTCTGGATTATCGACGCGGGGCCATGGCCTGGTTTCAGGCCGTGAACCGTGAGGGAGGAATTCACGGGCGCAGAATCGAGTTGGTCAGTCTTGATGACAAATACGAGCCGTCGCAGACGCTGATCAACACGCGCCAATTGTTGAAACGCAATGATCTGCTGGCGTTGTTCGGTTATGTGGGCACGCCCACCACAAAAGTGGCGTTGCCGTTAATCGAGGCTGCGGAGGTGCCGCTGGTGGCGCCGATGACGGGGGCAAGTCTGCTTCGACGGCCGGAGCTGCGCATGGTGTTCAACATGCGAAGCAGCTATCGCCGGGAGATTGCGGCGATGGTCGACGAGCTGGTGCGTGATGCGCACCATCGCATTGCGATCGTTTATCAAGACGACGCCTTTGGTCAGGATGGCCTTGACGGCGCCATGGCTGCCCTCACCAGCCATGGGCTCAAACCGGTGGCGGTCACGACGGTGCAACGCAATTCAGCTCAGGTGGGGGATGCATTGGACGACCTTATGGCGGTCAATCCCAACGGAGTCGTGCTCGTTTCTGCCTATGTGAGTTCGGCTGCCCTGGCCACCTCGCTGCGCGAACGAGGCAGCAGCGCTCAGATCATGAATGTGTCGTTTGTGGGCACCCAAGCTCTGCAGAGGGCGATGCCGGTGGGCGAAGCCAATGGCATCGGCGTGGCCCAGGTGGTGCCGTTCCCGTGGAATCGTTGGATCCCCGTTGTGGCTGACTATCAGCGCTGCCTGCGGCTGAGTGATGAGGCATCGGGTTTTGGCTTCACCAGTTTTGAGGGGTATCTCGCGGCGCGGATGATCACCGAGGCGCTGGCACGGGCTGGAAAGAACCCAACGCGTCAATCCCTTGTCCAGGCTCTTGAGTCAATCAATGATCTTGATCTGGGGGGCTTCCGAATTCAGATGGGGAGGGACGATCACAACGCCAGCGACTTTGTCGAACTCACCTTTCTCGGCTCCCAAAGCTGGGAACCTTGAGCTGAGATCGCTAAGGTCGCAGCTCTTTGAGATCGGCGTCGATGCCTGAGGAGATCAGCGCCCAGGAGCTTGAGCAGCTGCTTCGGATGATGACCCTGCCCCAGCCGCCTTACCTGCTGGCAGGTATCGGCCTGTTGATGGCAGTGCTCTGCGGCTTGACTTTCGGTCGTCAGGTCCAGAACAAATTGGATGGCTGGAAGCAGGACCGGCTCCCCCTGTTGCCTCTTGGAACAGTTGAGATCAACCTCAGTTACGGCGGCACCCTGATCGGTGTGACCTTGTTTATTGGCTGCTGCCTTCAAATCTTCGGTTTTGCGGCAGGTGCTGCCCTTCTGGTGGCTCTCTTGCTGTCTCTGCTGACGGGTGGAGCCTTGTTCGCTCAGCTCGAGCGCCTGATGGTGCAGGTGGAAGAGGGCAATTTCAAAGCGGTTGATTTCGACAATTTCGATGAATTCTTCTGATCTCGTCTTCTGACCTCTTAAGCGAAGCCGCTGATCTCATCCTTCTGGCTGAGGCAGCCGTCAGAATTAACTCGTTTCCAGCCTGTTGGATGTGACGACCTTGTCTGCGGCGGTTTCCACATGCCGCTTGCTCGTGGTGGAAGACGACGACAGCATCCGGGAGACAGTTGGTGAGGCCTTGAGGTTGGAGGGCTATGAAGTGCTCACCAGCTCAAATGGCTCAGAGGCTCTCGAACTGGTCGTGGACAGATCCTCTGATCCGGTTGATTTGATTGTTCTTGATCTGATGCTTCCGGGGCTGGGGGGGCTTGATTTCTGTCGCGAGCTTCGTCGCTTCAAGAACACCACACCGATTCTTGTAATCAGTGCCCGCGACAGTGAAACCGATCGGGTGCTTGGGCTGGAGGTTGGCGCTGATGATTATCTGGTCAAACCCTTTGGGCTACGTGAGTTGGTGGCCCGCTGCAGGGCGTTGCTGCGGCGATCCCGTCAAACCGAGTCGTCGCCCTCTGAATCACACAATTACGCCAATCTTTGCCTGTTCTCCAATGAGTGCCGGGTCACCCGGGATGGCACTGATCTGACCCTCTCCCCGAAGGAATACAAAATCCTGGAGTTGTTCATTCAGAACCCCAAGCGCGTCTGGAGTCGCGATCAGTTGCTGGAGAAAATCTGGGGTGTTGATTTTGTCGGCGACACCAAAACAGTGGATGTTCACATCCGTTGGTTACGGGAAAAGGTTGAAGATGAGCCCTCATCTCCCCAGTTGATCCGCACGGTCCGCGGCTTCGGTTACCGCTTCGGCTGATCTTGTTGTGTTGATCTCTGGAGTACTTGGCTTTGCGGCCGGCATCGGGATCACGCTTCTGTTGCAGCGACGATGGCGCTTCCTGAAGTCGTTGCGAGAGGAGGAGGAGCGGCCTTTTGCCTTGAACGCACCTCAGCTTCTGGCCTGGATTGATGCGGCCACCCAGGGCTGGATGATCCTGGCTCCGGATCACTCCATCGCCTATCTCAACGGTCGGGCCGAACGCTTGCTGCACATTTCTCGCAATCGTCTGGTTCGTGGCATGAACCTCAGGGATGCCCTTGACATTCCCGCACTTGAGGAGGTGATCTTCAGCAGCCGCTATCAGCAGCGCCCCCAGCGATGTGAATGGGAGCAACAGGGGGACCCGCTGGAGGCCATCGTTCTGCCGGGCAGCGATGAATGCTTGTTGGTGTTGATCCAGAGCCGCCAGTCCCTCGAAGCCCAGCAACAGCAGCAGGAGCGCTGGGTCAGTGATGTGGCCCATGAGCTCAAGACCCCTTTGACCGCCCTGATGCTGGTGAGCGATCGGCTGGAGCTGGCCGTGAGTTCAGAGGACACGGCTCTGGTGCAACGGCTGCAGAAGGAACTCCGGCGTCTTCAGCTGCTTGTGGAGGATCTGCTGGAGCTCTCACGCCTGGAGAACAGCCTGCCCCAGGAATACAGCGATTACGTCCCTCTCACCCTGGAGGATCTGGTCGACAGCGCTTGGGGAACCATTCGCCCGATCGCGGAGGGGCGGCGGGTGACGCTGCAGTTGGATCGCTCTGAATCCGGGCCCTTGCTTGGGGATCAACGCCGTCTGCACCGCGCGGTGCTGAATCTTCTCGACAATGCTCTGCGTTACTCCCCAGAGGACAGCAGCGTCGATGTGACCGTGCGCCAGAGCGGCGGCTGGTGGCTGCTCAGCATCCGTGATCACGGCCCCGGGTTGAGTGAGACCGATCTCAGTCGCATGTTTCAACGCTTCTACCGGGGGGATCCCTCGCGGGCACGCTCCAGCCGTAGTGGCAGCGGCCTTGGGCTGGCCATCGTGCAGCAGATCTCCGTGAATCATGGTGGTCGCATCGAAGCGCGCAACCACCCTGCTGGGGGCGCCTGCATGGACCTCCTTCTCCCCCGGGAGCCTGTTGGATGACGCGTCAGCGTCTCCAGAAACTGATTGCTGCTGCTGGTCTCTGTTCCAGGCGCCGTGCTGAGGAATGGATTCAGGCGGGACGTATCACGGTGGATGGCCAGGTCGCCCGCGTTGGGGACCAGGCCGATCCGCACCAGCAGACGATTCGGGTGGATGGCAGGGCCTTGCCCAGCCGTGGCGCGGCGAGGGTGCTTTTGCTGAACAAGCCCGTGGGGGTGATCTGCAGCTGCGATGACCCTCAGGGCCGCCGAACGGTGCTCGACCTGCTGCCACCGGAGCATCGGGCAGGACTGCATCCTGTTGGCCGTCTCGATGCCGACAGTCGTGGGGCTCTGCTGCTGACCGATCTGGGTGAGCTCACGTTGAAACTCACCCACCCGCGCTATAGCCATGCCAAGACCTACAGGGTTTGGGTGGAGGGTGTGCCGTCCGAAGCGGTTCTCGACCGCTGGTGTCGGGGTTTTCCCTTGGATGGGCGACCGACCCGACCCGCAGAGGTGCGCCGACTGCAGACCAGGGGCGGGCGCTCGTTATTGGAGATCGAGCTGCGGGAAGGTCGAAACCGACAGATTCGCCGGATGGCGGAGGTCCTTGGCCATCCGGTGCTTGACCTCCGGCGCACGGTCATTGCGGGGTTGCCGCTTGGCGATCTGGCTGAGGGGTGCTGGATGTGGTTGAGCGAGGGAGAATGGAAGCCAATGCTCGACCGGGCTGTCCCCTTGGATCTGCATCGCCCATGCGACTGAAGCGTCCAGGACTTTGGTGGCGCCGTGCCCGCAGTGGAGCCAGCGCTGATGCTGGTTCTGTTGAGACCCAGGATCAGCAAAGTCAGGATCTGGGACTGATGCTGCGGCGGCGGCGGGAGGAACTTGGCCTCTCGCTACGGGACCTGGCCAATGAAACCCGGATCACAACACCCGTCATCGAAGCGTTGGAGCGTGGCTGGCGTGATCGATTGCCCGAGCGGGCTTATCTCGCCTCGATGCTCCCTCAGATCGAGATCCGCCTGGCTCTTCCCAGTGGATGCCTCGACCCCTTGCTTCCCCAGCCGGTGTTGCTCCGCCGCGGATCTGCAAAGGCGGGTCTGCGGCGCTTCACCCTCGGCAATATCGATGTGTTCACCACCTGGCAGGGCACGGTGGTTTACACCGTCGTGATTGCGCTCAGCCTGCTTGCTATCAACCGACAACAGCAGGATTTGGCCCTTCGCAACAGCCTGACTCTCGAGCCCGTGCGTGCTGATCTGGAGGCGATCAACCGTCGCCCGAACCTGGCTGGCTCTGACAACCGCATCGCCGCCTTGCGGCCCCTGGAACAGGTTCAGCAACGCACACCGCAGGAGTGGCTTGAGCTGGTGAGTGGCTCGCTGACGCAGTCTCAGGGGGTTCTCGAGGTTGTTGTTGCTGAGCCCAGAGCACTGCAGCTCTCGAGCGGTGGTGGAGATAGGTTTGAATTCACGGCCAGTGCCGGCACGTTGATGCTCCAGTTGCAGGCCCCGATTGAGGTCCGCCTGGATCCCCCCGCCGGTGCTGGCGATCAGGTGCTCTGGAACGGAGACCCCCTGCCTGTGGATCAAGAGCGGCCGGGGATCTACCGGGTCAACAAGCTGCCTGCTCCCGAGAGCGATCGTCCCCAGACCGCTCCCCTCGTGCCGTAGCCGCAAAGGGCATTCTCCAGATCAGCATCAAAGCTGCGCAGCCTCCAGCTCCAGTTGCCTTCACAGGTGCCAGGTGTGTTGAATCTGGCCCGGTCATCCAGATGCATGAGGTCTTGAAGTGGGGCGACGACCAGTCCTGCGGTCGTGGCAAAGGCCATGTCAAGCAGATGCCAGGCGGGTGCTGAGATCTCACCATTCACCCGCGTGGCAATGCGGGCCCTGCTGTCGGCATCCAAATTGTTCCACCAGCCCAGGGTCGTGGGGTTGTCGTGGGTGCCGGTGTAGACGACCCAGCCATGACCATCGGTGTTTTCAGGCAGATAGGGATTGTCGCGATGACCATCAAAAGCAAATTGCAGAACCTTCATTCCTGGCAGTCGGAATGCATCACGGAGTGCCTCCACATCCGGTGTGATCACGCCAAGATCCTCGGCAATCAAGGGGAGGGCGCCACCAGCATCCCTGCGGAGGTAGCGCAGCAGGGTGTGGCCTGGTGAGGCCTGCCACTGCCCGTTTTCAGCGGTGCAGTCGGCACCGGGGACGGCCCAGAAGGCGGCAAGGGCCCGGAAGTGATCCAGGCGTAGAAGATCAACAAACTCTCGCTGGCGAGCGATTCTTTGCCGCCACCAGTGGAATCGCGTGATCCGATGTTGTCCCCAGCGGTAAACCGGTGAGCCCCACAGTTGCCCTGTTTCCGAAAAGTAATCGGGTGGCACGCCGCTCTGGGTGGTGAGTTGGCCGTTCTCTTTGACCGTGAACAGCGAACGGTTGCTCCATACATCAGCGCTGTCACTGCTGACGTAAAAGGGCAGGTCGCCAAACAGCTGGATGCCCAGGTCTGCCGCCTGTCGACGGATCGCCTGCCACTGACGGTCGAGGTGCCACTGGATCAGCCGTTCCCGTAGCAAGGCCTCTTGGTGTTGCTCCGCCCAGCTCCGCAGCGCTTTTTTGTTGTGTCGTGCCAGCGGGAGTGGCCAGTCCCACCAAGCCGTCCTGTGCTGATCATGAAGAACCTGAAAACGGGCATGGTCTTCCAACCAGGCGCGCTGCTGCTGCACCCAGTTGCCGAAGTCGGTGTGTCGCGCCGGATCCTGGTCACTCCAGGCCTCGAGCAGTGCATTTCCCAGGGCATCGGCCCGTTGCTGGGCCAGGCTGAAATCCACACGCTCTGCGCCCTCCAGTGGTGCATCAGCGCCCGGAGCTGCCCTGAGCGCTGCCTCATGGATGAACCCCTCGTTGGCCAAGTCCTGTCCATCCAGGAACCAGGGGTTCAAGGCATTGCATGACGGCGAGCTGTAGGGCGAGCCTGTGGAATCAGGCGGGGCCAGGGGCAGCATCTGCCAGACCCCGATGTCGTGGGCAGCGAGGAGGTTGAGCCAACGGCGGCATGGCTCACCGAAGCTGCCGCAGACGGGACTCCCTGGTAGTGCGGTCGGATGAAGCAGCACCCCAGTGCAGCGCCCCCCTCCAGCCTTGGCTGGTTCAACAGTGGACTGATCCATGGGGGCCCTTCGGTCTCCCAAGGATGGCCACTTCAGAACAGGGCGGCATCTCCTAGGTCCTGCCCGGCCATGCCGTCCCGAGCCACGCGCTCGAAAAATTGCTCCAGGGTGTCGGTTCCATAGGACGGTGTGGCATCGGCGTCGTAGCGCTGCTGTTGCTCATCCCAGACGAGCATGGATTCGCTGGCGTAATAGCGACCGATGCGCCCGAATTCCGCCGTGTCTTTGATGCCTGGGAACAGCCGAGCCAAACCGTCCAGAAGGGCGATCGGACCATCCATCAGAGCAATGGGGACGGAGAGCATCCGCTGGGGGCGGTTTAGGGCGCGGAAGAGCATTTCTCCCTGCTCCCGAGCGCTCAGCGCCGGACCGGGCCCGCCGATGGGAAGCACCTGGTTGCATTTGGCATCGTCCTGGATGCAGTCCGCCATGAACCTGGCCAGGTCTGCTTCGCTGATCGGCTTGCAGCTGGCCAGGGTGCCGCCGCCGAACATCACATAGGGGCCACCTTTGCGGCAACTTTCCACCTGTCCGCCCAGGCTCTTGAAGAAGGCGGTGGGGCGAACGATGGAATGGGTCATCTCTTCGTCCGCCTGCAGAACGGCCTCAAAGGCCAGCTTGGCTTTTTGAAACTCCAGCAGTGGCTTCTGCACGCAGATGGCCGAGAGAAGCACGTAATGGGCTACCCCGGCAGCCCGTCCCTGTTCGTAGGTGTTGAGGGTCGCCGCGTGGTCGATGGCCCAGGAATCCTTGCGGCCGCCGGTGCGGGAAGCCAGGCAGCTCACCACTACATCCGTCGGTTGATCGAAGGCCTCGGCCGTGATCGAGGCGGGATCGCTGACATCCCCAAAGCGCACCTCTGCCCCAGGAAAATCGGCGATGACCTCGTCTCTGCTCTGACGGCCGCCCACACCACTGCGTTCTCGGGCAAAGGCAATCACCTGGTAGCCCCGCTCCACCAGCTCCTTCACCACAAAACGGCCGATGTACCCGGTGGCTCCGAACACGACCACGCGCACCTGTTCGGGAGGTCGGTTGCGGTAGTCGTGGCGGAGGGACATCGAGGACGGCTTCACGGGGCCAGGCTAAGAACTGGAGATCTGGGCGAAACTAAGCGCCATTGCGCTTGTTCCAGCGAAATGAACTGGTTGTCGCCACCCCGAGTTCGCGGCGTGCTGCGTGTCGGTTCAGCGTTGCTGGGTCTCGGTGTCACCGGGTGGTTGCTGGCGACTCTGTGGCCTGAACCCGATCGTGTTGCCCAGGGAGCTCCTCTCAGCGCAGATCAACCTGAAACCCTGGCTCCCTTCCCCGAGAGCCCTGTCACGGTGCTGGTGATTGGTCTTGATGCGAATCGTCTTGGTGCGCCCACGAATCAGGCCGCGCCCAAGGGGCCTGCCAACGCCGATGCCCTTTTGATGCTTCGCATTGCATCGAGGGAGCCGCTTCAGGTGCTCCAGATCCCCACCGAGCTTGGCGTTCAGCTCCCTGGGCAGAAGGATCCAGGCCGCTTGTCGGAGTTGTGGCGACAGGGCGGCGTCAGCCTTGTCAGTGATGCCATCCACGACATTGTTGGCCTTGAGGACGGCGACCCGAAGCGCTATGTGGTCATGCCCCGTGCGGCCTTACGCCGTTTGGTGGACGGACTTGGCGAAGTGGAGGTGGTGCTTGGGCAGTCTTACCAGCGCCAAGACAAGGCACAGGGCTACAGCGTCAATCTCCAGGCTGGGCGCCAAAGCCTGAACGGAGTCCAGGCGGAACAGCTGGTGCGTCACCTACCAGACCCCAAAGATGTCTCCCAGCGTCGTCAGCGCCAGGACATTCTTGTTGAGGCCTTGATCGAACAGGTCAAGGCTCCCAGTGGCATTGAGTTGATCCCTGCTCTGGTGGATCAACTGGATGCTGACGTGGAGACCAACTTGAGTCGTTCGGAACAGTTGAGCTTGGCCGCGGCGATCATCGCCAGCCCTGAACCTGCAGCAATCACCCGCCTACCGCTGGCCGACCGGTCTGGTGAGCAGACGTTGCGCCAAATCAAATCCGGGGTGAGCCGTCCCCTCTGGCCCCAGCCTTAACCCGGGCTGCGCAGCTGCAGTCTCCGGGCGAGAGCCTCGATGCATTCGGCCTGATCTGGATGGTTCTCATCGGGAATCCACCCCAGCCAGCTGAGGCCGTCTCTGCGTCGTGCAGGGCCGTTCCAGGGGCCCTGGAGCTGAACTAGGCCGAGAAGGGGGACATGCAGTTCTCGGCAGAGGGCGGCATAGGCCGGGGCCGTGCCGGGGATCGTTCCATCACTGTCGGCTGTTGTCAGCAGCAGCACCGTCTGACGCCAGTCAGCCAGGGCCTGCAACCAGCTGACATCACCCTGCGGCGTTGGCTGTGCTGCGTCACCGCTTAGCCGCACAAGCCCTTTAATAGCTGGATTGTTCTGCAGGACTGCTGCGGGTGGTGCACCGCTGGCAACGGTGGTCAAAGGGCATTGACAGGCCTGGGCTAAGGCTTCGCAGGCTTGGCGCATTTTCAGCTCTGGAAGTGGGCCCGCACCCACGAGCAGGGGGAAACCTTTGGACATGGGGGTGCTGCTCACCTCTACCATCGGATTACAGCAGAATTCGTTACGCGGGCGCCGTGACCAGTTTCCTGACAGCAGCCCGTACCGAACAGGAGCAGATGGCTCCAGATAGCCGACGTCTGCGTCTGTTCAGTGGCACCTCGAATCCCGCTCTGGCGCGGGAGATCGCTGCTTATCTCGGTGTGCCAGATGGCCCCCGCGTCTGCAAGCGGTTTGCGGACGGTGAGCTGTATGTGCAGATCCAGGAGTCGATTCGGGGCTGCGATGTGTTCCTGATCCAGCCCACCTGCGCGCCGGTGAACGACCACCTGATGGAACTGCTGATCATGGTGGACGCATGCCGACGGGCATCAGCGCGGCAGATCACTGCTGTGGTCCCTTATTACGGATACGCCAGAGCGGACCGTAAAACCGCCGGTCGTGAGTCGATCACGGCCAAGCTCACGGCCAACCTTCTGGTGCAGTCCGGCGTTGATCGTGTGCTGGCCATGGATCTGCACTCCGCCCAAATTCAGGGGTATTTCGATATTCCCTGCGATCACATCTACGGATCACCCGTGCTGGTGGACTATCTCTCCACTCAGGATCTGGGGGATGTCGTCGTGGTGTCTCCGGATGTGGGGGGTGTGGCGCGTGCCCGGGCGTTCGCGAAGCAGATGAACGATGCCCCGCTGGCCATCATCGACAAGCGCCGCACCGGTCACAACATGGCTGAGAGCCTCACGGTGATCGGTGATGTGGCTGGCCGAACGGCGATCTTGATTGACGACATGATCGACACCGGCGGCACGATCTGTGCAGGTGCACGGTTGTTGCGGGAGCAAGGAGCTGAACGGGTGCTGGCCTGCGCCACCCACGCTGTGTTCTCACCCCCCGCCAGCGAACGTCTTTCCGTCGAGGGCCTGTTTGAACAGGTGGTGGTGACCAACAGCATTCCGATTCCGCAGGATCGGGTCTTCCCTCAGCTTCAGGTTCTCTCCGTGGCCAACATGCTGGGGGAAGCCATCTGGCGCATCCACGAAGAGAGCTCCGTGAGCTCGATGTTCCGCTGAATGCTGGGTTCGGTGGAATGGACTGTTCAACGAGCGGGCTTGCTGCGGCTGCATCGCGATTGATTCGAGCGACTCTTGCGGTGCGGTGCGGTGCTTCAACAGCAGTGGATCAGCGCTGGAGGCCACTGGCTTGCGTTGCCCTGGCCAGCCTGATGGCAGCGCTTCCGGCTCCCTTGATGGCGGAGTCCCGATTGGACCGGCTTCTGCGGAACCGGAGCACCATGGGGGTGTGGCTGACCAACAGCCCCAGCAAGCTCTATTACGACAGGAAGCGCATCAGCGCAGCGATGCAGCAGCTCCAGGAGGCTGGATTCAATCGTGTGGTGCCCAATGTCTGGAGCCGAGGAACCACCTTTCACCGCAGCCGTTTCGCTCCAGTCGAGCCACCGCTTCAGAAGGCGGGGCTCGGTCTTGATCCCATCTGCACCTTGGCCGCTGAAGGTCGGCGCCGCGGCATCAAGGTGATGCCCTGGTTTGAGTACGGCTTGATGGAGCCGGCGAATTCAGCTGTTATCCGCAAGAACCCCAGCTGGGTGTTGGCCAAAGCGAATGGCCAACGCTGGATGACCATGCACGGGAACCATCGGATGGCTTGGCTCAACCCTGCCCATCCGGAGGTGCGTGCCCGTTTCATTGGTTTGGTGGTGGAGACGTTAAAGCGCTGTCCGTTGGATGGCCTGCAACTGGACGACCACTTCGCCTGGCCGGTTCAATTCGGCTACGACCCCACCACCGTGGCGCTCTACAAACAAGAGACGGGAATGGCACCACCGCGGGATCACAGCAATCGACAGTGGATGAAATGGCGTCGGAACCAACTCACGTCTCTCCTGCGTGAGTTACGGCAGCGTCTCAAGAAGGAGCAACTCTCCACACGGATCAGCCTGTCTCCCGGCCCCTTTCGTCAGGCATACAACCTCTGGCTTCAGGATTGGGAGCTCTGGGCTTTGGGGGGGCTGATTGAAGAGCTGGTGGTGCAGAACTACGCCTACTCCGTCCAAGGATTCGCGAAGGACCTGGATCAACCCGCCCTGCGCAAAGCCCGCAGCTGGGGAATTCCGTCTCAGATCGGCGTGTTGGCGGGATTCGGCAAACGCACCACATCCATGGCCGTTTTGGAGCAAAAAGTACGCCTAGCCCGCAATCGTGGTCACGGCGTGATTTTCTTCTATTGGGAGGGGTTATGGGGAAAACATGTGGCGGAGCAGTACAGAGAAGTTCGGCGCGAAGCCTTCACAAGAATGGGATATGACTGATCAAGAGGATCTGTTCAATATCATCATGTGTTGGATAGAGGTTCTATGCAGTTATGAGTTTCTCTCGATAAAATGGTTTTTCAGATTCTTACAAGAACTGCTCCTATGCCCTGTTCAGCCGCATGAAACAGTTCACCGAAACCAGTTCGGACCCCTATGACCGACATCACTACCGTGTGTGGTTGAGTGATGGGTCGTTTAAGGATGTCGAGAGCTACGACGAAGCGCAAAGAGTTTGGTATTCGAGCACTACAAGACCCAAGACAATTGAGGTCATGCAGCCGAAGACACGAAAGGGGGCAACGGGCTTCTAGATGGTTGGACAGAAATCGTTGTTGCTGCGACAAGAGTTGAGAATGGCCTCGGCGCTTGATTGATCTATTTGTTTCGCTATTTGCTTTTGATTGTTTGGCGGTCTGCGTAAAAGCGTTTTTATGATTTTTTGCATTTGTATGTGCTGCTTTTCCCGTTGGCGCTAATGGCTGATTCGCTTTCGCTGAGGCGAGCCCCATGAAGGCGGCAAGCTCGCTAGAGTCTGATGCTGATTCAGCTGGTAAATGTGAAATCGTCTTGCGGCTCGCATCCTCTAAAATTAATTGAACCATGCACTTTTCGGCTGTTTAGTGTTCAAGACTTTGCGTCTTCTTGATTGATGAATCAGTTTGAGGTCAATCAGATTCGTGCCAAGCTCCACAGGCTTGCTCTCGATGATGAGTTCGTTGATCGCTATATCGCCAAATTGATCAGAAACAACGAGCCCTTTGTCACGGCATCGAAGGTCATCGATCGATGGGAGAAGAACGATTCAGGCCAATTCGTTCTTCAGGCTCTTGCATGTGGGCTTATTGCGGCCTTGGCTGGCGCATGGTTTGCTGTTGTTCGTTGAGTAGATGAATTACGCGATGAATGAGGCAACGGCTATCTCGCTCTTTAGTGTGGGTATGGCAAGTACTCTTACTGTTTTATTTTTTGGGTTTCAGCGCACTTTTCGTTCGGAGCGAGAGCGCACATTGATGAAAAGAATGAGGTTCCGCCTTAATCGGATGATCTCAAATGAAAGTTCTTTGAGAGAATGATCACATTAATTTTGATCTGCAATTTTGTAGGTGAACAAGAGCCCTAAGCACAGCGTGCCAATGAGTGGTCCTGGCGGCAGATCAATGGCAACAGCCAACATCATTCCGCCGCCACATAGCAGCAGTCCTGTACTCGCGCTTCTGAGCATTAATTCTTTGAGGCTTCGGCTCCGCTCGACGTGCATCAGAACAGGAGCACAGAGCAAACCAATCACAAGAATCACGCCAACGGCTGTGATCGCACTAATCACAACCAGGGCTGTGATCAGGCTGCAGATCAGCCGAATCAGGATCACAGGTCGTCTGGCAACTGCGGCACCTTCGGGATCGATGCCGATGAACACCAGGTCGCGGTAGCCCCACACCACCATGGCCAACAGTGCGCTGGCTGAGATTGCTGTTCGAACCAGATCGGCTGTGTTGGCTGCCAGTAGATCGCCGAACAAAATTGTCTCGAGATCAACGCGTGTTTCCAGTAGTGGCACCAGCAGAACGCCTAGTGCTGTGAAGCCAGCCAGAACAGTGTTCATCGCACCTTCTTCCCGGCCTTTGAAACGTCGGTTCAGGCGTTCCGCTAACAGGGCACCCAGCAGTCCACTGACCAGCCCGCCAATGCTTGGGTCGATGCCGATGGCGAGGGCGATGACCAGGCCGGGCAGAACGGAATGGGCCATCAAATTGGCCAGAAGGACCCGTCGTTGGGTGATCAGCAGAGCTCCAGTGGCTGGACAGATGGCTCCAATCAACAACGAGATCACCAAGGGCAGAAGCCACCAGATGTCCAGCTCAACCACAGCAATGGCTCCCCATCATGCAGGTCATGTCGCTCAGTTTTTCGCGAACTGTTTCGGGTGTTCCGTTGGCAAGGATCTGTCCATCCATCACAACAACCTGGTCGTAGTCGTTAAGGGCGCTGCCCCAGTCGTGGCTGCTGACCAGAAGCGTCTGGCCTGATTCGGCCTGTTCTCGCATCACTCTGAGCAAGTGTTCCCGTGTTGGCGGATCGATGGCGCTGCAGGGTTCATCCAGCAGCAGGATCTCGGTCTGTTGCATCAACGCTCTTGCCAGCAAAATTCTTTGTTGCTGGCCGCCGGATAGATGGCTGAGGCGCCGGGACCCCATGGCTCCCATGCCAACGCGTTCCAGAAGTTGATTGGGGTGGTTTGCTGATGTTGTGTTGCAGTTGCTGGGCGTGCCCAGCTGCACCATGTCCTGAGCGGTGATTGGAAATGACCAGTCAATGGCTGCTCTTTGGGGCATCAATCCGATTTGCTTGCTGCAATTGATTGATCCTTGGCTGGGCTTGAGCCGCCCCTCCAGAAGATGCAACAACGTTGACTTGCCTGCTCCATTTGGCCCCACAAGTGCGGTCAGTGTTCCCGCCTGAAGCTGCAGGTTGGCCCTGTCAACGGTCTTGCGGCCCCCGTAGCTGAAACTCAGTTCGGTTGTGCTCAGTACGCACGACGAATCGCTCATCAACTCTTCAGCGACCTGACTTGGGCCTCTTGTTGTTTTGCACACCTCATGGTGGCGCGGAACCATGTGTTCAGCAAAATGATAATCATTCTCAATTCCGTCGTCCATGCGTTCTGTCTTGGTTCGATCGGCTGGCGTCGGTGTGGCCCTGGCCTTTGGCGCTGCTGTTGTTCCTGCCCATGCGGCTCAACCTGTAGTGGTTGCAGTTGATGGCACGCTTTGCGACATCACCAAAACTTTGGCTGGTGCTGCCGCCTCGGTAACTTGCCTGATCCCTCCCGGCGGGGATCCCCACTCCTATCGATTGAAGCCCAGTGATCGCAGTCAGATTGCCAAGAGCGATCTTGTTCTTCACATCGGTTTTGGCCTGACGCCTTCCGCCAAAAAACTCAAGAACCCCGGCACGGTTGTCGCTGTTGGTGAAGTTGCCCTGCCGTCTTATCGAGGCAGCGACCCGCATGTTTGGCACGATCCTGCCAATTCCGCTGCGATGGTGCGGGTTGTATCCAGTTCTCTGTCACCTGTTCTGCCGGCCAGTGAGCGCTCTGCCTTGCAGCAGCGCACCGCACGCGCCGTGGCTGTTTTTGAGGCTCTTCAGGTCTGGGAAGCCAAGCAGTTCGGTTCTCTGCCATCTCAGAACCGTGTCCTTGTAACTGATCACAAGACTTACAGCCATCTTGCCGATCGCTTTGGACTTGTTGAGATTTCGATGTTGGACAGTCACACCACCGGTGGCGTTTTGAGGCCTTCCAGTCTTCGCAAGATCACGCAGGAAGTGAAATCTTCCGGTGCCAAAACGATCTTTTCACCTTCGGCTACTCCGAACAAAACCCTTAGGCGCATCAGCAAGAACACGGGGTTGCCGATCGCGACAACACCTCTTTATGGAGAAGGGATTGCTGCAGGTCGCAATGCCGTTTCGACAGCGACGCTCAACGTCTGCACGATCGTCAATGGTCAGGGTGGTTCCTGTGATCAGTCAGGAGCCAATTCGTTGAATTCCCAGTGGTCATCGATCCGGTGATGTAACTCCTACTTCCGTCTTCAACTCTCTTTCGTCTCGTCTCGTCTCATCTCATCTCATCTCATGTTCCGTTCACGTCTTCTGCTTCTGGTTCTTCTGTTGAGTCCCTTGGCGGGTATTTCACCCGCCCAGGCCCATGGATCCCATGGTGGTGGTGGTGAAGAATCTCTAGAAGCTGGTGAATTCAACTTTACGCCGATCGTCACCATCGAAGGTCATGGCGGATTTGACATCAACCTCGAGGGAGATCCCAAGCACTACGCCATTGATGGCATGTTTGGTGGTGTTTTTGAGTGGGGACTCGAAAATGGTGGCTCTATCGTCATTGAGGCTGCTGTAGGTCCCGCACTTGTGTGGGGAGAAGCTGAGCACTTTTATGGAAAAGTGCATGTCCATGATCACGATGACGACCACGACGACCACGACGATCATGATGACCACGATGATCATGACGATCACGATCATCATGACCACGATGACCATCATGATGATCACGACGACCATGATGATCACGACGACCATGATGATCACGACAACCACGATGATCATGACGATCACGATCATGATGGCCACGATGATCATGGTCATGACACCGACTTCAAGCGCACGGATATCAGAGGCTTTCTTCAGGCCCGTTATGCGCCGAATGACCGTTTAAGTGTTGCTCTCTCCTGGAACCCTTATTACGTCACTCAGGATCAAGGCGAAGATATTCAGGGCCTTAAGAATGAACTAGGGGCAAATCTGACCTGGGCTCTTGGTGATGGAGATGTCAACTTTGGCCTAGGCGATGGAATTGAAGATCTGGTGAACGGTGTTTACCTTTCTCTGGATCACCGTCAGGGTTGGGAGTCTGATGGGATGTACGTCGGTAATTACACCGATCCTCGTGTTGGTTTGGGATTCAAATTTGGCGGTGATGAAATCTCGTTGATGATTGAGGCTGGCCCTCGTTTTTATGTCCCTGGCAGCTATGCAGGCTTAGATCCGCGCACAGACTTTGCTGGTGAAATCGAACTCTCTGTTCCCGTCGGCGATGCAACCTTGTTCCTGCATTGGCAGCAAACCTACAGTTGGGAAGATGCTCCGGGCTGGGGTGAAGGGTGGCAGCACCATGTCGGTACTGGTGTGACCTTTGCCTTCTAGGTTTCGGCGATCGGCGGATTTTTAGTTGATCGGGAGGGCATAATTGCCCTCCTTTTTTTGTTCTTGGCTGTCACTCCTGACGTCTTATTTGGGCGTGCTCTTCACTGATTGCTTCCTTTTGATGTTGATCAGTTGAGGCTGCTGGTCAGCCTGCGTTGAGCCATTGCGCTTCGCTGATGCTGTCGTTGATGACCTTGATGATCTGCAAGCTGTCGGAGTTAATCAAGCCGGCATGAGCATTGGTTCGGTTGGGTTGCGTCAGGGTCATCAACAATTGGTTTGTCACTGGGTTCCATTGGATGGGGCTTCCTGCCTTAAGCGTCCAGGGGGCCAGGGCCCGGCGTTGTGACACCTTTCCCTCTTGATTGATCAGCACCAGTTCGTGATTCCCGCGTTGCTGTTCCCAGCGACCAAGAACTGCCCAGACCCTTTCGCCGCGGTTGTCGCAGGCCACCCCAAGTACGGCCTGATCGCCAAGGTGAAGCTGTTTCGGTGCTTTTCCAGGAATCACCAGCTCGATCGAGCGTCTGTAATCCGGCCAATGTCGGATCAGCACAGCCCGTCCGGAGGCGCCGCAGAAGGCACCTAGCTCCCTGCTCCCAGGCAGGATCTGAGGCTTTTGGTTCGTTGTTTCCAGCGCTCGAAGGGTCAGGCCGTCATAGGTGGGCATCACGACGCCACCCCCGGCGGGAAGCAACTGCATCGGCCCGGATGGTTTCAAGGCCAAATGCTTCCGTTTGCCATTGGCCTGCACCAGCAGGGCTTGATCGCTCCCAGGACGGAACCCTCCGCTTTGCACCAGCAGATCGCCATTGAGATTGCTGCTGAGATGAGCGAAGAGCACTTCCCCCTTTAAGAGTGGCTGCGTGCTGCTAACAGTCGGTGGCCCTAAGGCCGCCACGCTGATGGCGGTGCTGCGGGGAGTCAGTTGCTCCCACCACACCTGTTCGGTGCCGTTCTGATCACGCCCCACCAGGGCGATGCCTCGGCCGTTGCCTAAGGGCACGACGCTGGGGATGGCAGGCCAGACCCGACTGATGGGAATCCAGCCTCCTGATCGCGTTTGCAGTTGAACCTGCTCGCCGCCTGGCACTGGCCGCGTCGCGATCAGCCAGGGTCTCGGATCCCACCACCATTGCTGCCGATCCAGCAGCAGCTCGCGTTGGTCTTGGCCGGAGAGGGATAGTTCGATCGGGGCCTTAAGCACGACCTTTGAATCGATCACCATCCGCAGGGGTGTTGTCTCCCCCAGCCACTGATGGGCCACGTTCGGTTCCAGTCGGGTGGCGTCGCTGACGCTGGTCCGATTCATCGGTCGACTGAACTGCAAATCCAGTGCCGCGGTGCCGCTCTGCACCTGCTGGGGCTTGAGCTGCACCAGTCGCGGAGTTCGGCGCAGCAGCAGTTGTTGCTGCGCCAGGACTGCAGTGCAGGCCATCAGCATGAGCATCAACAACCGCTGCCTCATGGCTCCAGGGGCCGCTCGGGCCTCTCAATCGGAGTGATGGTTGATGGAACGACGACAGGGATGCGCCGATCCTTCCGGCTTTGCACTGTCATCGTCCCGCTTATGGCTAACCACTGGTTGGTTTTTGGTGTGAACCACTCAGGCCACTCCACTGCCAGGCCAGCGGGTGTGGCGTCGGCAAGGCAACAGCGAACGGTGAGCCTCGCGATCAGCGGTGGACCCTCCGGCTGCCTCCAGACAAATCCGCTGATTCGCACAGGGTTGTCAGCGACAAGATCGGGGTCTGGCTGGCTGCGCAGGTAACGCACCCATTCCGTGAGGCTGCGTTGTTCCGGCGGCAGCACAAACGCCAATTCCGGTGGATCTGGAAGGCCCTGGGGGCGGTTGCTGGCCAGGTCACTAAAGGAGGGGGTCGGCGGCACCATCAAAACCAGCACGCCCATCAAGCCGCTGAGCAGCCAGGGCCATCGCCACCGTTCCCGGCGGCCACCCTTTTCCAGCAAAAGGGCCACTCCCACCATCAGCAACAACAGGCCGGTGACCCCCACCAGGCTGTGAAAGACCCCCCGCAGCAGCAGGTCGAGGCGGCCACTGTGGAAACTCCACAGAAGTGTGAGGCCCCAGAGCACCATCAGGGATCCGCTCTTCAGCACGACCAGCCCCTCACAGCTGCCACAGGTTGATCCACTGACCGATCAGCAGCACCCCAAGACTCGCACTGATCGCAGTGATCACGATGGCCCGTGGGCGCATCAGCACCGTGAACAGTCCCGCCAGTTTGAGATCAACGACGGGGCCCAGCAACAGAAACGCCAGAAGGGCTCCTGGCGTGATCTGAGCTGCAAATCCGAGGGCGAGAAAGGCATCCACGCTGGAGCAGACCGACACCACGACGGCCAGCAGCATCAAGGCCAGGATCGACGCCGTCGGTGCGCCCCCAACGGCCAAGAGCCAACTGCGCGGCAGCCAGGTCTGCACCAGAGCTGCGATCACACACCCCAGCACCAGCAGGGCCAGGAGATCGAGAAACTCGCGGCAGCTTTGATCCAACACCTGCCAGCCCTTGATCCGTTGGTTGGTGGCTGGGCGTTTTGTGGTGGATGAAGCTCCAATCAGGCCACTGCTGCGCTGCAGCAGCCCCACGTTGCTCAGGGGCTGGCTCATGCGGCGTTCCTCCAGAAGCGCTGTTGCCAGCAGCTGTGTCTCGGGCAATTGCACCAGCAACAGACTCAGCAGGATCGCCAGCAGAAAAGCCCCCAATGGTCGGGCCACCAGAAGCCAGGGCTGATCGGGAAAGGCCGCCCAGGTGCTGGCCAGGACGATGGGATTGAGCACCGGCGCAGCAAACAGAAAGCCAAACGCGGTGCCCATTGGGGCACCGCTGGCCAGCAGACGGCGGGCGACCGGGACATTGCCGCATTCGCAGGCCGGCAGTGCAAACCCCATTAAGGCGCCGATGATCGGTGCCAGCACGGGGTTCTTCGGGAGCCTGTCGATCCATGCGCCCGGCGGCACCGCCCATCTGGCGAGCCCCGCGATGGCGACGCCCAGCATCAGGAACGGAATGGCTTCCAACAGCAACCCCTGAAAGATCGCCCAGGCGGTGGCGAGCTTGTCCAAGTCGTTGGGGTGAAACGCACTCCAACGTTCCCAGGTCGGCCCGTTAAAGGAAAGCCAGGAAACGCTTTGTTGAGCTCATGCCGAGCCGGGCAAGGCCAGTGCTTGGATTCTTAAGGGATGATTAAGGAGGGAAAGGGTGTTGGATCTTGGTTTGTCAGTTTTTCTCGCCCTGTCTGGCGTGAGTGTCGTGGACAGTCCCCGCGACTGCCGTGATCAACCTGGGCTCATGGGTGGCTACATCAGTGGCACCAACTTGATTGAGCTTTGCGAGAGCAATGTTCGTCGTTCTGATCAGGATCTCGAGCGGGTGTTACGCCATGAAATGGTGCATGCCATTCAGGAGAACTTTGATCTTCGAATGTCGGTGATTCCCGAGCCGCTACTCACCTGGCTGGTCCGCTGGACCATGGATGACCGTGAGGTGATGACGGTTCTCCTTTACGACGAGCAGGAGACGGAGCAGGAGTTTGAGGCCCGGCTTTTGGCCAACCTGCCCAACTGGGTGGTTGGCTCTCTGCTTTGGATCAGTGAGCACCGGCACCGTGCGGTTCACGATGGCCTCAAGCTTCCCCAGCCCTGGGATGTGCTTCCTGTTGAGGCGATCCTGTGGCGGGATCAGTACGCCGTGGCCCGTCGTTGAGCTGGCGCGTCAAGGTGGTGCCCAGTCATCAGTGGCAGCGGGATGGGTTGGTGCTTCTGGATTGATCGCGGCGGCACCTTCACCGATCTGATTGGTCGCGATCCAGAGGGGCGGCTGCATGTGCGCAAGGTGCTGTCTGAGCAGGCGAGTTCTGGAGACCCTGCGGTGTCGGCCATGGTCGCGATGCTGGATTCGGGGTCGTCTGGTGTGGATCTGGGGGACGTCGATGAGGTGCGCCTCGGCACCACTGTCGCCACCAATGCGTTGTTGGAGGGCTGTGGTGCGCCATTGTTTTTGCTCACCAATGCAGGCCTGAGGGATCAGCTGTGGATCGGCGATCAACATCGCGACGATCTGTTCGCTCTTGAGCAATCCAAGCGTCCCTTTCTGGCGGAAACGGTGCTGGAGGTGGCCGGTCGGCTCGATGCGCGGGGTGATGAGGTGGAGCCTTTGGTGCTGGATCAACCGCTGCGGCGGCGTTTGGAGGAGCTGCGCCGGTCCGGTCTCGACGTCGCCGTGGTGGCGTTCCTGCATGCCCAGTGCAATCCACTCCATGAGCAGCGTTGTGCGGCAATGCTGCGCGAGGTTGGCTTTCGCACCGTGGTCTGCTCCCATCAGGTGAGCGTGATGCCCCGCCTGGTGCCGCGGGGGCAGACGGCGTTGGTGGAGGGGGCCGTGCATCCGGTGCTGGATGGCTACCTGCAGCAAGTGCGAGGGGCGCTTGGATCTGCCACGCCACTGCGGGTGATGACTTCCAGCGGAGCGTTGCAGGCTCCGGTCACCTTGCAGGCCAAAGACACCATCCTTTCGGGGCCGGCGGCCGGGATGGTGGGTGCGATCGCGGCGGCGCGGCTTGCCGGTTTTGAAGGGGTACCGGTGCTGGGCTTCGATATGGGGGGGACGTCGACGGATGTGTTCTGCGTGGCTTCCGCTGATGCGCAGGCGTTGCGGCAGGTCAAGGAGCAGACCGAGATCGCCGGCTTGCAGTTGCTGGCCTCCCGCTTGCCGATTGAAACGGTGGCTGCCGGAGGCGGATCGGTGCTGGAGCTGCAGGGGGAGCGCCTGCGGGTGGGTCCCCGCTCCGCGGGGGCGCGACCGGGTCCCGCTTGCTACCGCGCTGGGGGACCGCTCACCATCACCGACGCGAACCTGCTGCTGGGGCGTCTGCAGGTGGCGTGCTTCCCGGCGGTGTTCGGCGCTTGCGCTGATTTGCCCCCGGATGTTGACGTGGTGCGGCGTGCGTTCGCGGATCTTGCTGCAACGCTGGGGCAGACCTCGGAGCGGCTAGCGGCGGGGGCGTTGCAACTGGCGGTGGAAACCATGGCCGCAGCCATTCGCCGCGTTTCGCTGCATCGGGGTGAGGACATCCGTGGCGGGGTGTTGGTGGCCTACGGCGGTGCCGGTGGTCAGCATGCCTGTCGTCTGGCGGATGAACTCGGACTCAACACCGTGCTGTTGCACCCCATGGCCGGTGTTCTCTCCGCCTTTGGCATGGGGCAGGCCCGCCAGCGCTGCCGGCGACAAGTGCATCTCGGCGTTCCGCTGTCCTCCGCCCTGCTGGCTGAGATGCCTCATCAGGTCGAGATGCTGACCCATGAGGCGCAGGAGGAGTTACGTCGCCAGGGCGATTGTGCTGACCTCGACTCTGAGGCGCCGGAGGTCTGGGTCAACCTTGCCCTGCGTTATGCCGCTGCAGAACAGACGTTGGTGCTCACCTGGTCTCCGGACCAAGTTGTTGACGACCTGGTCTCGGCCTTTCAGACGAGCCATCAATTGCGCTTCGGCTACTGCATCGATGCCGATCAGGCTCTGATCGTCGAACAGCTCAATGTTGAGGTCACAGCGCCGCAACAGTTCGATGCGACAGCACCGAATGGGCCGAATGGGCCGAATGGGATTGCCGAACGAACGTCAGAACTGGCGGGTTTCCAGCTGGTGCCGATGCACCTCGAGCAGAGCGGCTGGACCCAGGTTCCCCTGTACGAGCGCAGCGCCTTGGTGCTGGATCAAAGGATCTCAGGCCCAGCTCTGATCGCCGAATCCACCGGATGCACGGTTCTGGATGACGGCTGGCAGGCAAGGGTGGCGCAGGGGGACACGTTGTTGTTGGAGCGCCGGCAGCCTCAGGCCGGTTCGCCATCGCTGGCGGAGGGTGATGCGGACGACCCGCTTCAGGCGGAACTGTTTCGCCACCGCTTCATGGCGATCGCCGAACAGATGGGGGAACAACTGCGGCAGAGCAGCCGATCCGTGAACATTCGCGAGCGCCTGGATTTCTCCTGTGCGTTGTTCGATGCCTCGGGTGCCCTGGTGGCCAATGCCCCCCACATCCCGGTGCATCTGGGATCGATGGGAGACAGCGTGCGTGACCTGCTGGCTCAGGTATCCGCTGGCGATGTTGCACCGCTGCAGCCGGGCGACACGCTGCTCAGCAACGACCCCTTCCACGGCGGCACCCACCTGCCCGATATCACCGCCATATCGCCGGTGTTCTGCAATGGGGATCAGCCCAGCTTCTTTGTGGCCAGTCGTGGCCATCACGCCGATGTGGGCGGAATTGCCCCCGGGTCGATGCCGTCCTTCAGCCTCACCATGGCTGATGAGGGCCTGCTGCTGCGCAACCTGCTGTTTGTTCGCGAGGGCCGGGTCCTCGACGCTGATTTGGAAACGGCGTGGAGCGGAATGGCAACGCCGCCACGCAACCCATCAGAACTGCTGGCCGACCTGCAGGCGCAGGTGGCGGCCAATCAGGCCGGAATTGCGGCGCTGCAACATCTCGTGGAGCGGGAGGGGGAGGTCGTGGTGCAACGGCAGATGACTCTTCTGCAGAGGGATGCAGCAAGCAGTGTTCAGCACCTGTTGTCGCGCCTGACGGGCGCCCGTCAACAGCTTGTGATGGATGACGGCTCATGCCTGGTGGTGGAGGTCAGCCTTGATCGGCAACGCCAACGGCTGCGGTTGGATTTCACCGGAACATCGCCCCAACGGCCGGGCAACTTCAATGCCCCCTTGGCGGTGACGCGCGCGGCCGTGCTGTACGTGATCCGTTGCCTCCTCGACAACGACATCCCCTTGAACGAGGGCTGTTTCGCACCACTCGATCTGGTGGTGCCACCGGGCTGTCTGTTGAATCCGCGTTACCCAGCGGCTGTGGTGGCCGGCAATGTGGAGGTGTCTCAGGTCCTTTGCAATCTGTTGTTCGGTGCCTTTGGTGTCCAGGCGGCCGGCCAGGGAACGATGAACAATTTCAGCTTCGGCAATGGGCGCTGTCAGTACTACGAAACGGTGGCCGGTGGCGGTGGAGCTGGGGATGGCTTTGCCGGCTCCGTGGGCCTGCAATCGCACATGACCAACTCAAGGCTGACGGATCCCGAAGTGCTGGAAAGCCGTTATCCCGTGCGGCTGGAATCCTTCGCTGTGCGCTGCGGCAGTGGTGGGAACGGCCGTTGGCCTGGGGGCGACGGCCTGGAGCGCACGATCCGTTTCCTTGAACCGATGTGTGTGTCGTTGATCAGTGGATCCCGGCAGGTGCCTCCGTTCGGGCTCAACGGTGGGTCAAGCGGAGCTTGTGGTGTGAATCTGCGCCTGGACTGTGACGGGGCGGAGCATCCCCTACCCGGTTCTGTTCAGCTGGAGCTCGAGGCTGGCGAGGCCATTCGCATGCTCACTCCGGGGGGAGGCGGCATGGGAGGTTGAGGGGGATGCCTGGCGTGGAGTTGTGTGCCGATGCGATCACAGGGCTGGTGGTTGGCAGTGCTGCTGGGCTGCAGCTTGATGGGGAGCGCCCAAGCCCAATCCAAGAGCCTGGATCAGCAGGTGTTCCAGCTGCAGCTGGTGATTGATCAGATCCGCCTCGCCCGTTCCGTTGGAGATCGCGTCGGCGTGTGCACTGAATCACGCCGCGCTAACAATCTGTTATTGGAGATTCTTCCCGCCCTGCAACGGCAACGCCCGAGCCTTAATCACGCCGCCTTACAAGACACGATTCTGTTGGGATTTGATGTCTGCTGATCACACGCTCTTGCGGTATTTTTATTTGCGATAATGGGAAAAACTCGGGCTTGATTTGTCATCAATAAGCGACGAGAAGCTTGTTTTTTGCTCACAAGTTATCGCTGTTTATCCCATTGAAAGACCTAGATCCACGGAGCAAGATCCATGGGTTGTGGTTTTTTCTGCTTTCTACAACGTTCCCTGATTGCCCCAGGGTCTGGTTGGGGATTTGCCTGGTTAAGCGACTTCCCCGCCGGGCTGTTGCAGGAGCTTGAATGCTGAGGACAGCAGGGTGATGCCGAACAGTGTTCCCAAGGCCCAGACACTGTCACTCGGCCACTCGAGCACTAATAACAGGCCGATGCCTGCGGAGAGCAGACCATCGAGGAGCACCAGTCCAGCCATCGGGCCTTTCGACGTTGCGCCCGCAGCGAGCTCCATGATTCCCTCAAACAGCACAACCACTCCCGCGAACAGGGTCAGGCTGATCTCTCCTTCGATCGGGTCGATCAAAATGAAGATCGCTCCACCGATATAGAGAAGAGCCGAGAGCACGCGGAAGAGCTTCCCCGGAGCATTGCCTTGCCCCAGCCGCAGGAGCTGACTCACCCCTGCCGAAAAGGCGATGCCTCCTAAGGCCAGTGTCAGCAGCGTCGCTGAAATGAAGGGGAGAAGGATTGCCGCTACGGCCCCAAGAATCAGCAGCGCTGCTGCGAGTTGCCTCTGGCGGTTGGAGGACATTGCAGCAGCGCGTCTGAATTGACCCTAGGTCTGTTAATGAAAATCAGCATGACAACCCATTGTCGAAGGGCAGCTGCGGATTCAAATTGAGTGCAGTCAGGTTTGTGGCATGGGTTTGCTTCAGACAATTCAAGGTCGCCTGCTCCAGTACGACTCGCCGTCACGTCAGCTTCAGCAGGCTCATTTCGACGCAGCCCGACGTCTGGCTCAGGCCCAATTTCAGTTCGCTGATGTTGAGTTAAGCCAGCGCCTCTGGCAGGACGTGGCTGATCGCGATCTGGATGTCGATCGGATCCTGAACCTGCTGTATGGCTGTTGGTTCCAGGAGGATGCGGCAGCGTTGCGCGCTGCCGATGCCGACTATCAGGCGCGTCGCCAGCAGGAGTTGATCCCCGGGGTGTTTGAGCACTGCTGAAGTGCTATTGCTTTGTGGATCTCATCGCTGATTTGCCGGATCTGTTGTTCCAGAGATAACGCCCGATGGAATGCTCCATCCCGTTGTGCGGCATCTTGTTGATCCCAAAGATCTAGTCTTTGGCTGAGAAGTTGTGTGAGATTGTTGTTGCCGAAGTTTGATGTTGGTTGTTGCATACCAGCATTGTTCTGCAGTTCCTGACTGATTCCAACTGTTGCCTTGGTGTAAACACCGTCAGCATCAGTTCGGTTGCCCCTCTGCTTGGCATGGCGTCCTAAACAGGAGCTGCCTGTGGCTCATATGACTTGCCTCAGATATGAACATCGTTGTCTTAGATCGTTCTGATTGGCGGGATGAAGAGCATGTTCGTCTTGTTGATCGCCGGGCTGATCACATTCGTGCGGTGCTGCGGGCTGCGGTAGGCGACAGCGTTCGGGTTGGTGAGCTCAATGGCCTTTTGGGTCACGGACGCATCTGCGCGATCGATGCGGATTCAGTGGTGTTACGCGTTGAATTGAGTCAGCCACCGCCGCCGCGACACCGGTTCGACGTTGTTCTGTCGTTGCCGAGGCCCAAGGTGCTGCGCCGTCTGTTCCGCACCGTGGCGGAGTACGGGGTGGCCAATCTTCATCTGATCCAAAGCGCCCGAGTGGAAAAGAGCTATTGGCAGTCGCCTTTACTCGCACCGGACAAGGTTCATGACGCGTTGCTGGCCGGGATGGAACGCGCGAGCGACACCGTGGTTCCAAAGGTGCATCAATACAGACGCTTTCGCCCTTTTGTGGAAGACCAGCTGAAGGACATCTGTGCGGGACGGCCTTGCTGGATTGCACAGATGGGGGCCTCCCTCGCGCTGCGCGAAACACCTCCGGGGGATGCTGTGGTGATGGTGGGTCCGGAGGGTGGTTTTGTTCCCTTTGAACTGGAGTTGGCTCAGGCTGTGCTGGCGCAGCCGGTGCATTTGGGATCGCGCACATTGAGTGTGGACACGGCCCTCACCACGGCTTTGGCCCAGGGATGATGGTGGGTGATGTGTTGGTTCAACGGCGGCTGCAATGAACGACCTGGCTGGATTGCGAGCTCTTGTTGAGGATGTCGGTTCCGGCAACGTGATCGATGCCGAACTGCTCGACGGGTGTCCGGTGGAGGCCCATGAACTCGATGAGATGGATGCGTCCCAGGCCGCCCAGGTCGCCGCCCATTGCTTCGGCCTCCTCTTCGATCACAAGGTGGAGCAGCTGCAGGGGGTCGAGGCTGATCTCGATGCAGGCTTGTGGTCAGGAACTGTTGATGGGTTCGGGTTTCAGATCAGTCGCGATGACGTCGGCGATCTGGTGCTCGATTTTTCGAGCCAGCAATCGTGACGATTGATGAGCTGCGGTGCGACTTGACGGCCCGGCTTGGAGAGGCGGTGGAGGAGGTGCTCACTCGGGATGGTCATCCTGTCGATGACATCACCGAGTTGTATCAGCCTTCCCCGGCTGGCTTTGGTGGTCAGCTTCGCCTTAAACGTGGCCGACGATTGGCTTGGGAGTTATGGCTGGAGGACGGTGACTCCTGGAATTTTCATGCGGCAGAGGTGGTCCAGTAAGGAGTTCTTTAGAGCGTCTGCGGATGCAGGCGACTTGGGCGATAGGAGAGCAGGAATTTCTGCTCTTCATTGGCCTTCCGTTTAACAGCTGTGATCAGGTCTTCCCCTGTGTTCCAGACCCAAATCTGATCGTTGTGGTCCGCTTCTTCAACACTCGTGCTGAGTGGTGAGCCATGGCGGGCCCGCAATCCGGCCAGCACTTCCGTCATGTCATCGATCGCGAATTCGTAGGCGAGCCATTGCAAGCCCTGGGACTGGCTCAACTCAAACGTGACGCGGGAGACAGGCAGCCGATCAAGCATCACATCTTGAACTTCAAATCTTTCCTGGGGACGATCTCCGATGGGTTTCGCCTGACCCAAATGAGCATCCACCTGCTCCAGAGGCATTCCCCAGGCCAAGCCCTCCACACAGGCTGAGGCCGGGTGCCCAGGAAGAATCACCACAAACACTGCCACTAGGCCAATCAGGAGTGCTCTCAATGGCTTAAGAGCCCCATGACACATTCGCCATTCTGCAGAGTTATCCATTACATCTCAACGTATAAAAAGTGAAGAACGGTGTTTTTCTGGGGCTTTAGTGAGGTCTCTGAATCAAGTTGCTTGAGTCAAAACACTCATTCATGCGTCACTTTCTTTCTTTGGCCCTGGCCGCTTTGATCGCATTGATCGCTCCATCCATGGTATTTGCTGCAGATGCTGCCCATGGTGAGCAAGTGTTCTCCGCCAATTGCGCGGCTTGCCATATCGGCGGCGGCAACGTTGTGAATGGTCAGCGCACCCTCCAACAGGATGACCTCAAGGCTTATCTCGCCAACTACAACGAGGGTCATGAAGAGGCCATCGCTTATCAGGTGACCAATGGCAAAAACGGTATGCCTGCTTTTGGCCCAAATCTGAGCGCAGCTGAAATTGCTGATGTTGCTGCTTATGTCGAATCCCAGTCGGTAAAAGGCTGGTCCTGAAGGCCTTAACCCCCAGCTCGTGGCAGAGCTGAGAACGCTCGACTCAAATGTTTCCCCTGGCTGGCTGACCGGTCAGGGGATTTTTTTGTTCAGCACGAATCTCATCCTTATAGTGAAATGCTGGTATCAGCGGGGATCAGCCGCTGATGGAAACGGGGAAAGAGCGGTGAAAATCCGTCGCTGTCCCGCAGCTGTGAAACGTCGGCTCCGCCGACGTCAGTCAGAACGCCCGCCAGGACAACACCGACGAGGATCGACTTTGAATTTTTTGCCCTTGGCCTTTCGGAGGCCATTTCAGATTGCTGCCACGTCACTTACGGCAGTTGTCTTGATCGCCAGTCCGGCGTTTGCGCACCATCCCTTCGGCATGGGTGACAGCTCAGCACTGACTGCTTGGCAGGGCTTGATCAGTGGCATCGGGCACCCGCTCCTGGGTCCTGACCATCTTTTGTTCCTGTTGGCGATCGCCTTGATCGGGCTGAAACGCCCTCTGGCCTGGGTGGTACCGCTTCTGGCCCTTGGCCTCGGTGGCAGTGTGCTTTCGCAGTTCATTCCGCTGCCTGATGCGATTGCGCCTTGGGCAGAAGCTCTGGTGTCTCTCAGCCTTGTTGCGGAGGGATTGATTGCCCTCACCGTGCTGTCACCGTTCTGGTTGTGCCCGTTGATCGCCCTCCATGGCTTTCTACTGGGCAGCACGATCTTTGGGGCTGAAGCCACGCCTCTACTGACGTATTTCCTTGGCCTGCTGTTAGGCCAGGGAGCCTTGCTTCTGCTGGTGGCGGCATGGTCCAAAGGGCTGCTGGAACGTCTTGGCTCCCAAGGCCAGCGGCTGGGTGCTGGGATCTGGATGGGGATCGGCATGGCCTTTGCCTGGGTGGCCCTGATAGACTGATCGGAAGCATTCCTTTTGCAACCTTTGACCCCAGCGATCGCATCTGGGGTTTTTTTGTCTCTTCCTATCCATGAAGCTTTGCCGGCAACTGCTGGTGGCTCCTGCTGCCCTTGGCCTTCTGGCCCCTTTGGCTGTTGTCAACAGCCCAGCAGCAAATGCCGCCGAGCTGAACATCAACGGCGTTTCTGATTACGCGGCTTCCGCTGATCAGGTGACCAGCGTCACCCAGTTCTCCGACGTCTACCCCACCGA